>DOBT01000199.1 GCA_003503675.1 Cyanobacteria bacterium UBA8530 | reverse complement strand
CTATTTCCGTTCGCCCTGAGGTATCGAAGGGCACACCCTCGCTGTCTTGTGCAAACGAAATTTGCGATAGCAGGGCGGATGCCGGACTACGGGGTCTCGCCCTCCAGAACAAGCTGGGCATTCTCGATTCGGACCCGCACGATGCGGAGATGGTCGAGTTCGGCGACAAAAAAGCGGACACCCCCTTCCTCGATTGTGTCGCCGTAGAGGGGCGCTCGTCCAAGGAGGGAATACATCCACCCCCCGAGAGATTCCGCCTCGGTTTCTATGGAAAGGCAGAAGGCCTTGTTCAGGTCCTCGATGAGCATGTTTCCATCAATCGAGAAGGCATCGCCTTGCTGCTCGATTAGGGGGCGTTCGTCATCGAACTCGTCTTGGATCTCACCGACGATCTCCTCCAGGATGTCTTCGATCGTAAGCATCCCCGCCGTTCCCCCGTACTCATCCATCACGATGGCGAGTTGGGCCTTGGCTTTTTGCATTTTGCGAAGCACGGCACTCAATTCGTGGTTGCCCGGAACGGCCAGCACTTCTCGGGTGATCGAGTCGATGTCCTCCCGCTTGGCGGTGAAGAGGTCGCGGATGTGGACGAAGCCGACAACATTGTCCTTGCCTCCGTCGCATACGGGGTAGCGAGTTCGACCCTCGTCGATCGAGAGGGCTCGAATTTCCGCAAAGGGAGCGTTGCGGTCGATGCAGATCATGTCGACACGGGGGACCATGATCTCGTGAGCCGATCGATCGGAGAAGCGAAACATCTTGTTGAACATCGCCATTTCGCTCTGATCGATGAGCCCGCTCTTGGCGCTCTCGTGCATAAGGATGCGGATCTCTTCTTCGGTGTGGGCGGCTTCATGCTCGGAGACCGGCGGGATTCCGATGAGGTGCAGGATCCGGTTCGCCATCCCGTTCAAGGCCCAGATCGCCGGTAAGAAGACGTCGTGGAAGATCTTGAGAGGCAAAGCGACGAACAAGGTCGTTCCCTCGGCGTTGCGGATGGCGAGCGACTTCGGAGCGAGTTCGCCTAGGACGATATGGAGCATCGTGATGATGATGAAGGAGATCGTGAAGGCGATCGTGTGAATGGCGGCATCGGGTACCCTGAGGGCCTGGAGCCCCGGTTCGATCATGTCTCCGATAACCGGTTCTCCCAGTGCACCCAAGGCGAGGGAAGCCAGGGTGATCCCCAGTTGGCAAGCGGATAGGTAGGCATCAAGATGATCGGTGATATGCTGGGCGATTTTGGCTTGTGAATGACCTTCTTGGACAAGTTGCTGGAGGCGGCTCGGTCGGATCTTGACCATCGCGAACTCCGCCGCGACGAAGAAACCGTTGAGGAAGATGAAGAACAGAACGAGAAGTAGGTTGAAGCTTATACTGGGAAGATCCATGTTTTTCCGCGAAAAGGGCGGACTAACTCCTATCTAGGACAAGCGCCGACCCGGAGAATCTTGTTCGGCTCCCAGCAGGCAAAAAGGGAACTTGAGCATTATACCCCATCTGCTCTTAGTTTTCCGCTTCTTTGAGGTCCAAGCCGGCGTCGAGCTGTCGGAAGACGGCGATCGCCTCTTTTCGAAGCTTTTCGCCTTCCTCGTTCGTGAAGATCCGGGAGGCGACGAACCAGGCCCTGGCCTGCTCGAGTTTGCTTCCGAACTTGGAAAGCAGTTCGAGCGAGGCCTTTATGGCCTGCTCCGCTTCCTCCCGCTTTTCCTGACGAAGGAAGTAAGAGGCGTAGAGGCGCTGGATCACCCCGATTTGCATGGGGCTGTTGGTGGACTTGGCCAGTTCGGTCCCCTGAGCGAGGCACTGCAGCCCCTCTTTCCAGTTTTCGCAGCTCAGGTAGACGCGCCCGAAGATCTGGTAGACTTCCGCCAGGAGGTCCACGGCGCCGATGGATTCGAGGATGGCGACGCCTTCCTTCAGGAGGGGGATCGCTTCTTCGGTTCTTCCATCCAGCGAGACGGTGTTGCCGATGGCGCAGAGGGCGAGGCCGACCAAATAATTGTTGCCGACCCTGCGGTTGAGCTCCAGGGTCTGTCTCAGGTATTGCTCCGCCTCCTTCAGCTTTCCCATGTTGCAGAGGAGGTCGCCCAGGTTGATCTGCATGGCGCTGATATTGGTGATGTCCCCGACCTTTTGGAAGATGGCCAGGCTGCGCTGGTAGTTGTCGGCAGCCTGGTTCCATTCCCCGATCTCGAAGTAAACGGCCCCGAGGTTCTGGTGGGAGATGGCGGCTCCATGGATATCGTCCGCTTCTTCTCGAAGGCGAAGGGCCGTCTTGTGGCTTTCGAGCGCCTGCTGCCAGTGGTTGAGGCGATAGAAGCAGGCCCCGAGGCAGTTGTAGCACTTGGCCATCTCCCGTCGATGATCGCCGAGGCCGAAATGGGTGAGCGCCTGCTTGTTGATGTCGATGCTGCTTTGGTAGTCTCCCTGGCGGAGCTTCATCCAGCCCTTCTGGTAAAGCAGCTGCGCCAGCTCGAACCCGCCTGTCTTGAGCAGCATCCCGATTCCTTCCTCGCAGGGCGCCAGGGCGGCCTCGAAATCCCCTTTCCGCTCCGAGATCCCGGAGAGCATGAAGAAGATCTTGCCCTTGACGAGAGGGGAGGGGGCGAGGAAGGCGGCCTTCTTCAGGAAGGCCTGCGCCTCGGCATAGGCCCCGATGGTCGTTTCGATCTCCGCGATCGAGAGGAAAATATCCAATCGATCGGGTAATCCCTCTTCTTCCTCGCACTTGTCGAGCCATTCCAGGGATCGTCGATAGTAGGAGATGGCTTCCTGGTTCGAGAAGTTTTGTTTGGCCTGGTTCCCGGCGAGGAAGAGGTAGTGGGAAGATTTCCGGGGGTTTTCGGCCTTGCTCCAGTGGAAGGCCAGAAGTTTGCTTTGCTCCTCGGCGCGTTCCTTCAGCATTTCCTCGAGGGCGGTCGCCAGGGAATGGTGGAGCTTCCTTCGGGTGCTCAGGAGGATGCTCTGGTAGGTGACTTCCTGGAGGACGACCTGGTTGAAGGCGTATTCCCCGGAAGAGCGGGGATGGAGGAATCCGGCCTTGGCCAGGGCTTCGAGGTTCTCCTTGGCGTTGGCGACGGGGTAGATGCTGGCCAGAAGTCGGGGGTGGAAGGAGCGCCCGATCACCGAGGCGACCTGCAGGAGGGAGCGGAGGGCGGGCCCGAGGGTGTCCAGCCGCGAGGCCACCACCCCGTTGATGGTGGTGGGGAGGCTGGTTCCAGCCCGCAGGGGCATGACCTTGATGCCGCCCGGCTCCTTGAGGATGACGCGGGAGTGGATCAGGGAGAGCAGCAGTTCGGTCAGGTAGAGAGGATTGCCCTCGGCCCGGGCGCCGATCTGTCCGAAGAGCTGTTTCAGGGAAGAAGGCCAGCGGCTCGGCGGGGTCTCGAGGATTTCCCCGGCCAGCCCCGCCGACTCCTCGGGGGTCAAAGGCTGCAGTCGGATGCGGCAGAGGTCCAGCTGGCCCCATTCTCCCAGGTTGCGCTCCGTGGTGGGACGATGCTGCAAAACCAGAAGCAGGGGCAGGGCCTCGCTCTCCACCCTTGCCGCGAAGCCGCGTAGCCAGTCCAGGGAAGCCTGGTCGATCCAGTGAAGGTCCTCCAGGAAGAGAGCCAGGGGATTCTGGCGGGTGATGGCGCATAGCAGGTCGTTGAGGGTCCAGAAGGCGGCCGAACGTTTCTGCTGCGGGGAAAGGCTCGAGGTCTCGCGATGGGGAATGTCCAGGGAAAGGAGGTGCCCCAGCAAGGAAACCGATCTCTCGAGGTCTTCCGGGCAGTAGAGGGCGCAGGACTCCTGGAGGCGCCGGACGATCACCTCAGATTGGGGGTGGGAAGGGAGATCGAGCCAGCGTGAGAGGAGGTCCGCTATCATGGCGTAGCTGCTTTCCTGGGTCCAGGAGGGGCAGCGTCCGAGCATGGTGGCCCACCCGGGGCCGATGCGGCTCGAAAACTCCTGGACCAGGCGACTCTTGCCGATCCCGGCCTCGCCCGAGAGGATGGCGAGCTGAGAAGTGGCCTTCTCGGCACCCTCGAGGCTGAGCATCAGGCGTTCGAGTTCGGTCTTTCTCCCCACGAAACCGCCCGGTGCCAAGGTTTTTCCCTGATCGAACGATCCGGTCTGGCCATGGGTTTTCGGACCAGCCAGGTCGTAGGCCTTCACCGGTTCTTGTTTGCCCTTGACCTTGATGGGCTCTCTTTCCTGGAAGGAAAAGGCGTTTTTGGTTTGGCTGAAGGTTTCCTGGCTGACCAGGACCCCGCCGAGGGAGGCGTTGGCTTCCATGCGCTGGGCGAGGTTGACGGCATCGCCCATGACGGTGTAGTCCTGCTTCTGGGCACCACCTACCGCCCCCGCGACCACCAGGCCGGTGTTGATGCCGACCCGGATCTGGAGGTGGATGCCGGTGCGGGCCAAAAGCTTGGCCGCGAATTCCTTGGCGGCGAGCTGCATCTCCCAGGCCGCCGAAACGGCCCGGACGGGGTCGTCCTCGTGGGCCACCGGGGCCCCGAAGAGGGCCATGATGGCATCCCCGATGTACTTGTCCACCACCCCCCCGTATTTGTAGACGGGCTGGGTGAGGACGGTGAAGAACTGGTTGATTATTTCGCTGACCTCTTCCGGATCCAGCTTTTCGGACATGGAGGTGAAGCCCGAAACGTCGGTGAAGAGGACGGTGACGACACGGCGATCGCCGCTGTCCTCGGAAAGGGCCTCGGTTTTGGCGCTCTTGAATTTTTCGGGCGGCTTCAGGCGCTCTCCGCAGTTGGCGCAGAAGGACTGGTCGCCGTTGACCGCACTGCCGCAGGCAGGACAACACAGCGCCACTTTCGAGCCGCAGGAGGCGCAGAACTTGGCTTTCTCAGGGAGATCCGTTTGACAAGACAGGCACTTCACAATGCTCAGTATAGCATTTCAGCCACGAAGCCCGTATCGGAGGAGGAAGGATGAACGATCCTCCTCCGATGCGCCCTATTCTTTGATGTAGGAGCAGCAGTAGTCGAAGGGGCTTTCGACCTTCAATTTGAACTTGGAGTGGGCGGGCACGTAGAAGACGCCCTTTCCGTCGAAGTGCTTCCATTCGGTCTCACCGGGCAGAAGAATTTCCGCCTTGCCGCCCAGAACTTCCATTTCTTCCTTGAGATCGGTACCGAACTCGTAATCGCCCGGCATCATCATCCCCAGGGTCTTTTTGCTGCCATCGGGGAAGAGGACGGTCCGACTGGTGACCTTGCCTTCGAAATAGACGTTGGCTTTCTTGATGACGGTGACGTTCTCGAACTGCGACATTTCTTGCTCCTTAGATTATCGGAAATTCCCTTGCTTGTCTGTCATTATCCTTTTTGCCGCAGCCGATTTCAAGCGACGATCCTTTTGCCGATCGAAAAAGCTCTCTCGAACCGATCTCTTGTCCCCCTCTCCCGGACCCTGCCGTCGCCGGGAAAAGAAAGGCGGATAGGATGCCTCACTTCAAGGATTGGTTTTCCTGTTCGTTCAGGAAATTTTGGATGCCCGCCGCGATGGGATTGGTGGCCTGGACGGCCTCCTGGTTCTGGCGTGAAAAAATCGAGAACTGCATCGAGTCCACCGAAGAGCCGGCGGCGATTTCCGCTTCTTCCTTCAGGGTCCCTTCCTCGTCTTTTGCGGAGAATCTCAGCCCCTTTAGAAGCATGCGATGGTCATTTTTCGGGGTTTTTATTTCCCTTTTTCGCCCGGGTACCAGTTCCAGCGCCCGGCGATGCGCATGAAGGCCGGGACCGCCAGGCAGCGGATGACGGTGGCGTCGACCAGGACGGCCACGGCCAGCCCCAGTCCGAGCATCTTGACCAGCACCATGTCGGCCCAGGCGAAGGCCCCGAAGACGAAGACCATGATCAGGGCGGCGCTGGTGATGATGCCCCCCGTGAGGGCGAGCCCCTCGGCGGTCGCGGCCCGGTTGTCGCCCGACTGGTCGTAGCTCTCCTTGATGCGGCTGAGGAGGAAGACCTCGTAGTCCATGGAGAGGCCGAAGACCACGCAGAAGATGATGAGCGGGATGGACTGCGGGATGCCGTCCACCACTTCGGAAAGCCCGATCAGTTGACGCCCCCATCCCAAGAGGAACACCGCGACGAGCGCGCCGTAGCCCGCTCCCACCGAAAGCAGGTTCATGAGGATGGCCTTGAGCGGGATGAGGAAGGAGCGGTAGGCGAAAAACAAAACCAGGAAGGTCGAGAAGAGGACGAAGGCGATCACCCGGGGGAAACTCGCGTTCATCGCCTCGTCGTAATCGTTGTAGAAGACCAGTTGGCCGCCAACCTTGATTTTCAGGTTTTCTCCGACGTCCAGCTTCTCCCACCGCTTCACCGCGGCCTTGGATTCCTCCAGGGTGGCCGAGTCCTTCATGACCACCTGGAAGAGGGTCGATTTCCGGTCATGGCTGAGGAAGAGCTGCGAGATCTTGGGATACTTCGACAAGGTCTTCTCGAGGTTCGAGTAAAGCATGAGGTAGTTCAGGGAAGACAAGCCCGGCTGAAGGTCGACCGGCCCCACCACCGAACCCACGAGCGGATCACCGTTGATGGCCCGGGATACTTTCAGTAATTTTGCCAGGTAGCGCGGCGCAAGGATCGGAGTGTCGTTTTCTTCTTTTTTCTCGACGATCAGGTAGACCGGGAAAATGCTCCAGCCCTGCTTCATGTCGGCCAGTACGTCGAGGCCGCGGCGGGATTCCATGGCGAGCGGGAACCATTTTTGGGAGGGGAAGCCCGAAACGAACTTCTGGACCGGCCAGACCATCGTTCCGATCAGGACCAGGGCGACCAGTAGCGCGCGCACCGGGCGATCCATCAGGAAGGAGGCCCACTTTCGCCAGGCTTCCTTGGAGGCCTCGGACTGGATGGACTTCGAGAATTGGGGGGGCCAGTCGATGAAGGTGCCGCAGACCGAGAGGATGGCGGGAACCAAAGTGAGGGCGGCCAGGACGGAAACGGCGACCACCATGGTCCCGCCCACCCCGACCGACTGGGTCTCGAAAAGGGGGGTCAAAAACAAGCCGCAGAGGCCCGTCAAAACGGCCAGTCCCGAGTAGATAACCGCTTTGCCGGAAGTGGCGAGGGTTTCGGCGATCGCCTCCGAAACCGAAAGCCTCTCTTTCAACCCTTCCCGGAAGCGGTTGACCATCAAGAGGGAGTAGTCGATCCCGACCGCCAAGCCCAGCATGGTGGCGATGTTCTGGGTCAGGGTGGACAGTTCGACGCTTTGTCCCAGGAGCACGATCAGGCCCATCGTCACCGTGGTCGAGAAAATGCCCATGAAGAGCGGTAGCCCTGCGGCAACCAAAGAGCCGAAGGCCAGCAGCAAGACCATCAGGGTCAGGGGGATGGCCCTTCCTTCCGCCTTGGTGGAGTCCTTCGAGCTGATGATGTTGAAGTCGTAGGTCAGGGCCGATCTTCCGGTGGTCTCGATGAGGAGGCCCGATTTCTTATAGGCTTCCTTGGTTTCCCTGATGGCTTCGCGCAGCTCGGGGAGAATTTTTTCTTCTTCCCGCATGTCCTTGGCCTTCATTCCCACGAGCATGGCGAGGGCATGGCCGTCTTCGGTGCGCATCCTCTCGTCCTTCGCGTCGTAGTAGCTGAGGGTCTCGCGGATGAAAGGTTTCTCGACGAGGTCCTTCTTTATTTTCGCGACGGCGGCCTGGAAATCGGGGTGGTCGGTGGTGAGGCGAGCGCTCTTGAAGGTGACGATGGCGACCTTGGTGAAGGGGTTGTCGAAGTCGCGGTAGAGCAGGGTGTCGACCATGAGGGATTGCGAGCCCTTGATGGCGCCGGCGCCGCCCCGGAGGACGCTTTCGACGTCCTTGGCGAAGAAGGAGGAAACGAGCAGGGCGAGGATCCAGGCCCCGATGACCAGCCAACGCAGGGCATGGATGCGGCGCCCGAAGGCTTTCAAAGACAACTCAGCCTCCGATCTTTTCGAAGGGCTTCAGGCCCGAGTGGCCGTGCCTCAGGAAGGAAAGTCCGATATAGGCCAGGCTCGGAAAAACGAGCGAGATCGCGATGAAGAGGATGAGCAGTGGCCAGTAGAGCGAAATTCTTCCGAGATCGATCAAATAGTGCTGGGCGGTGTTGAGCATCAGGCCGTAGAGGAAGCCGAAGGTCCCGAAGTAGACCGGGGCATGTTCGGTGGCGATCGCCTCGGCCCCTTTCCCGTCGGCGTAGGATTGGTTGTAGGCGGTGATGAAGCCGCAGTCGATGGCGTAGATGTCGTAGATCCAGTTCCAGAAGCCGAGCACCGAGGCCAGGACCAGGGCGGAGCGGAAGAGCCCGGAAAAACTGAACTCTGGGGAATCGAAGCTCAAGAAGGTGAGCAGGCTGGTGCCGGTCCCGAAGAGGAAGCCGTGGTGGGGGCGGAACTTTCCGAGTCTGACCCGGGTGTTGATCTCCCAGAGGCCCAGCCAGTTCGTTCCCAGGGCCGGGATCACGTAGGAGAAGACGATGGGGATGGCGAGGAGGAAGAGCACGAAAGCGTGGTTGCCGTGGTAGCGGTTCAGCCACAGCCAGTAGGTCAAGGGAAAGAAGACGGCCGGAGTCGCGTACTGGTAGATGCTGAAGAATCTTCGCATGGCTTCCCTTCCAAAAAAGATCGATCCAAGAAAAAATCAGTAGATCCAGGGCAAAAGCTTTTTCGTCTTCGAGGCGTAATCAGAGTAATCGTTCCCGAAAATTCTGTTCAACACCTTTTCCTCCACCCGGATGCGGTTGACGAGGGCCAGAAGGGGCGCGAAGAACATCAGGAGGAGGCTGAGGCAGTTGGAATAGGAGAGCCCCATCCCCAGAAAGCAAATCAGGCTGCCGGTGTAGGAAGGATGTCGAATGAAGCGGTAAAGGCCGTGCCGAATCAGTTTGTGGTCGCTTTCGACGGCGATGTTGATGGAGAAGTATTTTTTCAGGGTCAAAATGGCGACCCAGCGCAGGGTGATGCCGAAAATCATCAGCAACAGGCCGAGAATCGGCAAGAAATGCGTTTTTATCGGGATATCGCCGATCTTCGTGGTCCAAAGAAAGATCCCCAGCGCCACCGAAGACATGGTCGTGCCTACCATGACGTTGAGGGAATTGTCGTCGAATTCCTTGGATTGCTTGGCGGAGAAGGTCACCGCCGTGATGCCGATTTCGGAGAGCAGCCAGAGGGCGGAGAAAGGCAGGGTGACCCAGAGGATGAAAGGATCCAAAACGCGGTCCCTCTTCGATTTCCATTTTCTTTTTCCTTTCGCAGTATAGCCCATCTCGGCCCTCCTACCAACATCCCCTTTCTGCTATGATTGGGAGGCATACGGATGGATATCATGCCGATCGCCAGTGGATCGTGGGGGATGAATAATTGAAGATCTTGCTCGTCATGGCCGACGCACACATGCACAAACTCGAAATCGGGCCTTTCAAGCGCTCGATGCGCGAAGCGCCCCTTTCCCTGACCACCCTGGCCGCCCTCACTCCGGCCGACCTCGACATCGAGCTGAAGATCGTCGACGAGAGCATCGACAAGATTCCCCTGGACTACCCCGCCGACCTGGTGGGCATCTCCGCCATCACCGGCACCGCCCCCCGCGTCTACCAACTGGCGGACCACTTCCGCGCCCGCGGCATTCCCGTGGTGCTGGGCGGGGTCCACGTCACCATCCTTCCCGAGGAGGCCTCCGAACACGCAGACAGCCTCGTGATCGGCCGCGCCGAAGGGGTCTGGCCCCAACTGCTGCGGGATTTCAAGGAAGGCAAGCTCCAGAAAATCTACCAAGAGATCGAAATCGAGGGGGAGTGGCTCGAGAACGTGCCCATCGCCCGGCGGGACCTCCAGCGCTACAGCGGCTACATGATGCCCAACACCCTGCATGCCACCCGCGGTTGCAAGCATGCCTGCGACTTCTGCACCGTGGCCGCCGTCTGGCCCAAGTACCTGAAAAGGCCCGTCGCCGACGTCGTCGAGGACATCAAGAGCATCAAGAGCAAGTATTTCGTCTTCAACGACGTTTCCCTGTTGGACGACGTCGAGTACTCCAAGGAGCTGCTGACCGCCATCATTCCGCTCAAGAAGCGCTGGGGCGGCCTCGCGACCACCACCGTCTCCGAGAACCTCGAGCTGATGGAACTGCTTCGCAAGAGCGGCTGCGCCTACCTGCTCCTGGGCTTCGAGACCATCGAGCAAAAGAACCTGAACAAAATCTACAAGGGCTTCAACCGTTCCAACGATTACCAGAAGGTCATGGAGGTCATGCACGAGTACGGCATCTCGGTGCAGGGCTGCTTCGTGCTGGGCCTGGACCAGGACGACAAGACGACCTTCGCGCGAACGGTCGAACTGGTCAACGAGCTGAAGATAGACATCCCCCGCTACTCCCTCTACACGCCCTATCCCGGCACCCGCCTCTTCCAGCGTCTCCACTCCGAGAAAAGAATCCTTTCCTACGACTGGAACGACTACGACACCATGCACGTGGTGATCAAGCCCGCCCTGATGAGCCCCGAGGAACTCTACGACGGTTTCAAGTGGACCTACAAGGAAACGTTCAAGATGAAGCACATCGCGAAGAGGACGCGCGCCCTCGACCTTTCCTTCCCCATCAACTTCATCGGCAACCTGGCCTATCAGATCTTCGTCCGCCGCCTCTACCACGAGCCGCGCTTCGCTCTTCCCTATTCCCTCGAACAGCCGGAATTCGATGCCTCGAGGTTCGCCAAGCTCAACCTGATGGAGGCCTCATGCCCCGTCTGACCTTGATCTACCCCTACATCGGCCGCTTCCCGGGCGACAAGTACATTATGATGGAGGCCTCATGCCTCGTCTGACCTTGATCTATCCCTGTATAGGCCGGTTTCCGGGCGACAAGTACATTCGCTCCTGGCAGATGCAGCCGCTCGCCATGGCGGTACTCGCCGGTTTGACCCCCGAGGAATGGGAGATCGCCTTTTTCGACGACCGCATGGAGGCGATCGACTACGAGAGGGAGACCGATCTGGTCGGCATCTCGATCGAGGCCTATACTTCGCGACGGGGCTACCAGATCGCGGAAGAATACCGAAAAAAAGGAATTCCCGTCGTCTTGGGCGGCTATCACGCCACCTTCTGTCCCGAGGAAGCCAAGGAGCACTCCGATTCCGTTTGTTTGGGGGAAGCCGAGTGGGTCTGGCCGCAGATCCTGGAAGACGCCAAAAACAAGGACTTGAAGCCCTTCTACGACGGGAAGGGCCGAAAAGGGCTTTTCGGGATCGCTCCCGACCGCTCGATCTTCAAGGACAAAAAATACTTTTCCCTCGCTCTGGTCGAGACCGGACGGGGCTGTCCCTTCTCTTGCGACTTCTGCTCCATTTCGGCCATCCACGAAGCCAGGTATCGGCGCCGCCCCATCCCCGAGATCGTCGAAGAACTGAAGAAGCTGAACGAAAAGATGGTCTTCTTCGTGGACGACAACATGATAGGGGATCTGAAGAACGCCAAGGAACTTTTCGCCGCCCTGAAGCCGCTGGGGATCCAGTGGGTGAGTCAGGCTTCGATCAACGCGGCGCGCGATCCCGAGTTGCTCAAGGAGATGGTCGAGGCCGGCTGCACGGGCCTGTTGATCGGCTTCGAGTCCCTCGACCAGGGCAACCTGGCCCAGATGGGCAAGAAGGTCAACCAAGCCGAGGATTTCACGGAAGCCCTCGATAACCTGAGAAAGGCCGGGATCGGCATCTACGCCACCTTCGTCTTCGGCTACCCCAACGATTCCCCCGCTCTCTTCGACCAGACCGTCGCCTTCACCAGGAAAAACAAGATCTTCATGGTCGCCTTCAACCACATCGTGCCCTTTCCCGGGACCCCCCTCTACCAGAAGGTCGAAGCGGAAAACCGGCTGCGTTACGCCAAGTGGTGGCTGGACGACGATTTCCGCTTCGGCCAGGCGCCCTTCAAGCCCCCCTCCATGAGCGCTCGCGAGATCGAGGACCGCTGCCACTGGGCCAGGAAAATGTTCTACGGCCTCCCCTCCATCATCGAGAGGGGCAGCAACACCGACTCCAACTGCAAGAACTTCGAGTGGACGAAAACCTTTTTCAGCCTCAACCTGCTCCTGCGGCACGAGGTTTCGCAGAAAAGGGGAATTCCGCTCGGCCTTCGCACCGACGGCTGAAGAATGAGAGTTCGCCCGGGGAGGCTGGAGGATCCAGGCGAGGACGCCGGCATTCGAGCTTTGCTGGCCGGCATCTCCATGCCCGGAGGAGTTTCCCTTTCTTTCTCCCATGAGCCCTGTTTCCGGGAAGCCATCGAAGTAGAAGGAAGAGATGCCCGGGCGATCGTGGCGGAAAACGAGGGGGAACTCGGCGGCGTGGCCCTCATGGCGAAAAAGAATTGCTATCTCAACGGGAAAGAAAAAGCCGTCGGTTACCTCAGTTCTTTGCGCCTGGCCCCCGACTTCCGCTCCTCCCTGGTCCTGGCCCGCGGCTACCAAGTCCTGCACAAGCTTCATCGGGAGCAATTATCCAGGCCCCCCTTTTATTTGACCACCATCATGGCCGACAACGAAAAGGCCAAGGAGATCCTGACCAGCGGCCGCGCCGGCCTGCCGAACTATCACTTTTTAAGTGGCTACCAGACTCTCTTGATTCCGTTGGTTCACCACCGTTTTTCCCTTCCCGAAGGAGTCCTGATCGTCAAGGGCGAGGTCGTGAAGGCCGAGCAAATCGTCGAGGCCCTCAACCGTCTGGGGCAAGGAAGGCAGTTTTTTCCGGTATACCAAAAAGAGGACATCGAGAAGGATTCCGGACTGTTGAGAGGGCTGGACGAAAAGGACTTTTACCTGGCCATCGAGAAAGACAGAATCGTCGGAGTCCTCGCTTGCTGGGATCAGCTCGCCTTTCGCCAGAACGTCGTGAAGGAGTATTCCCTCCGCATGAAACTGGTGAAGAAGCTTTTCGATGCCCTGGCGGTCTTTACGAGGATGGAGCCCCTGCCGAGGATCGGGGAGGCTTTCAAGAGCCTGTCGGCCGCTTGCGTCGCGGTGGAGGACGATCGGAAGGATGTTTTTCGGGCCTTGCTGCGTTATTCTATCAACGATCGGGTCGGGAAAGGCAAGACCTTCCTGTATGTCGGCTTCTCCGAACGGGATCCCCTCTTGGTGGTGGCGGCGGAATGCCTGCACGCCACCCTGCGGAGCCTGATCTACGCCGTGGAATGGGGCGAGGGAAAAAAAGAGCTCGACGCCCTCGATTCCCGGGTGCCTTACCTCGAGTTGGGAAGTCTTTAATTTCTTTGAGGTCTTTTGAAAGGGGTTGCCCGTGGCCGAAAATTCGTTGAAGGGGGAGGTGGTCGCGATCGCCGATCTCACGGCCGTTCAGCGGGATCGCATGTTTGCGCTGATGGGGCAGTCCTTCGAAGGCGTGGACCGCGAGGTTTTCGACGACGACCTCTCCGACAAGTCCTGGGCGATCGTCCTGATCGACAAGGAAAGCCGGGAGATTTACGGCTTCTCGACCCTCTGCCTGATGGAAGAAGTGGTGGAGAATGTTCCCGTCAGGGCCTTCTTTTCGGGGGACACCATCATCGATCGGGCTCACTGGGGCTCGATGGCTCTCGAGAAGACCTGGAGCCGCTTCGCCTTCTCCTCGGTGATGAGGAGCCCCGAATTTTCCTGGTACTGGTTCTTGATCTCCAAGGGCTACCGCACCTACCGCTACCTCCCGGTCTACCTGAAGCACTACTATCCCTCCCCGGAGGAAAGCTTGCCCGCATTCGAGAAGGCCGTCCTGGACCGCCTGGCAACCAGGCGATTCGGGGAATGCTACGACCCCGAAAGCGGGATCATCCGCTATCCGACCGATTACCGCCTGAGAGCGGGGGTGGGCGACATCACCGAGAAAGAACTTCAGGACGAGCGCATCGCCTTTTTCCAGCAAAAGAACCCCGGCTGGGCCAACGGCGACGAATTGGCCTGCCTCGCCTCCCTCAGCCTCGACAACCTGAAAAGAACGGGGCAGCGCATTTTGGGCCGAGAAAAAAACGATTGAAAAAAAGACTGTCTTTCCTCGCCAACGGCCTCTGGGCGGCCTCGTCGCTTCCCGAGGCCCTTCTTTTCGAGCGAGCCGCTTCCCGCGTCGAGGAAACCCAAAGGGAATGGCTGAGGCGCTGTCTTCGTCGAAACGAAAAGACCCTCTTCGGTCATGAGCACGGCTTTGCTGAAATAAGCTCCTTCGAGGAATTTCGAGAAAAGGTTCCCCTGGCGAGCTACGAAAACTTTTTGCCCCATCTCGAGAAGATCGCGAAGGGGGAAAAGGACGTTCTTTTCCCGGGGAAGCCGATCCGCTTCGAGCCCACCAGCGGCTCCGCTTCCGCCACGAAGAACATCCCCTACAATTCGGAGCTGAGGAAGCAGTTCCAGGCCGGGCTGGCTCCCTGGATCGCGGACCTCTTCAAGAACTTGCCGGCATCGATGAAGGGGCGCGCCTACTGGTCGATCTCGCCCGCCTCGGTCGGGGAGAAATTCACCGAGGGGGGCATCCCCGTCGGCTTCGAGGACGACACCGAGTACCTCGGTCCGATGGTCCGGCGCCTGATGGGGGAAGTCCTGGCCGTTCCCTCGCTCGTCGCGAAGCTGAAAGACATCGAGGACGTCCGCTACGTCACCCTCCTCTTCNNCTCTTCCTGCTGGCCGCCGAGGACCTGAGCCTCATCTCGATCTGGAACCCGACCTTCCTGACCCTGCTTTTGCAGCCCCTGGGAGAAGGACTTTCGAGAATATGCGAGGATCTGGCCGGGGGAAAGATTTCTCTTTCCCTTCCGGAAGAAATCAGGAGCGAACTGGAGAAAGCCCTGGGAGTTCAGCCGAGGAGGGCCAGGGAGATCAGGGAAATCTTCGAGGAAAAAAGGGATTCCCCGGAGCTTTTCGGGAGTCTCTGGCCCCATCTGGCTCTCATCAGCTGTTGGACGGAGGCCTCGGCCTACGGTCCCTTCCTCGAGCTCGAAAAGAAATTCCCCGGGGTGAGGATCCAGCCGAAGGGCCTGCTAGCCACCGAGGGAATCGTCACCTTTCCTCTTTTGAACCACGGCGCGGCGCTTTGCCTGCGCTCCCACTTCTTCGAGTTCCTGCCCGAGCAGGGAAAGAAGACCTTGCCGGCCTGGGAAATCGTTGAGGGCGGCGTCTATTCTCTGGTGATGACGACGGGGGGCGGCCTTTATCGCTATTCCCTGGGGGACCAGGTGGAAGTGATCGGTTTCTACCAGAAATGCCCCCTCCTGCGCTTTCTGGGAAAAGATTCCAAGGTCTCCGACCTCTTCGGCGAAAAGCTCAACGAGGCCCACGTGGCGGAGGTCTTGACGAAAAAGTTCGAAAACCTCGAGCGGCCCTCTTTCTCCTTGTTGGCGCCGGCGGGCGAGCCTCCCGATCGCTACCTCCTTTATTTGGCGGGGGAGAGGAGGTTTTCTCCCGAGGAAATGACGCGGGCCTCCCGCCTCCTCGAGGAAGGCTTGAAAGAAAACGTCCATTACGCCTACTGTCGGACCCTCGGTCAATTGAAGGAAGCGGAGATCCGCTGGGTCGAGGGCGGGGCGGCGAGGGCTTTCGGAATCTATCAAGAGGTTTGCCTCGAGAGGGGCCAGAAGGCCGGGGACATCAAGTCCTCCTTTCTGGACAAGCAGCCTGTTTGGAGCTCCCGCTTCCTCTTAGTTTGACTTTGTTTGACATTCGGTTAAATTTTTAATAAAATATGTTAACCGAACGACCAAGGGGTTTCCTGGGGGGAGCGATGATCTTCAAGGACCGCAAGCAGGCAGGGCAAATGTTGGCCGAGAGGCTGACGAGGTATCGGGGCAAAGGCGCCTTGGTACTAGGGCTGCCGAGGGGCGGGTTAGCTGTGGCTCGGCCGATCGCCGATGCTCTCGATCTCCCGCTCGACATCGTGGTCGCGCGCAAGATCGGGGCACCGGGAAACGAGGAGTTCGCCATCGGGGCTGTTACCGCCCGTGGCACCCGCGTCCTGAACGAACGAGTCCTCCGCGAGATGATCCTTCCCCCGGGCTACCTGGAGAAGGAAACGGAAAAACAGCGCCTCATGGCCGTTCGACGCGAGGCGGACCTCCGCGGGGGGCGCTCCATGGCCTCGGTGGAAGGTAAAATCGCTCTCCTGGTCGACGATGGCATCGCTACCGGCATGACGGTGCGTGCGGCCATCGCCGACCTACGGCTTCTGAATCCTTCTTCCCTGGTCGTCGTCGCCCCGGTCGTCGCCCCGGGGACCCTCGAGGTCCTCAAATCCCTGGCCGACGAAGTCGTCGCCCTCGACTCCCCTGAATACTTCTATGCCATCGGCCAGTTCTATCTCGAGTTCCCCCAGGTCAGCGACGAAGAAGCGAAACTCCTGCTCGAGGGATCGATCCGCTAGCCATGGAGGCGATGATTTATGCCGCCCCCGCTCAAGCCGATCTCGCCGAAGAGATCTCGCGGCTCTCGAGGATCCCCCTGGGAAAGGCCCTGATCGGGCAATACCCCGATGGGGAGCGCAACGTGCGCCTCCTGGACGATCCCCTTGGTTTCACCGCCATTTTTCTCTTCTCCACCGGACCGCCCGTCGATGCCAACACCCTGGCCCTGGCTTTCCTGGCCGACGCGGCCAAGCGTGCCGGGGCACGCTCGGTGGTGGCCGTGGTCCCTTACCTCGGCTATTCCAGGGCCGAAAAGCTCTCCAAAAACGGCGACCCCATCTCCTGCCGGGTGATCGCCGACCTCTTTTCCGGGGCGGGCATCGATCGATTCCTGACCCTCGACCTCCACAGCCCGGCGATAGCGGGTTTCTTCACCATTCCCGTCTTCGAGGGCTCCGCCCTGGGACTGTTTTCCAAAGCCTTCCGGCCCACCGAGAAGACCGTGGTGGTCGCTCCCGACGCCGGGGGCTTCAAGCGTGCCGCTTCTTTCGCCTCCCTCCTGGGGTTGCCTCTCGCCGTCGCCTTCAAGGAGCGTCCCGCGATCGAGGCCAGGGTGCTTCGTTTGTGCGGGGACTTGGAGGAAAAGGAGGCACTCGTCCTGGACGACATGGTTTCGACGGGAGCCACCCTCGCGCAGGTCTCGAAATTGCTTTTTGCCAGGGGAGTGAAGGCGATCGATTGCGCGGTCACCCACCCGGTCTTCGCGAACGGAGCCTTCGAGCGTTTGAAGGAATCGGGAATCCGACGTTTCCTCGTTTCCGACTCCCTCCCCTTCTCCCCCCCCGGGGATTGGGGCGCACTGGAGATCTTTTCCATCGCGCCCCTGCTTTCCTCGATGATCGAGAAACAACTATGTACTTGAAGTCCAAGGTCGTCGTTCGCTCTTTTCGTCCCGAAGACGCCGAGAGTCTGGCCAAACAGGCGAATAATCGAAAGATTTGGCTCAACCTGCGCGACCTCTTCCCTTATCCCTACCGCCTGGAGGATGCGCGGAGATTCATCGCCCGCACGGCCTCCCAGGTGCCCGAGGAGAACTTCGCGATCGAGGTCGAAAAAAAAGCCGTCGGCGCCATCGCCCTGATCCAGGGCAAGGATGTCGAGCGTTGTTCGGCGGAGATCGGGTTCTGGTTGGGCGAGGAGTATTGGGGCAGAGGAATCGCCACGAGCGCCGTGGAGAGCGTGAGGGATTGGGCGGTGGAAACCCGCTCCTTGATTCGGCTCTTCGCCTTCGTCTTCGGCCACAACACCGCTTCCCGGCGCGTCCTCGAAAAGGCCGGTTTCGAACTCGAGGGCCGGTTGCGCTGTAGCGCCGTCAAGGATGGAAGGATAACCGACCAGCTTCTTCTCGCCTACCTGTCACCCCGAATGGGAAAAATCTGAAGCCGGGCGATCAGCGGTGGAGAAAGCCGACGATGCCCGTCCCGGCGGCGGCGATCGCCAAGGTGACGATGACCAGAATAGCGATGAGGCGGGCGATCTTGGAATCCGCCCGAAGGAGGGAAGGCGTTTTCCTGGCGCTCTGTGAATCCAGGATGGCCATGGCCCGATCGGCCTCGTTTTCCTCCACCTGGAGGCGTACTCCCCCGGTGGCATTGGAATAAGCCGGAGCGACGCTGGCCAGGTTTTCGTCCAGCAGGATGACCTCGATGCCTTCCGATTCGAGCAGAGAACGGGCCATGTAGGCTTCGAGCGGGTTGAAGAAGGATCGGATCGTTATCAAGGCTTGCCCTCCTGCGATTTCGTGGACGATTCATTCTACCGCAAAATCAAAGCGGAACGATCGTTCCTCCTTCATCGAGCAGGGCGACTTCGGCCTCGCTTTCCACCATCGAGAGGGCGAGGTCCAGTCCCGCCTGGGGGGTCTGGGCCGTCAAGAAACCCTGCTTTTCGGCCAGCTCCGGGGTGATCTGCGGGCAGGCCAGGATGATTCTGGACCTTTTCATGGCCCAGGCGACGTGGGCCAGGTGGCTGGCCTGTAGTTTGTCCGCATACCCTCCGCCCCGCTCCAGGATTCGTTCGAGCGAAGGAAAGGCGGCCCTGGCGTCCAGACGGATGTAGGGGTCGACCAGGACGATGACCCCGCCCTCGGCCACGGCCCTTTCGGCCGAGTAGAGGGAGTTCAACGAGCCGGGCAGGAAGCGCTGGTCCTTGGAAGGCTGACACACGACGATGGCGGGGTGTTCTCCGATGGGGACGTGGGTGATGGCCTCCGACTGCAGGCAGCCCGCTCTATGAGCCTCCACGGGGTCTCCCGCGAAGGCGGCGATGATGCGGTTTTTTCCGTCGAGGATCACGTTCAGGACGTAGTCGAGTCGGAGAAGCTCGGCGATGGAATCGCTTTCTTGTCGAGCCGGGTTCGTCGCCACCCCGAGGATCTGAGCGGCGGGAAGAGAGGCGCTCAACCAGTGCAATTCACCGATGGTCGAGCGGCCGGACATTCCGGTCGTCAGGCTCCCCGTGCCGCCCGAGTAGCCCATCACCCGGTGAGGGGCTATCCGTCCCACCGCGACGATGAGGTCGGCCTCGAAAAGGGCGCTGTCGAAGAACAGGGGGGTCCCCCGTGGCGAGATCCCCGAATAAACCAGCCCTTCGTCGGGATGGTGGTCGAGGACCTCGAAGGAGCGCGCATAGGGCCCCAGTCTCTCGGAGCGCTCATTGATGCTCATGGGGCGGTGTGCCCCCGAGGCGACGGCGATGCGGATGTCCTCCTCCTCGATGCCCCCCCAGAGCAACTCCTCGATGAGGGGCGGGAGGATGGCCATCAGGCGAGTGGGACGGGTCTGATCCTCGATCAGGATCAGCGCCCGCCTTCCCTCCGAAGCCATCTCTCTCAGGTGTTTCGAGGCGAAGGGGTAGTCGACCGCTTCCCGAACGATGGTTTCCTCTTCCTCGAGCATCTCTTCGTTCTGCGGCCAGCAAGGCGTGAAAAAGCCCTTGAAGTTCTTTTCCGGGATGGACAGGACGCCCAGGTCGAGAGTGAAGTCCATATCAAACCGAAATTTCGAGCAGGCTGGGCTGCTCCCGGCGGAAGGTCGCTCCCGGGAAGGATGGAGAATCAAGAGCCTCGACGGGCGAAGGTTCGGATAGGGAAGGTGACTGCGACATCCCGGCTCCTTTGACGATCTCGAAATAAAATTTAATTTTTTTATCTTACCTCGAGCGGAAAGGGGGAGTCAAATCAGCGCGCGCAGCATGGATCGCTATCCTGGTGGCCCTCCCCGCTGAGGAGGGTGGGGACGAGGGTCACGAGGTCGAGCAGCCAGATTTCCTTTTTCTTTTCGAGGCGCTCGAAGGTGATTTTTCCGTCCGGGCACCAGCAGGGGTGCCCGATCAGCCCCGGGCCATCGGTGAGGCGCTCCCTTCCTTCTCCCGAAGCCCCGATGGTCCAGAGGTCCGAGCGTCCCCCCTTGAAAGCGCCGTAAAGGATTCTCTTTCCGTCGGGCGAGAAGCAGGGGGCATGTTCGTTGAGGTCGGGCGAGTTCGAGAGGTTTTCGATTTTTTCCTTTTCTCGATCGAGGACGAATAGATCGGTCTTGCCGTCCGCCGAGAGCCCGATGAAGGCGATTTTATTCCCGTCGGGGCTGAAGGCGGGTTCGAACTTGCTTGTTTTGTCGTTGGTCAGGGCCTGCAGGTTTTGGCCGTCGGTATCGATGAGGAAGAGGTCGAAGTGCTTTCCCTGCCGCGTCGAGGAGAAAAGGACTTTTTTGCCGTCGGGCGAGAAGGTGGGGTCGCCGTCCTTGAAGGTGTCCTCGGTGAGAGGCCTTGGATTTTCGCCGTTTTCGCCCATGAGGAAGAGGTCGGAGGAGCCGTTGCGGCTGGATACGAAGGCGATGAAACCAGCCGCCCGGGACCAGCAGGGTTTGCTGTCCCGGGCGGGGTGGTTCGTGAGGCGGGTTTCCCCCGATTCGTCCATCCGATAAATCTCGGCATCGCCGTCGCGTTCGGAAACGAATACGATGGCCGGAACGGGCGGGAGGTCGATCATGCCTTGGCGAGCGCCTTCTTGCCGGCACGCTCGATGATCAGGTGATAAACGAAGAGGCAGGCCACCGAGAACAACCCGATCGCCGCGAACCACATCCAGATTTGCTGCGGGTGGTTGAGGTCCCAAAGGGTCTGAGTGGCTTCGGGGACCGAGCAATGCAGTTTCATCGCCAGGGTGTCCATGATTTTTTCCTTGGGGATGCCCGCGATCTCGGTCGGGCTCAGGCCGAGGGTGCCCAGGTATCTCTTCGCCAGGGTCGCCTTGTCGGCGAAGTTCTGATAGAAGTAGCCGCCCAGGGCGCTGCCGAAACCCCAGCCGATGGCCAGCGGCACGTTGGCGTAGCCCATGTAGAGGCCCTTCTTGCCTTCGGGAGCGATCAGTCCCAGGTACTCGTTCATCTTGGGGGAGGAGGCCATCTCGCCGATGGCGAAGATCAGGATGCCTAGGAGGCAGAGCCAACCGTTCTGGGTGAAGCCCGCGAGCACCAGCCCGAGCGAAGCGATGATCATCCCGATCATCATGGAGACGATGGGCTTGAGGCGGCCGCACATCCAGGCGATCGGCATCATGAGCAAGACGATCGAGCCGGCGTCCAGGTTGATCATCTGCTCGGGCGGGATGTTCAGCCCGGCATTTCCCATCTGGACCAGGGAGGGGAGGCCGAAAGTCTTGCCGACGCTGGTGAGCACGTAAGAAGAGTTGACCCAGTCGTCGATGAAGTTGGGGAGGATGTCGAAGAGTTGCATGAACATCAGCCAGAAGCCCGAGAAGATGATGAGGAAGGAGATGAGGCGGGGTTCGAAGATGTTCTTGACCGAAGACCCGATGATCCCGAAGAATTCCTCGAAGCCGCCCGACAGGGTGAGCTTGTTTTCCCTGGCCTGGACGGGAATGTCCTTGTAGCCGAGCAGCAGCAGGTAGTTGAGCGCCAGCAGGGCGGCGCTGGCGAAGAAGACGTACTTCCAGTCCATGACGCGCAGGTAGGCCGCGAGACAGGGGCCGACGAAGCCCCCGATGTTGACGATCATGTAGAAGATGCCCCAGCCGATGGAGGAGTTCTTCGAGTTGGTCGAGTTCACCAGGGTACCCTGTACCCCGGGCTTGAAGACCGCCGTTCCGGTGGCCAGCAGCATGCAGCCCAAGAAGAAGCCGATGAAGCTGTGCTGCGTTCCCATCAGGATATAGCCCGTGATGGAGATGAAGAGGGCGGTGGCTATCGACTTCTTGTAGCCGTAGCGATCGGCGAAGCCGCCCGTGAACATGGGCAGGAGGGATTGGATGATGGCCCACCACATAAAGATGGTGCCCTTTTGGATGTGGGTGAACTCCAGTCCGCCATGGGCGATGGCGTCGACGATGTAGAGCGCGATGACGGCGCGGACGCCGTAGTAGGACCAGCGCTCCACGAGTTCCATGAGGTTGGCGAACCAGAAAGGCCGATCGAAACTCCTCATTTGCGCGAGGAATCCCATTGCCTTTTCGGTTTCTTCAGCTTGTGCGACGGCCATGTGTTCTCCCTTCTAAAAGCCCATCGATCATTTCTTTCAAGCTCTCTTTGGTGAAGGGCTTGAGGAGGATGGCGTCGACTCCGGCGGCATGGGCTTCCGACCGGTCTTCGAGATCGTTCTGAGTGGTCACCATGAGGATGGGAAGGCGCGCTTTATCGTACATGGAGCGGGCCAGCCGGGTCACTTCGATCCCGTTCAACCCGGGCATGTTCAGGTCGGTGATCAGGAGATCGGGCTTCTCTTCTTTCAAGCGCTCCAGGGCCCGTTCCGGGAACTCGAAGAGCTCCGCCCGGTGGCCCAGCTGGAAGAGGGTGGTTTTGTAGATGTTCAGAATCATCCTCGAGTCGTCCACCGCCAGGATGGAAAAGCGCGGGGAGGGGAGAACGTCGTTTCTTTCCGTCTCTTCGGCCCAGTTGGAAAAGCCTTTTTCACGGAGCAAGCGGGCGAAGTGGGCGGCCACGTCGGGATGAGCCTCGCCCCTGAGGTAGGAAAAAGCCGGTTTGCGGAAGCTCTCATGAGAGAGAAGGCTCTCGAAGACCCGGTCGCATTGCGAGTCGAGGAAGGCCAGGGTAATCTTCTCGGCCTCCTCGGGGTCCTCGAGGAGGTTCTCGATGCCGAGGGCCAGGACCTTTCCGAAGTTCTTCTCGATGGCCCGGGCGGCGGCCAGACGGACATGAGGGACCGGATCGGAGAGGCCTTCGGCCAGCGCGTAGGCTTCGTGAGCGAGGGGAATCATTCCGAGCGTCTCGTAGGCCGCGAAACGGACGTTGGGATCCCCCGGTTCTTTTTGCAATAGCTTGCGGATGGGCTTTACCGCGCTCTGGTCCCCGATCTCTCCCAGGGCGTTCAGGGTATGGATCAGGAAATCGGGAGCAGGGTCGAACAGGTTTTGAAGAAGCAGGGGCAAGGCAGCCGGACCGAGCTTTATCAAGTGGCTCTTGGCCCGGCCTCGAACGGCGGCGTGGTGGGAGCGGAGGGTTTGGTTGAGGTGCTCCGTTCCTTTCCCGGAGGCGGCCAGGGCGTCGAGGATCGCGATGTCGATGTCGATCGAGCTCCCCAGCCTGAGAAAAAGGGGTTCGATCGCCTCGGGGCTTCCGATGTTCGCCAAGGCTTCGATGGCCGCCTTCACCAGCTCTTCCCGGCCGCTGTAGAGGTATTCCTTGAGGGGGCCGGCCAGCCCGGTTCTTCCGAGGGAGCGGATGGTTTTGCGCAAAAGATTCGGCTCGGTCTCCCCGGCCAGGATCTGAACAAGGGCGGGGGCCGATTCTAGGGGTTCTTTTTCCTCCAGCAGGTCGATGGCTTGTTCGAGCAAACCGAGGCTGAAGGGGGTACGGCATTCCGAGAGCTCTTTCAGCGCCCGGAGTAGGTTTTTTCCATCGAGCTCGCCCAGGCAGGAAATCAGGACCTGCGCCTTGATTTCGTCCTCGTTGGCGAGGGTTCTCTTCAGTTCTTCCAGGAAGGGGTCGGGAGAGGTCGTCGACATTCGGTCCTCAGGGGGTGAGTTGGTAGAAGACGGAGTTGTGGTATTCCCGCCGCACGAAGCGATTGGTCACTCCGAGCAAGGATTCGGTGGAGCCGATGATCAAGGCCCCGTTGGGGTTCATCTGGGTGGCGATGTGCTCGAAGAGCTTGACGCGGGTTTCCGGGTTAAAGTAGATGGCCANNCGTTGCGGCAGAAGACGATGTCGAATTTCCCGATTCCCGCCAGGGGTTCGAGGAGATTGAGCTTCTGGAAGGAAGCCATGGCCCGGATCTCGTCCTTGATGCGCCAGTGCTCCCCGTCCGCATCGAAGTACTTCTGGACCTGAGCGGGGGTGAGTCCCCTCCCGCTCTCGACCTTGTTGTACTTGCCGTAGGAGGCCTGGGCGATCGCCGCGTCGGAGATGTCGGTTCCCAGTAATCGAAGGCGCCAGGAGGATAGATTGGGGATGGTCTCCTTGAGCACCATGGCGATGGAATAGACTTCCTGTCCGGTAGAGCTGGCCGCGCTCCAGACGCTCAGGGAGTGCTGTCCCTGGTTCTGGTCCAGGTGATCGGGAATCAGCTTGTTCCGGAGTAGTTCGAAGGGACTGCCGTCCCGAAAGAAAAAGGTTTCGTTGGTGGTGATGGCATCGAGGATGCGGTTGGGGATGACGCGGGTGGGGTCGTTCTTGGCGCGGAAATAGAGTTCGCCGTAGTTGCGGCAGCCGAGCTCTTCGATCAGGGGAGCGAGCCGGCTTTCCATCAAATAGGCTTTGCTCTCGTCGAGGGAGATGCCCGAGAGGTCCTGGACGTACCTGGCCATGACCTTCATTTCGTCGGTGGCTATCTTCATCGGCATTTCTTCACCAGTCGAACGATCTCACTGGCGATCTGGTCCAGGGGAAGGACGGTATCGACGCTCCCGGCCTTGATGGCTTCCAGGGGCATGCCGAAGACCACGCAGCTCCCCTCGTCCTGGGCGAGGGTCTTGGCGCCCGCGCTCTTCATGGCCTTCAGACCGAGGGTTCCGTCCGATCCCATCCCCGTCATGATGATCCCCAGGGCGCGGCCTTCGTAGATCTTGGCGACCGAGCGGAAAAGGTAATCCACCGACGGCCGGCAGTGGTTCTCGGGGGGATCGTCGGTCATGATCAAACAGGGCTTTCGGCTCTCGGGATGAAGCTCCAGCCGCATATGCTTTCCCCCCGGCGCCAGGTAAGCGCGATTGATTTCCAGAACCTCCCCGTTTTTGCCTTCCGAAACGGAGATATTGCACTTTTTGTCGAGGGATTCGGCCAGGGCCGCGGTGAAGACCGGCGGCATGTGCTGGACGATGACCAGCGGGACCCCGAGGTCTTTCGGCAGGAAGGGCAATACGGCGGCCAGGGCGTTGGGACCTCCGGTCGAGATCCCGATGGCGACGATCTCGAGCCGTCCCCCGTCGAGGAGCTGAGCCATCCGGAGGACGATGTCCTGGCTTGGCGCCGCAACCGCCGGTTTACCCTGTCCCCTCAGCATCTCGGCGATGTGCCTCTTGTTGCGGAAGTTCAGGATCATGGGTCTCAGCTGGGAGCGCAGGCTCTCGATGTTCTTTTCCAGACTATCGTGGTTGGGCTTGGCGATGAAATCGAAGGCGCCGAGATCCAGGGCTTCCAGGGTGGCCTTCGCCCCGATCTGGGTGTGGTTGCTGACCATGATCGCGGCGACCCCCGGTGCCTCCTTCTTCAAGGCCCTCAAGGTGGCCAGGCCGTCCATTTCGGGCATCTCGAAGTCGAGGGTGAGGATGTCCGGCTTCAGGCGGTCGAGCTTCGCCAGGGCGATCTTGCCGTTGTTCGCCGTTCCCACGACCTCCACCCCGGGAAAGCTCGCCAAGAGCTCGCTCAGGATCTTGCGGTAGAGGCTGGTGTCGTCGACGACCAGGACCTTTATCTTGGGGTTTTTCTCTTCGCTCAGGTCTTTTATGATGTTTGTTCCTTCTTGAGGATCTCCTCGATGTCGAGGAGGGCAACCAGGCCGTTTTCGGTCTTGTAGATCGCGGTGAAATAGGCTCCGCTAATCCCCCCGACGTTGGAAGGGGGGGGCTCCAGGTCCGGCTTCGAGGCGACCACCACGTCATCGACCGCATCGACCAAAAGGCCGATGTTCTCGTTGCCCGCCCTCACGATCACGATACGCATCTCATCGCCGATGCAGGCGGATTCGAGCCCGAACTTCACCCGCAGGTCGAGAACGGTGACGATCTGCCCGCGGAGGTTCAGAACCCCCCGCACGGTCTTCGAAGCCCCGTGAACGGTGGTGATGTCGAGGTGCTTGTTGATCTCCTGGATGTGGACGATGTCGATGGCGCAGGAAATCTCTCCGATGCTGAAGATGACCAGTTCCTGGGTTTCGCTTCTCAATGCTTGCATGGCGTCCTACCGTTCTTTCGGTTGTCTGAGGTAGAAACCGACCCTTTCGAGGATCTTCTCCCTATCCAGCTTGATCAGGTAGTCGTCGATCCCGGCCGCCAGGCCTTTCTTCTCCGCGCTCTCGCCGGCCACCGAGGTGACGGCGATGACGGGAAGTTCCTTGAATCGCTGATCCGCCCGGATGCGCCGGGTCAATTCCAGGCCGTCGAGGTTCGGCATCTCGATGTCCGTCACCACCATGGCGATCTCGCTCTGCCTCGCTTCGAGGGATTCGAGGGCCAACACTCCGTCCTCGGCGGTGATGACCAGGTAGCCGGCGTCCTCGAGGAAGCTCTTGATCTGGTTGAGGAAGAACTGGGAGTCTTCCACCAGAAGGATCTTGGATTTATGGGACTTGGTCGTGACGGTGCTGGAAGGGGCCCATTCCGGCTTCAGCTTCGCCACGATGTCGTAGAGGTCGAGTAAAAGCGTGGTCTCGCCGAGGACGATCACCGAGCCGAGAACCCCGCTTTGACGGAAGGTCGTTTCGTCGATGGCCAGGTCGATGTCGACCACGTCGATGATCTGGGAAACCAGGATCCCCACTTCCCGTCCGGCTACCGGGAAAACGATGACGTAGAGGTGGTCGAGATCCTCGCAAGGCGTCGCGCGGACCACGTCCTCGATGGAGAATAGCGCCAGGTTGGTTCCACGGTACTTCACCCCCCGCTGGCCTCCGGTGAGCTCGATATTCCTCTTGTCGATGCGCTCGATGCGCGAGATCAGCCCCAGGGGAACGGCGAACTGTTCGCTCTTGGCGTTTTTGACGATAACCAGCGACTGGGCGTCCTGCATTCCCTTTTTCTTTTCGGATTTCTCGTGGCTCTCTTCCGCGACGGAGGAAAGCCTCATGAGGGTGGAGATCCCCACGACGTCGAGGATGAGCGCGACCTTTCCGTCCCCCAGGATGGTGGCCCCGGCGTAGCCCCGGCACTCGCTGAGGTGACGGCCGAGCGGCTTGACCACGATCTCCTCGGAATCGAGCAGGTTGTCGACGATGATGCCGTAGTGGAGGTCCCCCGCCGTCACCACCACGATGTTGATGGCGCTCTGGGAATGGAAGCGGCGATCTTCGGGTGAACGGGGATAC
This sequence comes from Cyanobacteria bacterium UBA8530, assembly GCA_003503675.1. Lineage (GTDB taxonomy): Bacteria > Cyanobacteriota > Sericytochromatia > S15B-MN24 > UBA8530 > UBA8530. The sequence goes on along the minus strand of DOBT01000199.1, from coordinate 9,542 downwards.
AAGCCTTCGTCCTCGCTCTTTTCGCTGCGCCGGTCGGCGATCCCATTTCGGAGATCCTTGTGGAATTTTCCGGTATCGGGGTGCTGGAAGGTGCCCTGGGGGATCCCGAAGACGTCGCGCAAGCGAACGATGGGAAGCAGGCTGCCCCTCAGGCGGATCACCATCGCCTTGCCGATGCGCTCGATGCGTTTCTTGACGTTCGCCGCCGGAACGCGGACCAGTTCGACCAGGTTGACCTGGGGGATGGCGTAGCGCTCGTCCTCGACCCCGATCAGGAGACTGGGGATGATGGCCAGGGTAAGCGGCAGCTTGATGCGGAAGGTGGTCCCTTTCCCGAGCTGGGTGTCGATGTCGATCACCCCGCCGATCTTGGTGAGGTTGGTGTGGACGACGTCCATTCCAACCCCTCTTCCCGAGATGTCGGTGACCTTCTGGGCCAGCGAGAAGCCGGGATGGAAAATCAGCTTCACCAACTCCTTCTCGCTCATGCCCTCCAACTGGTAGGCATCGAGGATTCCGAGCGACCGGGCCTTTTCCTTTACCTTGCGGGCGTCGATCCCGTTGCCGTCGTCGGCGATCTCGATGATGGCCTGTCCGGCCTCGTGGAAAGCGGAGAGCTTGATGGTGCCGGTCGAGTCCTTGCCGGCCTGCCGTCGCTCCTTGGGCATTTCCACCCCATGGTCGACGGCGTTGCGGATGAGGTGGGTGAGGGGATCGCCGATCGCCTCGATGATGGTCTTGTCGAGATTGACGTCGACCCCTTCGATGATCAGGTCGATTTCCTTGCCGAGCTCGTGGCAGAGGTCACGCACCACGCGGGTGAACTTGTTGAAGACGTTGCCGATCGGCTGCATGCGGGTCGACATGATCGCCTCCTGCAGGTCGGAGGTGACCAGGTTGAGGCGCTGGGCGGTGTTCTCGATGGATTGCTTGTTCCAGGCGGAGACGTTCTGGGCCATCTGGTTGCGGGTGAGCACCAGCTCTCCCGCCAGATTCATCAGGCGATCGAGCGCCTTGACGTTCACCCGCAAGGTGCTCTCGGCCAACGGCTGTTTCACGATCGCCATGGCCTCCCCCGTCTCTTTGCGGGGAAGGGAAGCAGAAACGGTCGGCATTCTCTCCGAGGGAGCGCTCGGCATTCCCGCCGCTTGGGGAACGACCGTCTCGGCCTTCTCCATCAGGGGTTCGACGCAGAAGTTCTTTCCCCTGGGAACCACGTTCCAGATGCGCGCGGAAGGGATGTCGAGGAGATGGCCGATCATTTCGGGGTCGAGGACGGTGGCGAAAAGCACGGCGAAGGGCTCTTCGACGCTCTCTTTTTTCCCGACCTCCTTGTCGCCGACCAGGATTCCGGTCTGAGCCATTCCCAGCAAAAGCTCGGGAAAGGTCCTTTCCTTGAAGTCGGAAGGCTGAAAGAAGACCAGATAGAGGAATTCCCTCATTTCGAAGACGCCCTCCAGCTCGCTTCGGGTGAGGGCGAAGGAATGGGGGCATCCGGGTGCGGCGAGGGTGACGGGGGCTTCTACCTGGTTTTTGGAGGGCGCTCCGGCGAGAGCCCCCTTGAGCGCCACCAGGTGCTCGGCGATGTCGAAATCGTTGGAGCCCTTGGGATCGAGGATCATCTCGTTGAGGGTATCGGCGGAGGTGAGAAGGATGCTGATGAGCGACGGGGTGGCGACGAGCTCGTGGTTTCGCATCAGGTTGAGGAGGTTTTCCATCCCGTGCGAAAGGTCCTTGAGCTTCTCCATGCCGAAGAAGCCCGCCCCCCCCTTGATCGAATGCACCGCCCGGAAGATCTCGTTGACGAGATCCGAGTCGGCCTCGGCTCCGGCCGCCTCGATCGAGAGCAAACCCTTCTCGAGGACGTTCAGGTTGTCTCTCGCTTCCTCGATGAACAGGCCCAGTGTCTCGTCGTCGTCGATGATCGACATCGCTTTTCCTTTCGGACTAACCGAAGCGGGTAAGGGCGCTCTTCACCTTGGCTTGCAGGTCGGCCGGGGTGAAGGGCTTGATCAGGTAGTCGTTCGCTCCGCACTGCATGGCCAGGATCACGCGCTCCTTTTCGGCCTCGGTGGTCACCATGATGATGGGCATGGTCTTGCCCATGCCGCGGATGGCCTTGACCGCGTCGAGTCCGGGCAGGTTGGGCATGTTCCAGTCCATGAGGACCAGTCCGGGGTTCTCGGTGTTGCAGGCCTCGACGGCTTCCCTGCCATCGGCCGCTTCGAGGAACTCCATGTTGGGAAGCTCCTTCAAGCCGTTGATGATGATGCGACGCATGACGTTCGAGTCGTCGACGATCAATGCTTTCATGTTTGGATCTCTCCTTTAGCTCTGAATCTGAACGGAGACTTCTAGAACGAAGGGCCCCAGTTCGCTTTCGAAGGGAACGGACAGCCAAACCGCGCGGCTGGGAGGTTCGAGACGGTAGTTGGAGCCCCTTACCACCATGGGAAGTCCGATATCGATCGGGGGATCGGTGTTGAATTTCGCTTTTGCAGAGCCGGCGACCATGTTGACGAACTCCGAGATCCCGTCGATCACGGTTTGATCGATGCTGGTGGTTTCGTCTCCGAAGAGCCGGGTGATGACGGAAAGCGCGGTCTTGGTAGGGAAGCAAAGGGCGACCATTCCCCGGGCCTTGCCGCTGAGTCCGATGAGGGCCGAAATGTCCCGTCCTGCTTGATCATCGGCACCGGCAATGTGCGGCGCGCCGCGTTTGGGGATGACGCCCAGCATGGTTTGAAAGACGTTGTCGACGCTTTCAATGAAGGGATTGATGTATTCGGCTTTCAAATAGGTCCTCCTTGCCGCCCCGAAGATGCCTGATTCCATCACAGCCTAACACCCCTGCGCCCGGTCTTGCAAGTGATGGGTGGCGAGGTCTTGATTTGTGCCGGTCGGCTCGTCGCCTTTTCCTAAAAAGGCTCGCTTCCATGGTATACTTTTCGCGTCGCCGCGCACTTTCGGAGAGCCCCCATGGATGAAGCTTATTCCCTCGCCAAATGGCTGGAGGACCTGATCTCGCCCCTTTCGGCCGTTCGAGAAAACGCCGCCATGCGCTTGAATAATGCGGGGGCGTCGGCCGTTCCCGTTTTGATCGACGCCATTCGCCTTTCTTCGACCTCCTTTTCCCTTTGCCGACAGGCGGCGGAAGTCCTGGGAAGCATCGGAAAAGAAGCGGTCCACCCCTTGCTCGAAGTGCTGTTCGAAGAAAGCCTCTCTGCCCGCTCGAGCGCCACCTTCGCCCTGGAACGTATCGGGGAAGAGGCCGTCGAAGCCTTGATCGAGGCCCTGGAAATCCCCTGCCCCATGGTGCGCAACCACGCCGCCATGGCCCTCGGGAAGATAGGGGATCCCCGGGCGATTTCCCCCTTGATCCGGCGCCTCTCCGATGAGCCGGAGGTCGCGGATTCCGCCGTTTTCGCCCTGGGACAGATCGGGCAACCCGCCCTGGAAGCCGTCTCCCTGACCGCCGAGCATCCCGAGCCTTCGGTACGGCTAAGGGCCGTGCTGGCTCTGGGCAAGATCGGGAATTTCCATGCCATGCCGATTCTCAGTCGCCTGCTGGGCGAAGAAAAAAACCCGGAAGTCATGAAAGCCGCCCGGTGCGCCCTCGAAGGCATCCTGATGCAACCGCCCACCCTCGACACCGATCCGTGAAATCAGGGGCGACCATCGGCCGCCCCTTCAAATTAAATGAATTCTGCCCTTTTGTAGGGCGGAACGTTCTTCATGAAGTCCGCGATCTGGGCCTGGGTGCAGAAGCCCTGTTCGACCAGGGTGAAGCCCAGCCTGCGGCCCGAGGTGCGCAGCGTCACCAGGGCGCAGCGTAGCTGCTCCATGGAGATGGCATGGGCCTGAAGAAGAATGACGGCCACGCTCACGTCCCGGTGGAGGTCTTCCATGATCGAGTGGAGTTCCTCCTCGTCGATCCCCCCGTCCTGCAGGGCCGCCGGCAGGGTCTTGAACCGTCCTTCCTTGAGGGCCTTCTTGGCACCCGCGATGGCCTCGAAGGAGGCCATTCCGGCCTTCAGGAGCCACTCTTCGACGTCATACCAGGAAAGCAGTTCCTCGATGACGGAGCGCGGGGTGCCGGGCCTGGTCTTCAAAACCTTGCGCAGGGTGTTCAAGACCTTGGTCTCGTCCAGGGGCTTGGTGAGGAAATCGCGGGCGCCCTGAAGCATCGAGGTCTTGATGATCTCTTCCTTGCCGTTCGAGCTGCAGGCGATGACCCGGGCATGGGGATCGATCTCGAGCAGCTTCTTGAGGGTCGTGATCCCGTCGATGTTGGGCATGTAGAGATCGAGGAAAACCACGTCCGGCCTCACTTCGGGGTAGAGTTCGCAAGCCTGGATTCCGTCCGCAGCTTCGCCCGCGACATGATAGCCCGCTTTCAGGAGCATGTCGCGCAGAACCATGCGCAGGAAAAGCGCGTCGTCGACGATCAGGATCTTTGCCACGGCTTGCATGATGGGGAACTCCCCCTCAAGTCCCTCCGGGGATTCGAGGGCTTCGATGACGGGCATTCGGCCCGTTATTCACGTAAGGCGGCCTTGGCCCAATTAAGCCCGATGATGGTCTTGGCATCCCTCAGGCGGCCGTCGGCGGCCATCCGCAAGGCTTCGTCCAGGGGAATCTTGACGGGTTCGAGGAACTCCTCGGAATCGGTCTTTTCGGTGATCACCTGCGGGGAGAGTTCACGCACCAGGTAGACCAGGATCTTCTCGTTGGAGAAGCCCGGCGCCGAGTAGAATTCCCCCAAAAGCTGGATCTTGCCCGCCTTCAGGCCGGTTTCCTCGGCCAGTTCGCGCTTGAGGGCGGTTTCGGGCTCTTCGCCGAACTCGAGCTTCCCGGCCGGGATCTCGATGGTGATCTGGTTGATGGGATAACGGAACTGGCGAACCATGATGACCTGGTCGTCCTCGGTGACGGGCACGGCGGCCACCGCTCCGGGATGCTCCACGATTTCCCGTTGGGCCGTCTCGCCGTTGGGCAAAGCCACGGTGTCGACCCGGAGTTTCAGGAGCTGTCCCCGGTAGATGCTCTCCTGCGTCAGTCCTCGTTCGATCAGGTGTTGGTATTCTTCTACCACTTCGTTTCTTCCTCCGCGCATGTCTCGATGACGGCTCGGACCAGCTTTGCGATCCTCACCAGGTTGCCCACCGAAATTCTTTCCTCGGTGGTATGGATGTCTTGCCAGCTCATCCCCAGGACGGCGGTGGGGAGGCCGAGGGAGTTGAAGATGTTGCCATCGCTCCCGCCGCCCGAACCCTGCACGGTCGGGGAAAGCCCGATGCCTTCCGCAGCCTTCAGGAACGCGCGGATGACCGAAGCGCTTTCCGGCAACGAGAAGGAGGGATATCGGCGATCGACCTCGATCTCGGCGGTCGCTCCGAAGGCTTCGGCCACGTCGAGGGCGATGTCCTGCATTTGGGCCACCAAAGCGTCGAGTTTCTCCAAAGAGCGGCTGCGCGCCTCCCCTTCCAGGACCACCCGCTCGGGAACGATGTTGGTGGCGACGCCGCCCGTGATCTTGCCGATGTTCGAGGTGGTCTCCGCGTCAATCCGGCCGAGCGGCAGCTTGGTCAGGATCTGGCCCGCCACCATGATAGCATTTAAGCCGGCTTCGGGCGCGATCCCCGCGTGAGCGGCGCGTCCCCGGACCTCGATCCGGATGTTGTCCTGGGCCGGCGCCTGATGGATGATGGCTCCGACCGGACCCGAGGAGTCGAGCACGTAGCCCCAGTCGGAGTCCAGAACCTCTTTGTCCAGGCTCTTGGCCCCCAAGAGACCGATCTCTTCTCCCACCGTGAAGGCGAAGCGCAAGTCGGGGATGGGGAAGTTCTCTTCCTTGAGGGTCGCGAGGACCTCCAGGATGGCCGCGATCCCCGCCTTGTCGTCGGCTCCCAGGATGGTGTCTCCCGAGGAGCGGATGATCGCATCGTCCGAATAAGGGCTCTGGACGAGATTTCCGTCGGGATCGACGATTTTCGGTTTCACGCCCTCGCCCGGCTGGACGGTGTCCAGATGAGTCGAAAAGAGGATCTTGGGACCTTCCTTGTCGCCCTTTATCTTGAGGAGGAGGTTGCCCTTGTGCAGGGTCGGCCGATAGCCGAGCCCTTCGAGGTGGTTCTTTACCCAGAGGGCGCAGGCCTCTTCCTTGCCGGAAGGCGAGTCGATCCGGACGAGGTCGAGAAAGGTTTGGACGAGGCGATCGCGATTTTTCATGAGAAAGGCTCCGAATCTTTGTTGTCTTTGTTCTGGCAGAGGGACACCTTGGAGGAGATGCCGAGAAAGCGACGGGTGGCCAGGATCTCTTCCTTTTGTTCGGGGGTGAGGCGATCGCCCTTCAACCAGCGCTCCAGCCTTCCTCTTTCCGGACGGGCGATGCGGTCGTAGAGTCCCCACTCCTCCAGCAAGGGCTTCAACTCCTCCATGCAGTATTCCCAGCTATCCCTCTTGTCGAGAAAGATGGTCTGGCCGTCGAGGGTGGTGAGGTTCTCGCCGCCCTCCTCGAAATACAGCTGGAGGACCCGGCGCAGCTCGGAATGCTCGTGGTGGAGGGAGCGCATCAGCTTCTCGATATCGGCAAAGCGCTGGGCCAGGAAATCGATGCGGCTGAACTGGGCTCTTTGCCAGGCGCGCTTCTGGGCGAGCATGTCCATGAGGGTGGGAAAGATCCCGGCCAGGGCCATGGTGTCGTTGAGGGCGCGGTGGAGGCCATGGGCGGGGCGATCCAGGAGGGTGAGCAGGCTGCCCAGGCTGTGGGACTTCTCCTGGGGAAAGACCTCGCGGGCGATCTGAAGGGTGTCGACCAGGGGGTTGGTGAGCCTCAGCTTCAGGAGTCCCTGGGCGTTGTGGTTGATGAAGTTGTAGTCGAAGATGGCGTTGTGGGCCACCAGGGGCCAGTCTCCGAGGAACTCGACGAAACCGGGAAGGACCTGCTCGATGGTGGGGGCCCCCTTCACCATTTCGTCGTCGATGCCGTGGATGGCCGTGTTGGGGATGGGCATCAGGGGATCGATCAGGGTATGGAAGGGCTCTTCGAGATGGCCGTCAATCAGTTTGACCGCGCCGATTTCGAGGATGCGCTCGAGCTTGTAGTCGAGGCCGGTGGTCTCGAGGTCGAGCACGACATAATTTCCGCTCAGTTGCAAAGAAGCCTCGCTAATTTTTGTTCTTCAATTTTTTTTCTTCTCGACCGGGGGTTCCTCCGACGAGAAGATCAGGTCGGCCGGGGCCTGGCTGGAGGATGCGGCCCAGGGACCGTTCAGGGTGGAGGCCCAATCCTTCGAGCCTTCGACCTTGACGGCCGTCAGGGAGAATTTGTAGTCCTTTTTCTTGTCGAGCAAGGGCAGCAAGGAAAGCTCGGGCAGGTCGATGCGGGTGCCGTTGGTGAAGCCCTCCCAGAGGATGCGTCCGGAGTCCTTGCCTTCGATCGATTCCTCGACCCGCACGCGGAAGAAGGTGGCGTCGGGGACCGCTTCCCAGCGGAAGGAACGGCCGTCGAATTGGGCGGCGGGGAAGGGGAGCAGGGCGGCGGTCAGCTTGAGATTGCTGTCGGTCTGCTTGTAAAAATGAAAGTAGGAGACGTCCCCGGCCTCGGATTTCGCGGAGAGGGCCAGGTGGTAGGAAGCGTCTTCCGGAGGTTGGGGCAGGCTGACGCGGAAGCGGGAATCCCGGACGGCCCGGGTAAGCAGGGGGATTTCCCCGTTGCCGTCGGCCAGGAAGACCTGGGCCCGCTGAGGCGTGAGGGCGAGCTCCTTCGCTTCGCTCTTTTCTTTCGCTTCTTTGTCGATCCCGCTGTCGCCGGCCAGGATGATCGGTTTGGCCACCGCCCTGAGCACGAGGGCGTGGGCGGCGGGCTTTCCGTCCTTGGCTTGGGTAGGAACGTCGGGAAGGTAGCTGAAGGCGTTGATTTCGCCGTCACGGACCACCATGGCCGCCAAGCTCACTTTGCCGAGGGAGGCGACGTTCATCTTGAATTCCCCGGCCTTGTCGCATTCGGCGGCATCCCCGGAGGTGAGACCGGGCAAGAAGGTGGTGGCGATTCGGCTGCCGACCGCGGGTTTCTGGCTGGTCAGCTTCACGACGCCGTTGAGGGGAACCTCCTTGGGGCCCTTGAAAGGGGTCAGCGCGATCTCGAGCTCGCCCGAGCGAATGCCGTACAGGGTGACGGATTGGTAGTTGGGAGCGCTCGCCAGCAGGATGAAGTTGCCTTCGGGGGCATCCTTGGTCTCGAAATGGCCCTTGTCGTCGCTGTTGGTTTCGAAAGAGGGGGTGCTGGTAGGTTTGGGCGAGGGGGAGGCGGAAACGGAGGCGGTGGCCGAGGCGCTCGCCGCGGGTAGTCCGAGGTCCTCCATGGGAAGGAGAACGAGCTTCGCCTTCAGGCCCTTGCCGGTGAGGGCATCCAGGACGGAGCCCTTGAAGACCTTCGATTCCTTGTTGTTGTTGGTCGGGCCGGCCGGCTGGGCCAGATTGGGTGCGGTAGAGCCTGGCGAGGTCAAATTGTTGGCCCCACAGCCGAGCAGGCTGATGGACATCCAAGCGAGCAACATTCGCCGAAAATCGGCCATTTTTGCCTCCATGACGTTCATTGAGCGACGGGGCCTGACAGAACAGGCCCCGATCATTCTAACGCATACCCCCGGGTCGGGCAACTCAATTCCCCGTGGTTGCCGATTCTTTGGCGGCTTGCCGGGCCTCGGAGAGTAGGTTGTTGGCGATACGAGTGGGTTCCGGTAGGCGGTAACCCTGGCAGAACTGCTTGATCAGGTTCGTTGAGGTCTCCCGGCTGATCCGGTGTCCCGCGGAAATGAAGAGGGGCGCGACCCGATTCTTCGAGCGGTAGACCGTTCCGATGATCTCGCCCTGGTAGACCAGAGAGCTTTGGCTGCCCGCATTGATCTCGGGTTCGACGAAACTGCCGGCCAGGGAAGAGCGGGAGCAACCGATGGAGGGGATGTCGGCGACGATTCCCAGGTGGGAGGCGACTCCGAGTCCCTTGGGATGAGCGATGCCCGTGCCGTCGACCACCAGAAGGTCGGGCAGGAAGGGCAGATCCTCGAGGGCCTGGACGATGCCCGGAACCTCACGGAAGGAGAGCAGGTCGGGGATGAAGGGGAATTTCGTTTGGAATTCCAGCACCCTTTGCTCGACCTGGTGCATTTCAGGGTACTGAAGTACCGTGATGGCAACCGTCAGCATATCGCTGAAACGGGAATGGGCAATCACTACCCCGCCGACGTAGCAGATTTCACCGATATCATCCGCGGTCACGATCTGGGAGCAAAGCTCCTTTTGAACCTGCTGGGCTTCATAGGGGGAGAGATCCCATCGATGCGGGGTCTTGATTTGTTTCTTCAACGGCATATCTCCTGGATAGTCGCTACACTGGGCTTTGCACCTATCTTACTATCCTATTTTGGGCTTTGTCGTGTAACTTTACAAATATTATTGCCGTAAATGCCTTTGCCAAGCGGATTTCGCTCGATCAGGGCCAGCGATAAAAGAAGGTCCTCCTCGCTGAAAACCTCCAG
>DOBT01000092.1 GCA_003503675.1 Cyanobacteria bacterium UBA8530 | reverse complement strand
ATCCAGATGCCCGAAATGGATGGCATCGAAGCCACCCGGCGCATTCGAGACGGAGAAACCGTCAGGCCGGACATTCCCGTGATCGCTTTGACGGCCCACGCCATGAAGGAGGACCGGGAGCGCTGCCTCGCTGCGGTGATGGACGACTACGTCTCCAAGCCGATTCAGCGGGAGGAGCTGCTCGGAGCGATCGCCCGCTGGGCCGACAAGATTTAAAGAAAAAAAAGAAATAAGCCATCCGTCTTCGAGGCCCCGCAGGCATCCGATAAATTGCCGACTTTCCCCTATTTTCTCCATGGAGATGCCCACAAGTTATCAACATATCCACAGGCCCTCCATGGAGAAGTCGTCTCCATGGAGAAAAAAGGAAAAAAAGGCTGGAAGAAATAAGCCATCCGTCTTCGAGGCCCCGCAGGCATCCGATAAATTGCCGACTTTCCCTTATTTTCTCCATGGAGATGCCCACAAGTTATCAACATATCCACAGGCCCTCCATGGAGAAGGTGTCTCCATGGAGAAAAATCTTTCAAAGTTGTTTGTTCAGGATTGCGAGGGCTTTTTCGGAGTCCTTGGCCTTGAGGGCGGCGTCGATCTTGAAGCTTTGGTTGGCGATTCCGTTGGCGCTCTTGAAGGTGGGGTCGAGGACGAAGGCCAGGTTGCGCCAGAGCTTGTTGGAGGCGGCCGCCAGGGCGGAGATGTCCTTGGAGAAGGTGGACTGTTTCAGCAGGGGCATCGCTTCGTCCGCGCGCTTTTGCCGGTCGAGCATGGCGCCGGTGAAGACCGAGCCGAGGTGTTGGATGCCGGAGAGGGGGTTTTCGCTCTTTTCTCCTTTTTCGAGGGCGGCCTTGAGCAGGACGGCCTGGGAGAGGATTTCCACGGCCTTGGGTTGGTTGGCATCGGAGAGGAGGCCGCAGTGGGCGCTGAGGCTGGAGGCGATCGCGGCGGCCTCGGAGTAGCGCTTTTCGATGGCGGCATCCTGGAAGGCGACCGCCAGTTCCTTGATGGTTTCGAGGCGATCGCTCCTTCCGCTCGGAGGGCTTTTGCTGCTTTCGGAGGGAGAGAGGATGGAAAGGACGGTGGCGTCCCGTGCCAGTCCTTCGGCGTGGTTCGAGATGGCGAAAAAATCTTTCAGCTGGAGCCACTTGGCGAAAGAAGTGCCGAAGCTTCCCAAAAGCTGGTTCTTGGCCAGGATCGTTCCGTCGAGGAGGCTGGCCTGGTTGATGAGCTCCGAGGCGAATTCCTCGGCCGCCTTTTCGTCCATGATCTCGCTGGCGTTGATGAGCTTTTTCGAGAGGGAGAGCCACTTGGCGGCGGCCCTCATGGCCTCGTCGGTCAGAGCGGCGGTTTCCCTGCAAAGGGTGGCCGAAAGTTCGGTGGCCGGTCCCTTCTTGTCTTCGAGCACCTGTTGCAGTTCGGCGGAGGTGAGCAGGGCCTTCTTGGCGCGAGCCGAGCCTCCCGAGGTCAGGGCGTTGGCCGTTTTCCCCATTTTTTCCACGAGCCCCTTGAGGCGTTCGAGGTCGCCGTCGGCGATGGCCTTGGCCATGAGGGCGCCTTGTTGCAGGTACTTCAGATCGGGCGCGGCGGTAGTTTTCTTGCTGTCGATGGTATTGCGGCTCGAGGAATCGTTGAGGGTCGAAGTGGAGCGAGCGCTTTTCTTGCTTTCACGGGGGACCGCCATTTTTTTCGCCTGAGGCGGGCGAATGGAGGGTTGAGGGTCGTCTGCCGTTTTTTTGATGCGGGGAGTTCCCGGAGCATAGCTGGCCCCGTCCCTGGTGGGGCGGGGGCTGTTCTTGATTTGCTCGTTCTTTTTCGTGCCGTCCTTGAGGGGGGTCTTTTTCGAGGGGCTTTTTTTCCCGAAGATCCCGCTGAAGGCCTGCCCGAGTTTCCGCAAGTCGAAACCCATCTGCAGCTCCTCTCTTCCTCCATTATACCGCTTGCCCCTACTCCTATATCGGGAAATGGAAGGATTTCTTAAGAACATGTCGGACCATGTATAATAGGGATCGAGAAAAGGAGAACCCAATGCACCTCAATCCCCAACAGCAGGCCGCAGTCGATCACCTCGGGTCCCCTTTACTGGTTTTGGCCGGGGCCGGCTCCGGGAAGACGAGGGTGCTGGCTTGCCGCGCTCGCCAACTTCTCGAAAAAAAGATTGCGCTCCCCCATGAAGTCATGGCGGTCACCTTCACCAACAAGGCCGCCGGAGAACTCAAGGAGCGCCTGGCCGACTGCGGTGGGGGGCTGTGGGTGGGAACCTTCCACAGCATCTGTGCCCGCATCCTGCGGAGCGACATCGAGCTCTTGGGCTACGGGAAGAACTTCGTGATCTTCGACGATGGGGAGCAGGCGGCCATTCTGAAAGGGGCGATCGAACGCCTCGGCCTGGACGAGAAGGCCTATCTGCCCAAGGCGGTGCTGTCCCAGATCAGCCGTCTCAAGAGCCAGGGGGTATCTCCCGAGGAATTCTCCAACGAGTCCAAGAATTACCAGGCCCAGAACATCGCCCGCCTCTACTGCTTTTATCAGGATTCCCTCAAGAAACAGAACGCCCTCGACTTCGACGACCTGCTTTTGCTCGCCGTCGAACTCTTGGAGAAGCAGCCCGAGGTTCTCGAACGCTACCGCCGCCGCATCAAGCACCTCCTGGTGGACGAATACCAGGACACCAACCTCACCCAGTACCGCTTGATCAGGCTTTTGGGAAACGAGAACCTCTTCGTGGTGGGTGACGTCGATCAAAGCATCTACTCCTTCCGCGCCGCCGATTTCCGCATCATCCTCCAGTTCCAGCAGGACTTCCCCGCGGCCCGGGTGATCAAGCTGGAGGAAAACTACCGCTCCACCAGGACCATCCTCGACGCGGCCAACGCCGTCATCGAGAAGAACACCAAGCGCTATCCCAAGGAGCTTTTCACCAGCAAGCCGGCGGGCGAGCCCATTTCCCTTTTTCGCGCCGCCGACGAGAGGGGAGAGGCCAACTGGGTGTTGGAGCAGATTTCCAACCTGCGCCGCGATTATTCCCTTTCCGATTTCGCCGTGCTCTACCGGACCAACGCCCAGTCGAGGGCGCTCGAAGAGGGGTTCCTGAGGCATGGCATCCCCTACCGCCTGGTGGGAGGCTTCCGCTTCTACCAGCGCAAGGAAGTCAAGGACATCGTCGGCTACCTTCGGCTGGTGTTCAATCCCAAGGACGATGCGGCTTTCTGCCGGGTGGTCAACGTCCCCAAGAGGGGGATCGGCCAGACCTCGGTGGAGCGGATTCTCGAAGCGGCCGGGATCAAGAATTTGTCGGCCCTCGAAGCGATTTCGACCGTCGAACTGGGCGTCGGGGCACGCCAGACCAGGGTGCTCGAAAACTTTTCCGCCCTCATCCAGCGGCTTTCCGGTTTGGAGTCGATTTCCGAACTCTTGGAGGGCATTCTGGAGGAAAGCGGCTATCAAACCGAGCTGGAAGCCGATCGCAGCCCCGAGGGGATTTCTCGCCTGGAGAACGTCAAGGAGCTGCTTTCGGTGGCCCGGGACTTCGAAAGGGGATCCGACGACGCTTCCCTGGAGGCCTTCCTGATGCAGATGGCCCTGCTCTCCGATCTGGACTCCCTGAAGGGGGAGGAGGCGGTGACCCTCATGACCCTCCACTCCGCCAAGGGCCTCGAGTTTCCCGTGGTCTTCCTTTGCGGGATGGAAGAAGGCCTGTTTCCGCACAAGCGGACCTTCGATCATCCCGACGAGATGGAGGAGGAGCGCCGCATCTGTTACGTGGGGATCACCCGCGCTCGAGAGCGCCTTTTCCTTTCCCACGCCAAGCGAAGGATGCTGTTCGGTCAGGAGAACCCCGCCTTCCCTTCCCGCTTCCTGGAGGAGTTCCCGCACCTGCAGGGAGAGGAGGCGGAGAAAAAGGAGCGTCCGCGTCCCCTGCGTTCCGAATCGGTGCAGTGGACCCAGGACTTCGATCAAAGCCCGCAGGGCGCGACCAAGAATTCCAAGAAACCCGTTTTCGCGGAAGGCGATCGCGTGGTCCATCCTTCCTTCGGTCACGGGGTGGTTGCGCGCTTGATAGGGGAAGGGGACCGGACCTGCGTGGCCGTGGCCTTCCCCGGACTGGGCCAGAAGATTTTGGATCTCCGTTACGCCCCTCTCTCTCCGGCCGAAAACGGCGAAGGCATTTGAAATCAGGAAATTGACCCTGCACCGGATATCCTTTAAGATGGAGGTTGCCCCGGGCTGGGTTCCGTTGGTTTTCTTGAGTTCTCTGCGTGAAGTTCACGGGGTCCCTTCGTTGTTTTTGGAGGTGGGCTTTTGATCAACAGGCCAGGAACGGCTGAGTTTCCACATGAGATCAGTCTGACGATTCCTATCGTTCCGAATATCGAGGTTGCCGCCACTCAAACGGCTGAAGCGGTCGCGGGCTTCATGGAGTTCGATCGCGAGCAGATCGACGAGGTCAAGCACGCCCTCATCGAAGCCTGCATCAACGCCTTCGAGCATTCCAACAGCAACGAGAACAAGGTCTACATTCGCTTCATCATGAAGCACGAGGACCTGACGGTGATCATCCAGGACTTCGGACAGGGCTTCGACGTCGAGTCCGTCGAGAAGCCCAACATCGAGAGCAAGTTCGGCAACAGCTACAAGCGTGGATGGGGCCTCATGCTCATCGAGAGCCTGATGGACTCCGTCACGATCACCTCGAGCCCCGCGGGAACGGTGATCACAATGACCAAGCTGAGGGTGCGCAGCTCCAAAAACGAGAACGGCGCCAAGGAGGTTTCCAGTGATTAACCAGTTTGCGGTCACCATGCGCAAGGAAAGCGAATACGCCGTCATCTATACCGACGGCTACATCAACAACCTGGGCGGCGAAAAGATCGCGGAAGTGGCCAATACCCTCATCGGGGATGGCATCTACAAGCTCGTCCTCAACCTCGAGAAATCGACGGTCGTCAATTCGATCGGCATCTCGATCCTGATCGAGATCATCGAGAAGCTCCAGGAAACGAACGGCAAGCTGGTTTTCTGCGGCCTCACCAAGACCATCGCCAAGACGTTCACCATCATGGGCTTGACCCAGTTCGCCGCCATCTCCGATACCGAGGAACTAGCCATCCAGGGTCTCTGATTCACGAGAAGGCTGAAGAATGGAAATTAACTCCACCCCGGCCGTCACCATCGATCGCCTCCTGTTCTGCCTGGCAGGGCTGGGAGAGATGTCGATCGAGATGACGCAGAACCCCAACCCGAAGACCACCATGCGGACCATCCTGCGCATGGCCCTGGGGACCTTCGCCATTTCCAAGGGAGCGATTTTCCAGTTCAGGCAGGAAACCCGGCAGCTCACCCTGTTGACCGCCCGCGGCATCGAAGAGCGCTCCATGACTCTTTCTTTGCCCGACGTCACGGCCCGCTACTTCCATTCCTCGGACGACCCCATCCTCGGAGAGATGATTCAACAGGCGCCCGCCATGATCCGCTTCGTTGACAGCAACGATCAGGCCATGCGCGACCTCCCCAAGAGTCTCTGGGTGCCTTTGTTCGTTCGGAGGCAATTTTTCGGCCTCTTGATGCTTTCCGACAAGTTCGATCGCACGCCCTACGATCAGACCGAGGTCGAACTCCTCATGATGATCGGGCGCCAGATCGCCGTCACCCTGCACAATCACCACCTGCACTTCCAGCTTTCCCTCAAGGTCCTCGAGCTCGAACAGCTCCACGACATCTCCCTGGCCATCAATTCCTCCCTCAACCGCGGCTTCATCATCAAGGAACTGGTTTCCAAGGCGGTCACCCTCATCAACGCCCGCCGCGGCATCTTCATGACGGTGGACGAGAACCGCAAGGAACTCGAGATCGCCGCGGTCTGTAACTACACCTACTGGCCGATCGGGAAGAAGATCCCCATCGAGGATTCCTGGGTCTCCCGCGTGGTGTTGAAGGCCAAGGGCGAGATCATCGACAACCCCATGGAGATCCCCCCGGAGCTCGATTCCTTCAACTGCCTGGCGGTCCCCATCACCAGCCGCGAGAAGGTGATCGGGGTCCTCTCGATCTACGACAAGGAAGAGGGATTGGGGATCGGGGAGTTCACCGAGGGGGATACCCAACTGCTGGCCGCCCTGGCCGGTCAGGCCGCGGCCTCCATCGAAAACGCCCGCCTCTACGAGCTCGCCACCGTCGACGGCCTGACCCAGCTCTACATCCGGCGCCATTTCGAGATGCGCTATGCCGAGGAAATCCGCCGCTCCAAGCGCTACGGCAACCGGCTTTCCTTCATGATGATCGACATCGATCATTTCAAGCGCTTCAACGACACCTACGGCCACCAAACCGGCGACGAGGTCCTCAAGTTGGTAGCCCAGACCATCAAGCGCAGTGTGCGCGAGGAAATCGACATCCCCGCCCGCTACGGCGGCGAGGAGATGCTTGTCCTCATGCCCGAGACCGATATCGAGGGCGCCATGATCCTGGCCGAGCGCATCCGGGAGGCCATCGAGACCACCGGCCTGCCCGGCCCCAACGGCGACGTCCTCCACGTGACCGTGTCGATCGGAGTGGCCACCCTTCCGGTCCATGCCGATACCGACGCCTCCCTCATCGAGGCGGCCGACAAGGCCATGTACCGCTCGAAGGAAAACGGCCGAAACCGCGTCACCCTTGCTGAGTAAGGCCTATAAATGTCGCTCCTGATCCTGCGGCTCTTCGGAATCCTCTGTATTCTCTCCGCTCTCGTTTATCTTTTTTACCTCTTCCTGCCCAAGCCGAAGGCGTCCGCTCTTCCCGTTCGGGAGCGGCGCACCCCTTCGGAATGGGGCGAAAAAGCCGACCGAGCCGAGCGTTATTCCCTCGGCCATGCCCGGAGGGTCTCCCGCTATGCCCGCATGCTCGCCGATGCCGCCGGGCTCGACATAAAGTCGGTTTTGTCCGTCGAAGAAGCGGGCCTGCTCCACGACATCGGGGAGATCGATTGGTGCGCCGAGCTGCTTTCGCGGCAGGGCCCCTTTGATTCCGATGAGAGGCTGCTTCTGGCCGAACATCCCGTCCGGGGACAGCGTCTGGCCGAAAAGGCCGGCGAGATCGCCTGGAGTCATCTCTGGGTGCGCTGGCATCACGAGCGCTACGACGGAACCGGCTATCCCGACGGTCTCTGGGCGGAGGATATCCCCGTCGAGGCCCGGATTCTGGCGATCGCCGACTCCTTCGACTCCATGTGCCACTCCAGGCCCTACCGCAGCGCCCTCGACCAGGAAGAGGCCCTGACGGAAATCCAGCGTCTGGCCGGTATCCACTACGATCCCCATCTGGTTCGGCTCTTCGCCGAAAAGATTTCCCTGGACGGCTTCACCGCCGGCTAGGCTTTTCCGCTTTCTTTCGCAAAGATCTGCTAAGATCTTTTTTTTGGAGGGAGGAAGCATCTTGATCAAAGTCGGCAGCCAAAACGTCCTTTATCCCATGCCCGTGACCGTTGTCGCCGCCCTGGTGGACGGCAAAGTCAACTTCGTCAACATCGCGCACGTGGGGATTCTCAACGCTTCCGCCCCTCACTTGATCTCGATCGGGATGAACAAGTCCCACTACACCAACCGCGGGATCAAGGAGAACAGGACCTTCAGCGTCAACCTGATGCCCCAGGAAGCCTTGATGGCGGTCGATTTCGTGGGAATGGCCTCGGGCCACAAGACGGATAAGTCGGGGGTCTTCGAGACCTTTTTCGGGGAGCTCGGGACCGCCCCGCTCATCGCGAGCAGCGCGGTTTCCATGGAGTGCGAGCTTTACGACACCTTTGATACCCCGACCCACGACCTCTTCATCGGCAAGGTGATCGCGACCTACGCCGACGAAGGCGTGCTGACCGACGAGAAGGTCGATCTGGCGAAGGTCAGGCCGCTCTTGTTCGATATGAGCAGCCGAAAGTATTGGTCGCTTGGAGCGCCGATCGGAGATTGCTGGCAGGCCGGCCGAAAATACGGGGTTTGAGGGTTTCTGGAGAGATTCAGCTTGTACGCTATTTACCCGGAAAGCTACTGATTTCCTTTACCTAGTTTCCACCGCCGAAGGGGTTGTCGAAGCTACCGCCGCCGGGATTGTTCTGAGAGCCCGACCCGAAGGGGTTGGGCACGTTGTCCTGGTTGACGGGCGGCAGCAGTTCGTCGGGCGGGGTGGTGGGCGGCGGGGTGAGGGCATTCTGGGGGGTGGACTCGCTGACCACGATGTCCACCCGGCGGTTGAGGGCCCGGTGGATCTCGGTGTCGTTGGGGAAGAGGGGCCGGTACTCGGCGTAGGAAACCAGCTGGAAGCGGCGGGAAGGGATCTTGGCTTCCTTGGCCAGGAAGTTGATGACGTTGGCCGCCCGGGCCGCGGAGAGCACCCAGTTGCTGTCGAACTTGCCCCCGGCGGGCACGTTGTCGGTATGGCCCTCGATGGAGATGGCGTTGGGCATCTTGAGGAGGCTCTGGCCGATCTGGAGCAGGACCTTGTGGGCGGTGGGCTTCACCTTGACCTCCCCCTTCTCGAAGAAGGCGGTGTCGGCCAGGCTGATGACCATTCCCCGGTCGGTGAGGTCGATCTTGACCGAGCTCTTGCCGTCGAACTTGGCGATCGCCTGCTTGACCTTCTTGCGGGCCTCGGCGAATTCTCCCTTGTCGGCGTTGGGTTGCGGGGTGGAGAAGATGTCGGACTTGTTCTTCGAGTTGAGGGAGCTCTTCAGGGACTTGGCCAGCTTTTCCCAGTTATCGGCGGAGATGCGGGCCGAAAGGGCGTACATGACGATGAAGAAGATCCACATGATGGTGACCAGGTCGGCATAGGTGACCAGCCATCTTTCGTTGCTCTTTTCTTCCGCTTCGCCCCGGTCCAGTCTCCAATCCTTCGGCCAGGACTTGGGCATTTAACCTTCCTCCGGGTAGTGGGAAGGCTCCTCCATCGGAAAGGTCCCCGGACGGCTCTTGCCCTTGACGTTCTGGATCATCTTGCGGGTTTCGGGAGGCAGGGCGGCCTTGAGGCGTTCGCGGATGAGTCGGGGGGAGGCCCCGCCCTGGACGGCGAGGATGATGTCGATGGTGACCTGGCGGATGCGCAGCTCCTCCTCGCTCAACTTCTTGAGCTTGGTGCCGATGGGCAGGAAGAAGATGTTGGCGGAGGCGACCCCGTAGAGGGTGGCGACCATGGCGGTGGCGATCTCGGCGCCGAGGGCTTCCGGCTTGTCGAGGTTGCCGAGGATGGCGACCATCGACATGACCGTTCCCATGATGCCCAGCGTGGGTGCATAGCCGCCCAGGGATTCGAAGACTCCGATGTTGTTGCGGTGCCTGCCCCGGATCGACATCATTTCGGCGGCCAGGAGGTCTTCGATCTCATTGGCGTCGAAGCCTTCGGCGATGTACTGGAAGCCCTTCTTCAGGAAGGGGTCCTCGATGTGCTTGAGGTCCTGGGTGATGGCGTTGATGCCGCCGCGCCGGATCTTGTCGGTGAGCTTGATGAGGGTGGCGACGATGGAGGGCAGTTCGAGCTTGGTGGGGCGGAAGGCTTCCCAGATCAGGCGGGGTATCCTGAATACGATTTGCGCCGGGAAGCTAACGGAGACGGCCGCGAAGGTGCCGCCCACCACGATGATGAAGGCGTGCAGGGACCAGAGAGAGGCGATGGATCCGCCCTGCAGGGCGAGGACGACAAGGACGAAGATGCTCAGGAAGGCCAGTCCGAAAGTAGAACCCAGTTGAATCACCCCGTATTCAGTCCGAATGGGAAGCGCTATTCGATTTTAGACCGATTCCGCCGCCCTTTCAAGCATTCCGGCCGGAAGAATCAGGTTTCCAGGGACTTTTGAAGAGCGTCGATCAGTCGTTCGGTCGGGAAAAGCGAGATCCCTTCCACCGCGAGGTCGACCGGAGAGGGAAGGATGGCGCGGGTGAAGCCCAGCTTGGAGGCCTCTTTGAGGCGGGCCTCGACGGCGTTGATTCCCCGGATCTCGCCCGAAAGGCCGATTTCCCCCAGGAAGACGGTGGTGGGATGCAGGGGCAGTTCGCGGGCACTGGAGGCGATCGCCAGGGCGCACGCCAGATCTCCCGCCGGCTCTTCCACCTTCAGGCCCCCCACCACGTTGATATAGACGTCGTTCTTGGCCAGGGAGATGCCGACCCTCTTTTCCAGCACCGCGAGGATCTGCACGATCCGGTTGTACTCAATGCCGTTGGTCGATCTCCGGGGAGAGGCGAGGGCGGAAGGACAGACCAGGGCCTGGATCTCGACGAGTAGGGGGCGCGTCCCCTCCATGGTGGCCACGATCGAGGAGCCGATCGCCCCTGCCGTCCGCTCCGCCAGGAAAAGTTTGGAGGGATTGAGGACTTCGGCGAGTCCCTTCTGGCACATCTCGAAGACCCCCACCTCGTTGGTGGAGCCGAAGCGGTTCNNCCCTCCTTGGTGACGTGCCCGACGATGCAGAGGGAGATGTTTTCTTCCTTGGCCAGGCGCATGAGGGCGCCGGTGGCGTCGCGGACCTGGCTGACCGAGCCGGGGTGAGAGGCGACCGAGGGATCGAAGATGGTCTGGATGGAGTCGATGACCGTCCAGTCCGGCTTCATTTCCTTCAGGGTGGCGATGATGGCGGTGAGGTCGGTTTCCGCCAAAACCATCAGTTCCTTCGATTCGCAGCCCAGCCTACTCGACCGCAATTTGATCTGCTTGAGGGACTCCTCGGCCGAGACGTAAAGGACTTTTTTGCCGAGATGGCTGAGGGAATGAGCCACTTGCAGCAAGAGGGTCGACTTGCCGATGCCGGGGTCTCCGCCCAGCAGGACCAGAGAGCCGGGCACCACCCCGCCCCCCAGGACCCGGTCGAGTTCGGAGAAGCCGGTGGTGAAACGGTCCTCCTCGCTGACGCTCACCGAGGCGAGGGAAATGGCGGTCGAGACCCGGCCCTTGCGGGAAGCGGACTTGGGGGTCTCGAGCTCCTCGATCAGGGAGTTCCATTGCTGGCAATCGGGGCATTTTCCCAACCAGCGGGGCTGCTCGGAACCGCAGCTTTGACAAATGAATTTGCTTTTGGCCATGACCCCATTATCCCCCGTCTCGCCAGGAAAAGGAAGGAGGGGGGCGCTTTTCCTCGATTTTTAAGGAAGAATTTTTTTTTCCCGGGGGGCGCGTTAAAAAGAGCAAGTTTTCCGAAAGTAGTGACATAAATCTATGTGATATTATTCAAGTCAATAGATAAGGAGGTCGAAAATGGCTTCGATGAACGTGAACAGCACCCAGCCGTTGATGAAGCCCAATCAAGTGGCTTTGCGAGGTGCCAATAGCAGTACCTTAAGATACGATGCGGTTTCCCGGCAAGGCCCTGCCTATGGGGATCTTCCCTTCACTTGGCCCGACACCGTGGAAATGCAGAGTCTGGTGAATATGCNNCGGCGCCAGCACGGGAGCCGGTCAAGGCGGCTCCCGTGCTGGCGCCGACGGAGAAGCTCCCGGAGGCGAAACCGATAACATCGAGCAAACCGCTCGCACCTGAAGCGACGAAGCTCGGGAAGAGCCCGAAGTTGGACGTCGAGTCGGCCGTCTCCGAGATCTTCGAGCGCGGCGGGGACCTCGAGTCCTTCCTGGAGGCGGCCGAGACGGCCAAGGAGATCAAGCGGCAGGCGAAGTCGGATGCGAGAATCGTCCTGCTCGAGGCCTTACACAACGGCGACGACCTCCACGAGGCGACCCTGAAGGCCAAGTCGATCCGCGCCAAGGCCGCCATCGAGGCGGAAGAGCTGGCCATGGAAGCCTACGCGGCCGCCATGCTCGGGGCCATGGACGAGGAGGATTCTTCAAAGGAAATTCCCGAAGATGAACCCGACTGGCAGAAGCTCATTTACCGGCGCAACGACTACTCCCTCTTCGCTCCCCAGGCGCAGACCCGCCATCCTGCGAGTTCCCGCTATGCTACGGTTCACCCGGTCGAGAAGCATCCGGCGGTCGCCACCTCGATCGATTTCGATACCAAGGCGGTGACCAACTTCTTCCAGGCAGCCATGAAGTTATTCCTGCCCTGGCTATAGCCTTCAAGCGAGTTGCTTTCAGCCCCCCCCGCCTGGACCACCCCCTGGTCCAGGCGGTTTTTTTCTTGGCCTTGCCTGACAACCCTGTGTTGACAGGGCTTCGGCCGCTGCCTATAGTTGTCTTAAATAAAGAAGATGTATTTATGTGACAATAGGCATCCGAAGGAGGTTTACCGATGCTCAAACAAAATCGGTCTCAGAAGGGAAATATGACCGTTCGGGAAGCGGGACATCTGGGCGGTGAGAAGGTCCGGACGGAGCGTGGCCCCGAATTCTACTCCGAAATCGGCCACAAGGGCGGTGTGGCAACCAAGGAGAAGTACGGCCCCGAATTCTATTCTCAGATCGGTCACAAGGGCGGTGAAAAGGGTGGCGAGGCCACCAAGGAGAAGTACGGTCCCGATTTCTACTCTGAGATCGGCCACAAGGGCGGCCAAAGGGTCAAGGAGCTGATCATGAGGGGAAAGCGGAGTAAGGATTAATCGGAGGATGAGGATAATGGCCGAAGAAAAGGGCGAAATGACCGTCCGGGAAGCCGGACGCAAGGGTGGCAAGCTGGGTGGCAAGAAGGGTGGCAACACCACGAAGGAGCGTTATGGTCCGGAGTTCTATTCCGAGATCGGCCACAAGGGCGGCCAGAGGGTCAAGGAGCTGATCGAAAAGGGTAAGGAGATCCTGAAATAGGAGGTTTGCCGATGGAAAAGAAAAAAGGGGAAATGACCGTCCGGGAGGCCGGCCACAAGGGTGGCGAGAAGGTC
>DOBT01000073.1 GCA_003503675.1 Cyanobacteria bacterium UBA8530 | reverse complement strand
GGGTGCGCGACATCGATATCGGCGAGGACCTCTTCGACCATCTTCAATGGATCAAGTTTTCGAGCGTTTCCTGGACCCACGACAATCGGGGCTTCTTCTACAGCCGCTACGACGAGCCGAAAGGCGATCACCTGAAGGAAGTCAACTTTTATGAAAAGCTCTTCTTTCATAAAATCGGAACTCCCCAAGCCGAGGATCGTTTGGTTTACGAGCGAACGGATCAAAAGGAATGGGGCTTCTCCGGGCAGGTGACGGACGACGGGAAATACCTGGTCATCTACGTCAGCCAGGGGACCGAGAACAAGAACCGCTTCTTCTACAAGGAGCTCGCTCGTCCGGATAGCCCCGTGGTGGAGATGCTCGACGACTTCGACGCCAGCTACTCCTTGATCGGCAACGACGGCCCCATCTTCTGGTTCAAGACCACGGAAAGCGCCCCGCGCGGCAGGGTGGTCGCCATCGACGTCCATCGACCCGAGAAGAAGAACTGGCGGGAGATCGTCCCTCAAAAGAAGGAGAACCTCGAGAGCGTCGGCCTGGTCCATGAATCCTTCCTGGCCTCCTACCTCAAGGACGCCTACAGCTGCGTCCGAGTCCACAAGCTGGACGGCTCCTTGCTGAGGGAAATGAAGCTTCCCGGAATCGGAACGGCCGCGGGCTTCGTCGGAAAAAGATCCGAAAAAGAAACCTTCTATTCCTACACCAGCTTCACCACCCCCACCACCATCTATCGCCTCGACCTCGAGAGCGGAAAAAGCACGGTTTTCCAGAAACCCAAGGTCGATTTCGATCCTTTTCGCTACGAAACCAAGCAATTCTTCTACCAAAGCAAGGACGGAACGAAAATCCCCATGTTCCTCACCCACAAGAAGGGCCTGAAGCTCGACGGGAAGCGCCCCACCTACCTCTACGGCTACGGCGGNNACGGCGAGGAGTGGCACCGCCAGGGGATGAAGCTGAAGAAGCAGAACGTCTTCGACGACTTCATCGGAGCCGCCCAGTGGCTGAAGAAGAATAAATACACCTCTCCCGCCCGGCTGGCCATCGGCGGGGGGAGCAACGGGGGACTTTTGGTCGGCGCCTGCCTGACCCAGCGGCCCGACCTCTTCGCCGCGGCTTTGCCCTCGGTGGGAGTGCTCGACATGCTGCGCTATCAAAAGTTCACCATCGGCTGGGGTTGGGCTCCGGACTACGGCACCGCCGAAGATCCGAAGGAATTCAAGGCCCTCTATGCCTACTCCCCTCTCCACAACGTCAAGAAGGGAACGCATTACCCCTCGACCCTGATCCTGACCTCCGATCACGACGACAGGGTCTACCCCGCCCACAGCTTCAAGTTCGCCGCCGCCCTCCAGGAAGCCCAGTCGGGCCCCGCTCCCGTGCTCATCCGCATCGAGAGCAAGGCCGGGCACGGCGCCGGCAAGCCGACCTCCAAGCAAATCGAGGATGCCAGCGATCGCTGGGCCTTCATCCTCAACGCCCTCCACTTCAAACCGATGGGAATGAAGTAAGGGCCCTTCGGAAGAGGATGAAGACTCGGACATCGGGGACGACTATCTGGGCGACCTATGGGAAGAGAAAGAAGAGGGCCAGGTGCTCAAGGCATACCTGGCCCTCTGAAAATCAACGCCACAGGGAATGCGACGGCTCATTTTTTGGTGAAGTCGGCGCTATCCTCCGGATAAAAGGCATCTATTCCTCGCATCTGACCGCATGGCGAAAGACATTCAGGCTGGAACCTTCGTTTTTCAGACGCAGGCGATAAGCTTCAACAACTCTTGCCGTGCGGGCTCCAGTGAAAGCTGGGAAATCAAGGAGGTGGTCAACAGGCCACCCGAACCCAAATAGATGTTCCCTCGCTCGTCGACTCTGCCCGTGGTCAACTCGCGGAGGATCCACTCCTGATCGTCTTGAGGAACACGATGCATCCATTCTCCCTCAATCCGGTGATAGCACAACGGGTTCTCGCCGATGGATCCGGTCAAGGCATGCGCGGTGTCGGAACAGCCGGCGAGACACTTGGTGGAGTAGCAGCACTCGGCGCAGTAGCCGGTCAAAGCCTTGATCTTTCCGAAGTTCCAGGGGCAAAAGTTCACCGCTTCCCAGTATTCTCGAAGAGGCTTGTTCCGGACGTTGCCCAACACGAACTCCTCGGCGCTCATCATGCATAGGCAGCCATGAATATCGCCGTTGCTGCAAATTCCGAAGGTATATTTGCCCGCATGACAGCCATCCCAATCGGGTTGGGCGGAGAAATTCGGGATCGTGCCGGAGTAGTGCCCCAAGTCATGCCCGGCCACGATGGTCAGGACCTCGTCGGGAATGCGCATCTTTGCGATCGAAAGGAAAAGCCCGAGCACATAATACTCGAAAGCATCCAGCGAAATGTCCCGGCTCATCCGCCCGTGGGCGGAGGCGATCTGGACCTGCCAGGACTGATTCGGGGAGTTCATCATGGTTCCCAGCAGCAATTTGGCCTCGAGGATGTTCAACTTGTTGAAGGTGGAGATGACCGAGAAGGAGACTTCCTCCTCCGCCAGTTTCTCCATCAAATCGAGGTTTCGCTGGTAGATTCCAGGTACACCCCGGATGTGGTCGTGGGTCTCGGCCTTGCCGCCATCAAGGCTCAAACCCAGGTTGTAAATCTCCATTTCCTTCAAAAAATTGATGGTTTCCTCTTTCAAGGCCAGCCCGTTGGTTACAATGGAAAAAGGAATGCCATGGGAATGAATCCTTTCTACGATTTTTTTCCAATCACTCCTCAAAAAGACTTCCCCGCCCAGCAAGTGGATCCTGTTGGCGAACTCGGCGAGTTGATCGCAGAGATCCAGAGCCTCCTCAGTCGATAACTCTTGGTGACGGTCGCCACCAGCATCAGAGATGCAGTGGATGCATTTGGCATTGCACTTATGGGTAATTTCCCAAAGAACATCGGGCTTATACATTTGTTTAATACATCCAAAATAAAGGGTACTTCGCCGTTCATTACTAACAGCGAAGTACCGAAGACTACAACAAACTTGACTCTACCCCTTCTTACTCGCCATGAGCTGGGCCTCGTCGGGTACCGCCCGAGGGGCCGCGCGACGTATTCGGAGGCTTGGGTCCGGATCCGGGATTGTCGGCCGGCGGCTTGGGCGGGGGCGCGATCTTGTAGACAGGCGGCTTAGATATGACGATCTCATCGATTGGGAGATTCACCGCCGGCGCTTTACTTGAAGATGCCAGATCGGTGCCATTAGGCGCATCTGCTGGCTTGGGAACGCCGACATTCTTTCTCAATAGCGGTTTGAACAAGGGGCCTGTGGAGTTATTGATTTCGGACACGTTACCTCCTTATCGTACTGCATTCAGCCTTGCCCTCAAGAAGTGTTCTCAATTTCTGTAATTAATTGTACCCCAAAATAACTGATCTCCAGGAACAATACGCAATAATAAAGTAGCGGCTCTTCAAGTTCACGAAAGCCTTCGTTTTTTTTGAACTAACCCCCGGGCCTTGCTTTCGCTAGTGTTTGGGTAAGTTGTTCGAAAAAAGGAGGGGCCATGTCGTCAACCGTGCTCATCACCGGCGGGGCGGGATTCATCGGCTCCCACCTCGCCGAGGCTTATCTGGGGGAAGGGCGCAGGGTCGTGGTGGTTGACGACCTCTCGACCGGGAAAAGGGAAAACGTTCCCGAAAAAGCGATTTTCTACCCGGTGGACATCCGGGATCAAAGCTCGCTGCGCGCGGTCTTCGAGGCCGAAAAACCGAATATCGTCAGCCATCACGCCGCCCAGATGAGCGTGAAGAATTCGACGAACGACCCCGCCCACGATGCGAGCATCAACGTCATGGGCTTGCTGAACGTCTTCCAGCTTTCCCTGGAAAACCGGGTCTCCAAGTTGATCTTCTCTTCCTCGGGGGGAACGGTCTACGGGGAAGCGGAAAGGGTTCCCACCCCTGAAACCGCCTTGCTGGCGCCTCGCTCGCCCTACGGAATCTCCAAGATGGTGGCGGAGCATTATTTGCGCTATTATGGCGAAGAAGGTTTGAGCTGGACGATCTTCCGCTACGGCAACGTCTACGGCCCTCGCCAGATGCCTCACGGAGAGGCGGGAGTGGTGTCCATCTTCGCCCAGGGCATGCTCGACGGCCGCCTCCTCCAGATCCACGGCGACGGGGAACAAATCAAGGACTATGTCTTCGTCGGAGACGTCGTCAGGGCCAACCTGATGGTTTCGGAAACCGAAGGCGGCGAAGTCTTCAACCTCGGGGGAAGCCCCGCCTCGGTCAGGGAGATCTTCGAGAAGCTCGCGTCGATTGCCGATTATCGACTGGCGCCCGAGCGGGGGCCTGCCCGCAAGGGGGATATCCGCCGCTCCTTCCTCGATCTGGGAAATGCCGAAAGAAAGTTGGACTGGCGCCCAAGGGTGAGCCTGGCGCAAGGACTGGAGATGACCTATCGCTACTTCGCCGCGTCGAGGAAATAAAAAAATATCAGTAGAAACGGAGAGGGAAAGTGGGAAAATATTTTGGCACCGATGGAGTAAGGGGACTGGCCAACGCGCAGCTGACGCCGGAATTGGCCTTCAAGCTGGGCCGATGCGGGGCGGCCAGGCTGATGAAGGAGGGCGGCAAGCCCTTCATCGTCCTCGGTCGGGATACCCGCCGCAGCGGCACCATGCTGGAAGCGGCCCTGGCGGCCGGAATCTGCTCGGTGGGCGTCGACGTCAGGCGCCTGGGAGTGGCCACCACCCCGGCCGTCGCCTGGGTGACCAAGCGCTACGGAGCCCTGGCCGGGGTCATGATCTCCGCCTCGCACAACCCCGCTCCCGATAACGGCATCAAGTTCTTCTCGAAGGAAGGCTTCAAGCTTCCCGACATCACCGAGAGCGAGATCGAGGAGATGATCGACGCCCCCCGCGACGAACTGCCGCACCCCAGCGGCTCCGGCATCGGGGTGGTCACCGACGATCCCTCCCTGCTCGAAGACTACATCCGCTTCGCCGTCAGCATCCTGCCTTCCGGCCTGAAAGGCCTCAAGGTGGCGGTCGACTGCGCCAACGGCGCCGCCTACCGCATCGCCCCCCAGGTCCTGCGCGAGCTCGGAGCCGAAGTCACCGTCCTGGGGGATCGTCCCGACGGGGACAACATCAACCTGGGCTGCGGCTCCACCTACCTGGAAGCGCTGGCCGGCGAGGTGGTGCGCGGTCCCTACGACCTGGGGCTGGCCTTCGACGGAGACGCCGATCGCCTTCTGGCGGTCGATTCGGACGGCCAGGCCATCGACGGCGACAAGATCATGCTGATCTGCTACAAGCACCTGCGCCGCCACGGCCTCTTGCGCTCCCCTTCCCTGGTCTCCACCGTCATGAGCAACTTCGGACTGGAGAAGGCCATCGAGGAGGAAGGCGGCAAGCTGATCAGGGCCAAGGTCGGCGATCGCTACGTCCTCGAGGAGATGCTCGCCCGGGACATCCGCATCGGCGGAGAGCAGTCGGGTCACGTGATCTTCCTGGACCATAACACCACCGGCGACGGCCTGATCACCGCCCTACGCCTCCTAAGCGCCCTGCGGGACTCCGGCCGCACCCTGCACGACCTGGCCTCCGAAATGAAGAAGTATCCCCAGTTGCTCAAGAACCTCAGGGTGAGCGACACCAAGGGCTGGGAGGAAAACAAGAACATCCGGGCGGCGATCACCCGGGCCGAAAAAGAGCTCGGCCAGGACGGACGCCTGGTGGTCCGCGCCTCGGGAACCGAACCCCTGCTCCGGGTCATGGCCGAAGGCAGCGATCAGAACGAGATCGAGAAGATCGTCGATCAAATCCTCAAGGTGATGGCCGAGGAACTGTTACACCCCGTCGCCCGCTGAAGCAATAAAATCGATCGGGAAATCCAGAAGCGCTCCCTGGTGCAGAGGGGGTCAAGAGCAGCCGGTCCCTATGGTTGATTCATCCTCTGAACTTCAACTTTGTGCCCCGACCTGGATCTTGAGGAAAAACGCCCCAACTCAACGGAAGAAGAATGGTATAGGTGCTTTGGAGCGTCGCCTGAAAAGAGAAGTCTTCGGGCTCGCTTCAAAGCTATTTACAAACTCTTGCCCATGCTTTATAATTCTTTTCACATTCCAAGAAAATTTTGAGGAGAACGATGATGTTCAAAAAGTATGGCAAGCCGCTGGAAACCGAGGTCGAAAAGTCCGTCCTGCTCATGAAGGAAGAGGGACTTTCCGAAGAGCGGATCCTGGAAAGGCTCAACTTCCGGGAACGGCTTTGCGCCCGACGCATTTTCCTCAAAGGCGAAAGATTTTTAGGCTGAAGGGAAAGAACTTCCGGCCCGCTTCCGAAGAGGAGCGGGCTTTTTTCGGACCAAAAACCTCATTTTTTGAGAGATTCGACGTTCGTATTCGGGCGAATCTGCGACATGCTGCTTTCCCGCCGGTTACCTGCTTACTTTAGCCCCTCCTCTTCCGCAATCCTTGCGTTCTTCGGAGAAGAACCCGAACGATGCCCCGGACCTTTATCAGGCCGCAGGCCCCGGATTCCCCCTTGATGTGAGCCCGGTGGAAACGACAGATCATTCCGTCGTGGTGCAGGCAATCCCTGCATTTCTTTTCTTTTTTCATGCCCCGATCATATCAAAAAAAAGGATCGACCGTTTGAACCCTCGTGGTCTCTCCGGGTATAGTGGGAAAGAGCATGGACAAAAAGATTTCGACCTCCCTCCATTCCCTTTCTCCCTTCTCGAAAGCGCGCGCTACCGAGAAGGTTGCGCCTGCGCCGGTCAAGAAGGAAAAAAAGAAGAAGGGGAAAAACGCCTGGATGGCGGAACTTTTGTTCGAAAACACCTTTTCGGATGCCGCCATGACCTCCTATCAGGCCCCGGAAAAAAGGGAGGGAGATCCTCACTCCGCCTTCACCCAGGGGGAGCTGCAGGGGTTTACGGGAATGAAGATCCCCAAGAGTCCCGAGGAATACCGCGAACTGCTCGCCCGGACCTACGATCCAAAGAAACGCGATCTCGCCCTGGCCATCCTCGAACAGCCGTCCCTTCGGATGGCGATTTCCCTTTGGGACGCCCGCAAGGCGGTCAACAACCGAAACCTGGCCAGTGAAATCAATCGTTTCGTTTCCGCCCTGATGGGCAAGGTCTATGACTTCAATCCCGCCGTTGCCCAGTTCCGCGACCTGCCTCCGGGACTTTTGGGCCAACAGGACAGCTACAACAACAAGATCTTTTTGTCGCCGCGATTGTGCGGTGGTCGAGCCAGGGAATTTCTCGAAACGCTGATCCATGAGCAGATCCATCGCCTGCAGGCCGAATTGATGTTCCGACTTTCCCTCTCCAAGAAGGGGAAGGCCATGAGCCTGGACGAGAGGGCGCTGGCGATGTACTGGAAGAGCGAAGAGCCGAAATACCGTTCGGTCTTGGCGAGCGGCTGGGACTTCAAGGGCGATACCCTGCAGCGCTACCGCGACCTGGCCCAGGAATACCACGCCTTCGAGACGGGCGACTTCGTCGCCGGCAAGGTCTGTCCCTTCGACCCTCCCCTGAAAAGATAAAGATTCAGTCGAGGAGCGGCTCGTTCGATGAAACCCCCCATTGAAAAGGGGCGACCAGACTGGCCGCCCCGCAGAAAATTTCTTTTTTATTTGCCTAATTTGGCCTTGATGGCGGCGAGTTCCTCGTCGACTTCGCTGTCCCGGGATTCTTCCTCGAGCTTCTTGAATTTGTCCTCCACGGAGTCGGCGTCGAGCTCCTGGTAGGCGGCGGCGCGAGCTTCTTCCAGGTTGACCTTTTCCGCCATCTTGTCGAAGGCCGAGAGCGCGGAATTGTTGGTGGCCTTTCCCATGGTGCGGCTGATGCGTCCTTCGGCTTCGGCGGAGCGATGGCGCGCGATCAGGATTTCCTTCTTGGTCTTCGCTTCTTCGATCTTCGATTCCAGGGTTTCCAGGTTGTTCTTGAGGGAATCGACGCGGGTCTTCTGTTCGGCGGCCTGGNNAAGTTCTTCTTGCGGGTGAGAGCCTCCTTGGCGAGCTCGTCGTCGCCCTTGCCGACGGCCAGTTCGGCATTGGCTTGCCACTTGTCGGTCTGCTCCTGGTTCTCGCGGGCTTTTCCTTCGAGTTGCTTGAGGGTGGCGATCGCCGAGGCCACCGCGCTTCTCACTTCGCTCAGGTCGTTGTTCATTTCCTCGAGGAGCTGGTTCAACATCTTCTCGGGGTCTTCCGCCTTTTCGATGAGGTCATTGATGTTGGCCTTGAGAAGGCGGGAGAGGCGCTCGAAAATGCTCATTTTTTTTCCTCCTGTCGACGTCGTCGCGTTTTCACCCATTGTAGCATGCCCGATAGTCCGCGAAAAAGCCGCCTCGAACAAAAGAGGCGGCTTCTCTCAGCGGTTCCAGCGATCGGAGCGAAGCTCGTGCCGGAAATCCTTGCGTTCGGCGGGAACGATCGGCGCGGGCTTCGGCTTGGGGTTGGGGTGCTTGTCCCGGCAGTGGGGGCAGAGGATCCCCTGCTCGATTCTTACCCCGCATTCGCTGCATTGAATGGTGGAGCTCTGCTTCAGGCGATCGCCCTTGAGGAAACAACGGACCAATTTCTCACTGATGCCCGTTCCCTCGACGACATCCCGGAGAGTGGCCGAGTGGTGCTCCCAAAAGAAATCGCGCAGGCGCTCGAACGTGGCCGCCTCTTTTTCCTTGCAAGAAGGGCAGGCGATGAGGTTTGAGGTCCGGCGAAAGATCTTTCCACAAAGCGGGCAGTTTTCGATCATAGCTACCTCCTGCCAGATTATACCACCGCTTGCCGGTTCGGTATCCGGCAAGCGGTATTATTACTGGCTGTCAGGGTAAAGCTTTCCCCCGCAAGAAGGCGACGATCCCGGCGGCATCCATGTTGCTCTCGGCATGCCCCCCGGAAAAGGCCCGGAAGGAATTCGGGATTCCCAGCTCGTCCAGGCGCTTTTTCATTTTTTCGCTTTGTTCGAAGGGCAATTCGGAGTCGAAGCGACCGTGTTCGAGGTAAATCGGGATGCCTCGCAATTTTTCGGCTTGTTCGAGGGGGGAGCGACTCGCGAGGCTTTCGGGATTCCCGTAGGCCTGGAGAATGGAGGGAAAGTATTTCGATTCGCTCAGTTCGGAAAGGCCCGAGAAACCCTGGCTGGAGGCGATCGCCGCCGGCCGGTATTTTCCGAAGATCCCGCAGAGCAGGGCCGTTCCCCCTCCCATCGAGAAACCGACGAAATAGATTTTTTCCCGATCCACCGGATACTTCGCGAGCAAGTGCTCGATCAGGGCGTCGTGAAGGCGAACGGCGTCCTCGTTGCCCCAGTGGGCGGCCCCTCCCAGGGTCGAACTCGCCAAGATCCATCCTTCTTTCTGGGTCAGACGGGGGAAAGGGGTGCGGCTCAAGGCCTGGTTCTCATCCAGGGAATAGCCGTGTTCGAAAAGCAAAAGCGGAAAGGTTTCTTCTTTTCCATTTTTTTTCGGGAGGAGAACGGAAATTTTTTGGCCCTCCAGAACTTCTCTTTCTTCATGGAAAGGAGGGAGGACCGAGGGTTCCGGGGTGGGAAGGATAAGGGGATCGGGGGGTTGAACGGGAGGATTGTCCCCGCAGGAAGCCAATAAGAAGAGAAAAAAAGCCGAAAGAAAGCAAATTTTTTTCATCGCCCCCTCCCCTTCGGGGCCATCCTACGATCCCCTTTCCGAAAAAGGCATCGGCGGAAGGGACGAAACCCACTTTTTATCCCAACCTTAACGAAAGATTCTTCCCCCTTCTCCCTATAAGAAGGGTATCGGGGCGGGGAAACGAAGTTTAGAGGGAGTGAGAATCATGAAAAGACGAAACCAAATCAGCAAAATGGTCGGTCTTGCCGTGATGGCCACTCTCTTCACCGGTTGCGGCAGCGCGCTGCCCGCTTCGGTCTCCATGAACGATACCGGCACCCAGATGGCCGCCAACTACGAGACCATGCCTACGCTGCCCGCCGGCGTGACCGCGAAAACCATCCAAATCAACCCCAGCTCCATGACGGTCCACCTCGGTGAAACCAAGGCCATCGCCGTCGTCCTCGGACTTTCCAACGGTCAGACCGCCACTGACCCCAGGCTCGTCCGCTGGTCCGTGGCCGATCCCCAGTCGGGTTCCATCGACATCATGGGTCAATTCACCCCCAAAGCCCCCCGCATGACCTCCATCCGCGCCGAAATCGGCGACATCCACGCCGAAATCCCCGTGACCATCGCCTCCGCCGAATACAACTGGCAGCAAGTCGCCACCCCCACCCACAACGACCTCTACGGCGTCAAGATGGTCAGCGGCAAAGAAGCCTGGGCCGTCGGCGACAAGGGCACCCTGCTCCACCTCGTCAACAACTACTGGCAGCTCGACAGCGCCCCGGTCGCCAATGCCACCCTCAAGTCCGTCGACTTCATCGATCCTGGCACCGGCTGGGCGGTCGGCAACGACGGCAGCAGCGCCGTGGTCCTTTCTTACCGCAGCGGCAGCTGGTTCCCGATGAACACCGGCGTTTCCGGCGCCCTCAATTCCGTCGACGCCGTCGACTTCAACAACGCCTGGGCCGGCGGCAAGGATAGCAGCGGCAAGGTCCTCCTGATGAAGTGGAACGGTCGCTCCTGGCTTCGTGACACCTCCTACTCCGGCAAGGGTCAGATCAACTCCATCTCGATGGTCGGCTCAATCGGTTGGGCGGTCGGCACCGACGGCCACGATGCCCTCATCCTTCACTGCGAGAACGGCAAATGGACGGAAGACCGCCTTCCCTTCCTCTTCACCGCCTTCCAATCCTCCGAACTCCGCGCCGTCAAGATGATCAACGCCAACCAGGGTTACGCAGTCGGCGTCCGCGACAACCTCGTCGGTTTCCCCAAGGGCCTGGTCCTCAAGTTCGATTCCCGCGGTTCCCAGACCTTCCGCTGGAGCAACTGGACTTCCTCCAACGCCGCCGGCACCCAGACCCCTTACCTCGACCAGGTCCCCCTCAACAACGTCGCTCTTCTCTCCGGTGACCAAGGCTGGTTCCTCGGCGCCACCATCACCCCCAAAGTGGTCCTTCCCAAGAGCTCCCTCAACGACATCTACGGCAACCTCCTTTCCTGGGACGGCACCAACTACCAGATCGACTCCAAGTACCGCAAAGTCAACCTCAGCAAGGAATTCCTCGGCGTCGACCTCACCCCCCAAGGCGACGGGATCATCGTCGGACGCAACGGCTACATCATGCAGAGACAGTACGACTGGTACGGTTCGGACAGCAACCAGGGTTATTCCGGGCCCGCCACCTCCGAAAACTAAAAAACCAAAAAGAGGAGCGGTGGTTGATTCCACCGCTCTTCTTTTGCGTATAATGGTAGACATGGCCCTCTCATCCAAGATCCGTCTTCTCCATCAGGCCCTCTCCAT
This sequence comes from Cyanobacteria bacterium UBA8530, assembly GCA_003503675.1. GTDB lineage: Bacteria > Cyanobacteriota > Sericytochromatia > S15B-MN24 > UBA8530 > UBA8530. Next base: position 1,904 of record DOBT01000073.1, on the reverse strand, counting down.
CGAGGCCAAAAACGGCTTTGTCGATCTGGTCGGCCACCACTCCCGTTTCTCGGAGTTCGTCGCCGAGCAACTTTCTTCGCTGTCTTCGCTACCTTCCTGGCAGGCCCTGGACGCCCTTCGGGAGGACTTCGAAGAGTACCCGAAGCTGGATCGACTCGCGAGGGAAGGAGCCATCCACCGGCTTCTGGTCGCGCTCCCCCGACTGTATCTTCCCGCCGAGGCTCCCAAAAAAGCCAAGCCCCGAAAGAGCGAAGGAAACAAAGGAAATAAAATAAGCGGAAAGATCGACCAGGGGGTTCAGGTCGTCAAGGGGGTTGGGGCCAGCCTGGCCGAGTCGCTCGCCAAGATGGGCATCTTGACCGTGGAGGACCTGCTCCACAACTACCCCAGAAAGCACCTCGACTTTGCTCAAAGAACCGAGATTTCCAAAATCCCTTTCGGAGAGCCGGTCACGGTCTGGGGGACCATTCAAAAAGTCGAGGCCTTTTCGCCGCCCAGCAAACCCCACATGAGCATCGTCTCGGTGACCCTGTCCGACGATTCCGGAAAGATCACCGCCCGCTGGTTTTACGGAAAAAGCAACCGCTATCAGCTCGAAAGGTACAAGGCGCGCTTCCCGGTCGGGGAAGCCGCTCTTTTGAGCGGGATCGCCCGCTTCGACGATTTCCTCAAGAAACCGGTCATGGAAAGACCCGACTTCGAGTTCTTGGGCAAGGCGGAAGACTCCCTGCATGTCGGCCGCATCGTCCCCATCTACTTTCTCACCGAAGGGCTCTCCCTCAAACTCCTGCGCCGGGCCATCCACAACGCCCTCGAAACCTATTCCGATCGCCTGCCGGATCTCTTGCCGGAGTCTTGGCGCGAGGAAATGAACCTGGGCACCCGGGCCGGGGCCATCCGGGAGATCCACTTTCCGAGTAGCCAGGAAGAGCTGAAAAAAGCCAAGAAGCACCTGGTTTTCCTCGAGTTCTTCTGGTTCCAGCTGGGCCTGGCCTTCCGCCGAAGCCAAAGGGAGCGCGAGAGCCTGGCTCCTCGAATCGCCTCCTCTGGAAAGCTGACCAATCAATTCTTGCAAAACCTGCCCTTTTCCCTGACCGGGGCGCAGAGCCGGGTCTTCGAGGAAGTCCTTCGCGACTTGAGGGGAATCCCCCCCATGAATCGACTGGTGCAGGGGGACGTGGGGTCGGGAAAGACNNCCGAGATCCTGGCCGAGCAGCATTACCGCAAGTTCCAGGAATGGCTGGTTCCGCTCGGAGTGCATCCGGCCCTGCTTTTGGGCAAACAAACCGCCAAGGAGCGGGAAGCCCACCTGCGCGCGATCATAGCGGGGGATTGTCCGATCACCGTCGGTACCCACGCCCTGATCCAGGAATCGGTGGCCTTCAAGAACTTGGGCCTGGTGGTCATCGACGAGCAACATCGCTTCGGAGTGAGGCAAAGGGCCAAGCTGAGGAGCAAGGGGCTCTCGCCCCAGCTTCTGGCCATGACCGCCACTCCCATCCCCCGCACCCTCTCCCTGGTCACCCACGGGGACCTCGACGTCTCGATCATCGACGAGTTGCCCCCCGGCCGAAAGAACATCCTGACCCGCTGGGTGAAAGGGAAGAAAGAACGCGAGGACGTCTGGAAAATGATCGAAGACGAGGTCGCCAGGGGATTTCAGGCCTACGTGGTGTTTCCCCTGGTCGAAGAATCGGAAAAACTGGACGTCAAGGCCGCCACCCAGGAGAAAGCCCGCCTGGAGGAGGAGGTATTTCCGGACCGCCGCGTCGCCCTGCTTCATGGCCAGATGCATCCGCTCGAAAAAGAAGAGGTGATCGAGGCCTTCCGGAGGCATGAAACGGACATCCTCGTTTCCACCACGGTGATCGAGGTGGGAGTGGACGTGCCCAACGCGTCCCTCA
>DOBT01000051.1:10690-13243 GCA_003503675.1 Cyanobacteria bacterium UBA8530 | reverse complement strand
GAACTTGATGGCGTTGGAGAGGAGATTGGCGAGCACCTGGGTCGTCCTGCGTCGATCGACCAGAATGGGGCGGGGAACTTCGATTTTTCGATCGATCTCGATGTCCTTTTCGGCTGCGACCGGTTCGAAGAAGGTCACCGCTTCCTCCACCACGGCGGAATAATCGGTTTCGACGGGGACGACCTCGAATTTCCCGGCTTGTATCCCCGCAAAATCGAGAAGATCGTCCACCAGTGTCAGCATGCGCTCGGTACCTTTCAGGATCTTGTCGATGAAGCGGCACTGCTGCTCGCTCAAGGGACCGGCCATCTCGTCCTGAAGAATGGAGCCGAACCCCATGATGGCGTTGAGGGGGGTTCTCAGCTCATGGGAGATGACGGAAAGGAACTCGTCCTTGATTCGATCGGCCTGTTGCAAGGTTTCGAGCTGCTGCTCTCGGAGAAAGTCCTTCTCTTCTTCTATCCGCTTTCGCTCGGAAATGTCCTGGATTTGGGAAATGGCGTATATGGGCTCGCCTTTCGAATCGCGCATGAGGGAGACGTTGAGGTGAGTCCAGACGGGATGGCCGTCCTTGTGGATATAGCGCTTCTCCTTTTGGAAGGAAGGGAGCTCTCCCGCCAGCAGTTTTCGATAAAGTTCGACGACGCCCGGCAGGTCCTCCGGGTAGGTGAGTTTCTGGAAGCTGCTGGTCAATAATTCCTGCTCGGAGTAACCCAGCATCCCGCAGAACGAACGGTTGACCTTCAGAAAGCGGCCCTTCGGGGAAACCAGGGCCATGCCGATGGCGGCAAATTCGAAGACGTTCTTGAAGCGCTCTTCGCTTTCCCTGAGAGCTTCCTCGGAACGTCGGCGTTCGGTCACGTCGATGAGCGTGCCGAGCAGGCTCTTCTGTCCGAACTGCTCGATCCTTCGTTCGTAGACCTCGCACCGGACGAGGGAACCATCCTTCCGGAGGCCCCGGAAGTCGTAGTGTTCCGGCTCGCCCCGGCTTCTCCTTTCGACGACTCCGGCTCGATCTTCGGGATAAACCAGGGAAAGCGCGTTTTTCTTCCCGACGAGTTCTTTCCGGTGGTAACCGAAGATCTGGGCGCCGGCCTCGTTTCAGTAGGTGAAGCGATCGCCCTCGATCTGGTAGACCCCCACCAGGGACTGCTCCACCAGGGCACGGAAGATCTCCCTGCGGCTCTGCTCCAGCTCGAGCGAGAGTTGGCGCGCTCTCAAAAGGATATCGACGCGGGCCTGCAGTTCGATCTTCTCGATGGGGAGGAAGAGGATTTCGTCGAGGGTCTTCCAGAGTTGGCGTGTGGCCAGCTTGATATCCTGGCGGGGCGTGACCAGGAGGACGGGAAGGAAGGTTCCCTTTTCGGCTTTTTTTCGAATTTCCAGCTGCTCGATGATCGGATCCAGGGAGGCGCCATCCGCGATCAGCAGGTCGAAATCCCGGTCGATGCCTCCTTCCACGACCTCGAAGCGGGACGTCAACCAATCGTTGAGGAGGCGTTGGTTCTCCTTGTTCTTGAATAAAAGCAGGATCCGAATCATGGCTCGCTTTCCAGCATCGCCTTGACGATTCCCAATATATGCTTGGCCGAAAGGGGCTTGACGAGGACGCTATGGGCTCCGTGGGTGATGCTTTCCAACTGGATCCGGTCGCTCTCCTTGGGGTAAATCGCGATGAAGGGGATGAGCCGGTCCTGTAGGCGGGCGCAGCGTTCCCAGATCCCTCGATCGAAGCCTCCCAGATCCAAGAGCACCAGGCTGATCGCCTTTTCTTCATCCAACACACGATCGAGCTCTTCGAGCGAGGAGGCGGAGGTCGTCGGAAACCCTTCTTTGCCCAGAAGCTGTCCGAGCAAAGTCAGGTTTTGCTTGTTGTGTCCGACCAGCAGGATCGGCGGAAGCTCCTTCATTTATCGGCCTTTTCCGCGGAAGGCTCCCATTTGGGCAGGCCCTTGATGATGTGATCCAGGTGCAGCATGGGTTTCCCGACCACGATGCCGTTCTGGTTCATATCCAGTTCCCGCAGGCTGCGCTCGAAGCCGGAGAGGCGCTTCTTGAGGACCCCGATCGCTTTCCTCAATTCGATTGGCCCATCCAGCACCCGCTCGACGTATTGGATGAAGAGGAGGTTGTCGGCCAGGTAGCTGATGCCCAATTCGGTGGCCTGGAACTCGCCGCTGATGTTTTCCCTTTCGTTGATCAGGATCGTCGCGACTCCCATGTTCTGGAGGTACTTGCCGAGGGCATGCAGGTGGCTGACGACGTTCTCCCCCCTCAGCGAAAGGCGGTAGCCGGAGGTGCCGTCGATCATGACGATGCGGGTTTTCTGGGCTTCCACTTCCTGGCGCACGACGTTGGCGAACTCGTCCGGGGTGAATTGCAGAGGTTCGATCTTGACGAGGGAAAGCGTGCCTTGTTCGATCATGGCGCGGGCGGGGATGCTGAGGTTGTCACAGCGCAGCAGGGTGAGGGTCGGATCCTCCTCGAAGCTGTACACCACGGAGCGCTCGCCTCGGCCGGCGGCCTCCTTCATGAACTGCAGGCCCAGGGTGG
>DOBT01000051.1:0-10667 GCA_003503675.1 Cyanobacteria bacterium UBA8530 | reverse complement strand
ATGTCGACGGTGCGCAATCCCTCGGGCGCCGTCTCGAGGTTGAGGATGCAATCGCTCAGGAATTGCAGGTCTTCGTCCGGGTTGGTCGCGCTGCCTTCCGAGGTGAAGAGCACGGTCGTTCCATTCTCCAGCAGGAAATTGAGGAAGGACAGCACCTGCTTGCGGAACTGGAACTCGTCCGTGGCGAGGTAGCGGAACTGGGTCATGGAGTCGAGGAAGACCCGCTCCGGCTTTATTTCATCGATGCGCTCGATGATCGCGTTCGTGATCGGCTCCCTTNNCGAGGGTGGTCTTGCCGGTTCCCGGGCCGCCCCGCACCAGGTAGCTTTGGTTGGGGATCAGCCCTCCCAGCAATATTTCGTCCAGTCCGGGCACTCCGGTGGAAATCCGCTCGGGATATTGGTTTTGCTCCATCGCCTCGATCTCCTCTGTCTTTACGCGAATTTTAATTTTATCACAACTTGTTAAGGAGGTTTCAGAACAAATGATCGGTTGGAAAGATGAAAATTTTCAGCGATCGAAAATCGACGAGCTGCGGATCTTGAAGTCGAACTGGTTGAGGATCAGGTTCTTGATGAAGGGGAAGAGGTTGATCTTGGCGAACAAGCGCCTCAGCTCGGAGTTGGCGTCGAGAAAAGGCGGGATGAGGGCGGGCGGGCTGACGATCAGGGAGTCCTGGGCGGCCGTCGCGTCCACGTCCACTTTTTCGAGAGCGACCCCCATTTCCCGGAACTGGTCGATGAAGGCGTTGGCGACCAGGGCATAGCAGGAAGCGGTGGGATGGATGCCGTCCAGGCTAACCAATCCTCCCTTCCTCAGCCGTCCTTTTTCATCCGTTTCGATGAAATCGCAAGTGAGGCAAAGGTTTCTGCCATCGTGCGATCGGATCGGGTGGCCGCTCTCACGGACCTCCCGAAAGAATCGATCGGCTTCGACCAGCCCCAGGCGAGGACTCCCGATCGAGCGGAAAAGTTCTCTGATGCCCTCGTTGATTTCCTGGATGGAATTCCCTATTTCGAGGGAGAGCTCGGGCGAGAGGGTCTCGTAGACCGGGAAGACCGGGGATTTCGTTTTTTCGTCGAGGAAAGGAGCGATGGTCGATTCCGGCAGGGTCGCGAAGACGACCTTGGCGTTCGGGTACTCGAGCAGCCTTTCCAGCGACTTGCGGATGTAGGCCAGGGTGATTTTGGGGTCGGTGATGTAGCGTTTGTCCCCCGAGACCAGGGCGCCCAAGACGTCGTTGTTGCCGGCCCAGTAGGTAATCAGGCATTCCCTCTCCTCCTCGCCGCAGATGGCGCAGGCGATGTCGAGCGAGCTTCGATCCACGTCCGCGGGGTTCCCGCATAGCACCCGATAGGTGGTCCTGGCGAAGTTGAAGGAATCGAAGGGATTGGCGAAAGAGGGGAAATTGAGGCTTCTCAAGGCATCCGGAGTCCTGAGTAAGAGCTGATGAATGAGAGCCGAGCGATTCCTGAAGGTGGTCTCGTAGGCGTCCCGTGCGGTATAACCGTGGATCGACAGGTTGTGATGGCGGTTCCTGTGCCTGGGATGGGGAAGGCGGCTATAGGAGGCCACGTCTTTCATCAGGCCCTGGGCGAGTTTCAAGCGGGACTTCCAGTCCGCCCCGGCGATCGCCCATTCCCTGAGCTGGTTCAGGAAGTGTTCGATGTTGAAGGGATAACCGGGGTAAGGAATGGACGGTGTCCGGAAGGGCAGGAAGAGGCCGGGATTGCGATCGACGATCTGGTTGGGAAAGGAAAATTTTTGGCCCCGATCGAAGACGGCAAAAGACTGGAAGCCCTGGCTTAAGCTGTCTCCCACCGAAATGAGACGGTACTTCTTCATCCGAATCGCTCCTCCGCCATTCAAGGCAGGGGTTGATCATAGCGCTTTAGAGGCGGCTTGTCATGGAGCTTTTTTCTTTCCGGTTGAAAGCTTGATGAAGCGATGTTAAGATATATTGCTGGATTCCGAGCCCCGAGGAGGATGCGATGACGACCAAAGTAACCATTTCCTACGATTGCGGCCACTCCTTCGAGTGGAGCCTCGAAGACGTCGACGACGTCAACCACCCCACGGACAGCTGTCCCCTTTGTCGGGTTCGTTTACTCGGCGAGGATGAGGAGGACTGAAATTTACTACAGTATTTTTTTACCAGTTCAGGAGGCGCCAGTAAACGACGCCCCACAGGTTGACGAGCACGCAGGCCGCGACCAGGAGGGTCTTGAGGGGGGTCATCTTTTCCCTGAAACCCAGGGTGGTCAGGATGACTAGAAAGGGCATGAAGTCCAGGCTGTAGCGCCAGCCGAACTCCTTCCAGCCCACGTAGAAATAGAAAACGGACGGCAAAACCAGCAGAAAGACGGAAAGCCAGCAAAGGCCCGCCAAAACCTTCTTTTCGATCTCTTCCTTTTTCCCGAAGGCCTTGGCGGCATAGACGATCGCCGGGCTGGTCAAAAAGAGGCTCATGCCCAGCTGATTGGGTTCGAAAAAGGGGAAGCGGCCCAGCCAGTCCGGTCCCTTGAGGAAGTAGACCGAGAAGTTGAACGGGAAGTAGGACCAATGGAAGAGTCCCTTCGAGGTATCGAAGGGGAGGATGCCGCTTTGGTTTTCCACCAGGGCATAGCCCGTTTCATTGAAGCTCCCGAAGCGCAGGAAGTTGTAGAAGCCGTTGAGTCCCAGGGGCCAGAAAAGAAAGAGCAGGAAGAAGGTCAGCTGGGAAAAAGAGCGGGTTTTTCTCCAAAGCAGGTAGGCGAAGAAGGGGAAGGCCAGGATCACCGTGTAGCGGCTGAGGGCGGCCCCCGCCAGGCAGAAGCCCACCCAGTATCCCAGCGGTTTTTCCTTGAGCACCTCGCCCAGGGCGAGGAGCAGGAAAAGGGTGGTCACGACGTGGGCGAAGTACCAGCTGTTGCCGTAGGAAGCGTGGAACCAGAAGACGCTGCCGAAGCCGAAGAGAACGGTGCCGGCCAGCCTTACTTTTTGGTTTCGAACCACCTTGCCCAGCACCCACCACATCAGGGCCACGTCGAGGGCCCCCAAGAGCAGGGAAACAATCGCTTCGTTGGTATCCATTCCGAAGAAGGCCACGAAGGGCATCAGGACCAGCCCCGGCGCCACCCCGAAGCGCACGTAGTTTTGGCCGTTGACGTGGGCGAGCTCGGTCAGCCAGACCGGGGGGTTATCCACCGAGAGGCTTCCGTGGAGGAAGCTGAAGGCCAGGTGGGTGTAGTAGTTGAAGCGCATGTACTGGCCGTTGTTGGAATAAAGGTAGACCAGGAAGGCCAGGAGGAAAAGATAGAGAAAGCCGAATTTTTGGAAGTGACGCGCGAGGAAGGCCTTCATCTTTTTACTTAAGCCGGTTTGACTCTGAAGAGGATGGACTTCTTCAGCCCGCTCCGGTGGAGCAGGAATTTCTGGACCACCTCGAGGGTCTTCAAACCGTAGATCACGCTGCGACCGAAGTTGATCGAGGAGGCCTCGGGGAAGTAGCGGGTCGGGACTCCGATTTCGGCGATTTGGAAGCCGAAGGCCACCGTCTGGGCGATCACCTCGGAATCGAAGACGAAGTCTTCCGAATTGAGGTCGAAGGGAATGGTTTCCAGGAGTTTTCTCGAATAAGCCCGGAAGCCGGTGTGGAATTCCGAGAAGCCGGTTCCGAAGGCCAAGTTCTCGACGAGGGTGAGGAAGCGGTTCGCCAGGTATTTGTAGAAGGGCATGCCGCCTCTGAGGGCACCGCCATGAAGCAACCTCGAGCCCAGAACCAGGTCGGCCCGGCCATCCAGGATGGGCTGGACCATTTCGGGGATCTTGGTGGCGTCGTACTGGTAGTCGGGGTGGAGCATGACCACGATGGCGGCGTCGCTTTCCAGGGCAAGGCGGTAGCAGGTCTTCTGGTTGCCGCCGTAACCGCGGTTCTGCGGGTGCACGAAAACCTTCAGCCCCAAACCCTCGGCGATGCGGGCGGTGTCGTCATGGCTTTGATCGTCCACCAGGATAACCTGGGCGACGAGGTCATGGGGGATGTCCCGATAGGTTTTTAACAGGGTGGATGCCGCGTTGTAGGCAGGCATCACTACCACGATCCTCTGCGATCCGACAATACTGGCTTGCATAATCCCTCTATGGATGTGACCCATTGATTCCCGCTTCATCATAGCACGAAGCAGGGAATGCCTCACTTCGTTCGGTGTAATCCTGGTCACTAACAAAAGCGGGAAAGGGGAGTAGCATCGATCGGGTCAAGGAAGTTGCGGCTGTGATCCTTACACACCGCGGTTTTTCACCATGTTTACAAGTCGCCGAGTTTACTCGGCTTTTCTCGGAGGAACCATGAAGCGCGTTTATGCCGATGTGGCGCCCGTCTTCGGGCGGCTTAACAGAGCTGATTTCGATCGGCCGGAATGGCAGAACATCTGCATAGAGGCGCACAAGAAGAGCCTCAACGACCAGATCGTCGAACTCCAGGCCATCGAAAAGCTCGAGAGGGGCCGCATCCAGGTGCTGCCCCACCAGATCGACGCCGTCATGACCGCCATCAACAAGATGGGCACCCGCGCCATCCTGGCGGACGAGGTCGGCCTGGGCAAGACCATCGAGGCCGGAATCATCATCAAGGAATACCTCAGCCGCCGCCTGGCCCAAAGGATACTCATCCTCTGCCCGGCGCCCTTGACCACCCAGTGGCGCGGGGAGATGCGCGAAAAGTTCGGAGAAAGCTTCATCGTCGCCGACGCCGCCAACCGGGACCTTTCCGGCTTCGAGGACTGGGACAGACATCCCCTGTTGATCGTCTCCATCGACACCGCCAAGAAGGCCTCGAATGCCGAGAAGATTTTGGCCCAGCCCTGGGACATGGTGGTGATCGACGAGGCCCACCGCCTCAAGAACGATCGCACCGTCGGCTACCATTTCGCCAAACGCCTGAAGTCCCGCTTCATGCTGATGCTGACGGCCACCCCCATCCAGAACAGCCTCTTCGAGCTATACAACCTGGTCAGCCTCCTGCAGGAAGGCTTGCTCGGCACCCCGGAATACTTCAAGTCCCGCTTCGTCGTCGACAAGCAGGGGCGCATCCTTCAGGATTCGGAGGGCCTTTCCGAGAAACTGCGCCGGGTCATGATCCGCCACCGAAGGGCGGACGTCGGGATCGCCTTCGTCGATCGCCACGTCGAATCCCTGCTTCTGGAAGGAACCCCCGCGGAAATAAGGCTGCACGACGAAGTGATCCGTTTCGTGCGGCGCTGTTACAAGGGAAACGAAGCCCTCACCTTCATTCGGCTTTCAAGGATGTTGGCGAGCAGCCCTCAGGCCCTGAGGTCCTCCATCGAACATTCCCTGGAGCACTGCACCGACCCCGAGGTATCCGAAGGCTTGTCGAACCTGCTGGAATTGACCCGTTCCGTCGAGGAAAACTCGAAGTTCAACGCGCTGCGCTCGATCCTCCAGAAGGTCGACTCCAAGCTCATCGTCTTCACTGGTTTCTACGAGACCCAGAACTTTTTGGCCGTCAAGCTGGGGGCGATGGGTTACAAGGTCGTGCTCTTCAGCGGGCGGATGAACCAGCGTGACAAGGATGCCGCGGTCGAGGAATTCCGGGGCGAGGGCCAGATCCTTCTGGCCACCGATGCCGGCAGCGAGGGCGTCAATTTGCAGTTCTGTCATGCCATGGTCAACTACGATCTGCCCTGGAACCCCATGCGGGTGGAGCAAAGGATCGGCCGCATCCACCGTCTGGGACAGAAAAAAGACGTATTGGTCTTCAACCTGGCCATTCGGGACACCATCGAGGACTACATCCTCAAGATCCTCGAAACCAAGATCCTCCTCTTCGCCAACGCCGTGGGGGAAACCGACCTGATCCTCTCCAACCTGCGGGGACCCGAGAGCATCGAGAAGGCCATCCTCGAGATCATCGCCCTTTCCCAATCCCGCGAAGACTTGAAGGGAGGTTTCACCCTCCTGGGCGATCGCCTGGAGATGGCCCGCCAAGCGGCGGAGCAGATCAAGGAATTCGACGAGCAAACGTTATCCCTTTTGGACCTTTCGGCAATCGAAGGAGTGGCTTCATGATCGAGCGTTCCGCGCGCAGCTTCACCCTCGATTACTACCGCAGCCAGGGCGCACGCTGCCTTCCGGTCGATTCCGAGAAGAACTCCTGGCAAGTCATGCTCGGCGGAAAGTCCCTTTCCCTCGATTTCGATCCGGCCAACGAGGGGGCCATCGTCACGGGAAGCCCGGCCTGGCGCGACGTCGTCTCGCAATGCGTCGAGCAGCCCTCCATCTCCTACCGTTACCTGACCTCGGGAGTGGTCGATCCCCGGAAGCTCCTTTCCGAAGGCCTTCTCTCCGATCAGTTCATCGGCAAGATCAAGCTGCGCTCCGCCGCGCGAAAGCTGGCCGTCGGCGTCACCTACCGCGTGACCTACGACGCCCCCGCCTTGCCCGCCAAGCGCGAGGAACTGCTTTTTTACGTCTACGACTCGGAAGGCCGGCCCTTCGAGGCCCTGAACGAGTCCTTCTATTCCCTGCCGATCCTGCCGCTGGATCCCCCCGAGAAGGTCGAGTGCGAATGGCAAAGTATTCACCAAGCGGCCCTCTCCCGCATCGAGACGGAAACGGAAAAGATCGGCGAGGGCATCGAAGGGGAATTGCTGATGCCCCTCGAAGTGGCGCTCGACCGGGTGGTCAGCTATTACGGACAACAAAGGAAAAAAGCGGAAAACGAGGAGGAACGAGCGGCCATCGCGCAGCGGGAGGCCGCCGCCATACAGGAGGAGCGAGCCCGCCACGAAGTCACCGTTTCCACCGAATTGGCCGCCCTCTGCTCGGCCTTCTACGACGAAGTGAACTACCTCGTCGAGGTCAAAAAAGAGGGTCGACCGCTCTGGATCGAGNNTGCCAGGCCTGCGACAGGCTGGTCGCCAACAACAAGTTCCTGGATCGCTGCCGGATTTGCGGGAAGCGCCTCTGCGAAAGCTGCCTGGTCCGTTGTCACACCTGCGGGAGAGCCGTCTGCAAGGATCACGCCAGCATCGTGGCCGGTCACGTCTACTGCTCCGAACATGCCTCCATCTGCCACTCCTGCGGGGAGCCCCTGGCCCTGGGGCAGTCTTGCGGGGTCTCGGGCGACGTCTATTGTCCCCTCTGCCTGACCAGTTGCGTGGTCTGCGGCAAGAAAATAGCCAAGGAAAACTCCTTGCCTTCCCCGACCGGTTGGGGCTCTATCTGCCCCTCCCACCAGACGAAATGCTCCTGCTGCGATCAGGAACTCCTGGAGAGCGCCACCCTTCTTTGTTCCCACTGCGGCCAGGTCCACTGTTCCTCCGACTCGAGGACCTGCGCCTGTGGCCTTTCGGGCTGCTCGCGTTGCGTGGCCGAGGAAGGCTGTCCGACCTGCCGGGAGCTGTCCGAGATCCCGGGCAGCGACGAGCGGGCCGCGGTGGTCAAGGCCTGGTTCCCGAAACTCAATCCCGTGCGCTGGCGTTCGAATGAAAACGCGCAAGAGATCCTGGTCGAATGGACGGAGCGTTCGGGCCAATGGGGGTTGGTGGCCTACTCCAAATCGGACCGGCTTTTCCGTTTCGCATATCGCTACGGTGCCCTATCCGCCTTCTTTCAGCGCCTTTTGGGCCGTCGAGGGAAGAAAGATTGCGCCTGATTTTCCTATAGTTCATGTAGGATAGTCATGAGCTGGAGGAATTCCTGATGGCCAACGTCGCGCGCGCCGATTCGAAGAAAATGCCCGGCTTCGTCGCCGGCAACAAGGTCGAGATGTTCTCCGACGACAAGGCCTCCCTGGCGGGGATGCTGAAGGACGTCAAGGCGGCCAAGAGCAAGATTCAATTCGAGTCCTTCCTTTTCAACGGCGAGGACGGGGGGGCGATCGCCGACGCCCTCATCCAGAAACAGAAGCAAGGCATCAAGGTCGAGGTGCTCCTCGACAAGAAGGCCCAAAAGCTGGACGACGAAAAACTGGCCGATAAATTGCGGGAGGGCGGCGTCGAGGTCCGCTACTACGATACTTCCAAGCTGAAGATGTCGGCGATAGCCGTCGACCATACCAAGCTTGCGGTCTTTGACGGCAAGATCGGCTGGGAGGGCGGCGCGAACTTCGATACCGAGATCAACCGCGATCTCATGAGCCGCATCCAGGGACCCGCCGTGCGCGACGTCCAGAAAATCTTCGTGGACGCCTGGAACCTGGCCGGAGCCAAGGAAAAGAAAAAAATTGAAAGCCTGGATCCCGTTCCGGCCATCCAGGGCGACGTCTTCATTCGGGTGACCGAGACCTCGCCCGGCAAGGACACCAGTCACGAGGCGACTATCCAGCAACTGAAGGACCTCAAGAAGGGGGATTCTCTCGACCTCTGGATGATGGACCTGGGGGACCACGACGTCATCGCCGAGATGCTGGCCGCCAAGAAAAGGGGAGTCGAACTGAGGGTCATGCTCGACTACAGCGCGCCCTTCGCCGATAAGCTCGGGCCCGCCAAAAAGGTGGCCGAGAAATTGGTGGGGGGAACTCCGGATCTCTACGCCGTCACCGAACTCCAGAAGGCCGGAGTGGACGTCCGCTACTACCGGGCTCCCGAAGGGATCACCAAGCTCCATTCCAAGGTGGCGATCTTCACCTACCACGACCAGGTGAAGAAAGAGGACGGGACCACCGAAAGCGTGCCTCGCCGCGAGCTGATGACCGGCTCCACCAACTGGATCAAGGGGGCTTTCGAGTTCAACCACGAGATGGCCGCCACCATGAAGGGCGGTGACGTGGGCGACCGGGTCCTGAAGTTCTTCGAGCAAGACTGGAAGGACAACTCCTATACGGCCCCCAAGCCGAAAGGCTTCCTCGACAAGATCAAGACCAATTTGATCAAGGGGTTGACCGATACCTTCGTGATGGTCCCCGGAGAAGAAAACGTCCGCAACGTCTAAATAGGGCCAAGCCGCATTTCCCGATCGATCTCGAGGTCTTTTCGCACTCCCGCCAGGATGCGTTATAATCCAGGCTGCGCCTCTACTTGATTTGGCTGGGGATGGGGATGACTTTTAGCTACACCCCCTATGCGGGGTCTTTGGCCATAGGGACCGTCTTGGCGGCTTTGCTCGCCCTTTATGCTTGGCGGAAGCGTTCGCTACCCGGCGGCACCTATTTCTTCCTTTTGATGGTCTCGGTCGCCATCTGGTGCCTGACGGAATCCTTCGAAATGGCCGCCATCGAGCTCCCGGCCAAGGTCTTTTTCGGCGCCCTCAGTTACATCGGGGTGGCGACGGTCGCTCCCTTTTGGTTTCTCTTCGTTCAGGGCTATACCCAAAAGAGGCTTTCGCCGCGCGGAACGGCCCTCCTCTGGAGCATCCCCCCTCTCACCCTCTTCCTGGTTTTTTCCAACCAGTGGCACGGTCTGGTCTGGCCAAGGATCTATCCCATCGCCGATTACCCGGGGGCGTTGCTGGTTTACGAGCATGGCTGGGGGGTTTTTCTCCACGCCGCTTACTCCTACGTCCTCATTCTTTGGGGCTCCATCCTGCTGATCCGACACACCATCCGTTCCCCGCGGCTCTACCGGATGCAGTCGATGGACCTGGTTCTGGCAGCCGCTTTCCCCTGGGTGGGGAATTTCCTTTATTTTTCCAAACTCCTTCCCTTCCCCGGCTTCGATTTCACCCCCTTCGCCTTCGTCCTCACCGGGTTGATGGTCGCCCTCGGAATCGAGAAATTTCAGCTTTTCGACCTGTTGCCGGTCGCCCAGGACACCCTTTTCGACAGCATCGGAGATGCGGTGTTCGTGGTCGACTCCCGGGAAAGATTGGCGGACGCCAATCCCGCGGCCTGCGAGATCCTGGGCCTTTCGGAAGCCACCGGTAAGACTGCGGTCGAAGTCCTGGCCCCCGATCTTTTGGCCTGCCTCCGGGGAGACATGGCCTCCTCCATGGAAGTGGATCTGCCGGAAAGGGGATGGTTCGACGTCCGGGTCTTCCCGCTTCGGGATCGCCTCGGGCGCCTGGTCGGGCGATTGGTCAGCCTGCGGGACATCAATAAGCAAAAGAGAGCCCAGGAAGACCTGGCCGAAGTCAACAAGAGGCTCGCGATCGCCAGTCAAGCCAAGAGCGAGTTCTTGGCCAACATGAGCCATGAAATCCGCACCCCCATGAACGGCATCCTCGGCATGACCGACTTCCTGATCGAATCGGGCCTCAATCCCGAGCAGTTCGACTTCGCTTCGACGGTCAAGAACTGCGCCGACTCCCTCCTGGTCATCGTGAACGACATCCTCGACTTCTCCAAGGTAGAGGCCGGCAAGCTGATTCTGGAGGAATTGCCCTTCGACCCCCGGCAGACCCTGGAGGCCTTCCACAAGGTGATGGCGCCCCGGGCCCACCAGAAGGGGCTGGCCTACGAATGCCAGGTGGATTCCGCCGTCCCCTTGGTTCTGCGGGGGGATCCCGGAAGATTGCGCCAGATCCTGAACAACCTGGTCGGCAACGCCATCAANNGCCAAGCTGATGGATGGCGAAATCGGAGTGGAAAGCGGTCCGGGGGGATCGACTTTCTGGTTTTCGGTCCGCTTGGGCAGGGAAAGCCAGCTCGGGCGAGCCGCCGCAAATCGCCTGCCCTCTCCCTCCGGGAGGAAGCTGCACATCCTGCTGGCGGAAGACAATGCCGTCAA
>DOBT01000236.1 GCA_003503675.1 Cyanobacteria bacterium UBA8530 | reverse complement strand
TCCCCCATGAGAAGCTGAAAAGGCGAGACGTTGGCGGAATCCATTCCCCAGTCGGGTTCGTCCGAGTAATACATTAGAATCTCACGGGCCGAGGTCTCTTCCCCGACATTTTTCTCGACGTAGTGGATCGTCCATCTGGGGCTGTAGACATCTTTATCTTCGTAGTTATAGGGGGTGACGGGAATGCTCTGATAGCGATCCAGCCAGGCTGTCATGGCGAAAGCATGTCGAGTAACTCGACCATGTTGAATCCACGCCGAAGCGGGAGCCGGGGCCAGGGTCAAGGCGCAGATCGTACAGAAAAGACGGAACAGCCAAGTAGTCTGGCACCTAACGAACCTCGGCCACAAAGGCTGCTTTCCGGACTGCATCTTCCACCTCGGCTATTACTCACGGATATACGCGCATTCGACACTTACTGGAGTAAACCCGTACTATGACTTGATTCAGGCTCTGGAGTGAAAACCTGTTTTCGCGTGGTTACTTGATTTGAGCGATTATGGCATATAGGCGATTCGTCGACAGACTTCTGTGATGGCGTAGCTACGTGTGGAGTTCGATCATCTGGGGATCCTCTGGAGCGAAAAAACGCGCCAAGAGACAATTGGGCACAATGTGCACTATGACTTGGTTGTGGCGGTACCGGGCAATGAAAAACTGTCGAATACGCGTGAAGAGGTTGCTGGCTGCTGTTGAGGGCTAAGATACGATCTTGATCGGCACGAAAGGCGTGAACTTCAACTCGGCCGTATCAAGGGGAGGAGGTCATCCCCTAGATCTCATTGTTCAAGCGATCAGGCAGTGATGTGGAAAACTGATAATTGATCGCGCTTTTCTTAATTCATCCTTAGAGATTTTCAGATGCAAATCCATCAAGGATAGGCGCGAACTCGATCGGTTTGGTCGAACGCTTGACAACCACGAGGTGGCAGGGAAAACTGACAAGAGCATTGACGAACTCCGAAATAGGTAGCCATCGGACGGGGTGAACGAGCAACCGATCGGCTTGTTCCTCTATGATGGCTATCTTGCAATCGATCATTCCTGTCGATTGTGCTCCAAAGGAAACGACTATCACTTGCTCAGTAGAGAAATCGATGGCCTCTACGGGGGGGGGCACTCTGTTTCTCTGGCCATCATTCAAATTGCTAGGATGTTCTACGAAGAACTGATCTAACTCGGACTGAGAATTCAGGATGCGATTCTCATTAGGCATTTCAAAGGGAATATAATTCGAATAAATGGTCCGAAAGGGAATGGAGGATGTTTGGAGCAGTGAGGGAATTGCCCTGGGTTGAATATAGATCGTTTGACTAAAATCGTAAGTATGATTTTGGTCGTTGAATTTTTTTAGCATCTCCAACGAATTCTGACAGTCTACTTGGGGAAGGAATAGAAACATGGATGCCGCAGTAATATCCGGTGCACGAAGCGTAATGCTGGTGGTCGATATTTTCGATTGCCCCGTTGGAATGGATCCCGAACGTTGGATCTGGCAGGAAAGGATGTATCGTTTGTTTACCTCATCCAACTTGGCTTGAAACGATTTCCATAGGGGCTTCTCGTTTT
The DNA here is from genome assembly GCA_003503675.1 of Cyanobacteria bacterium UBA8530. Classification (GTDB taxonomy): domain Bacteria; phylum Cyanobacteriota; class Sericytochromatia; order S15B-MN24; family UBA8530; genus UBA8530. Next base: position 15,553 of record DOBT01000236.1, on the reverse strand, counting down.
CGGAATGAGTGATCGCTGGTGTAATGGAGAAGGTGGAATTTGCCATGATCACGCTGTTTGGATAGTGGAGGCTAAGGGCAACCGGTGTAGGGTATTCAGTTCTCTGAGTGGTGGAAAAAATCTTCAAAAAACCAGAATCGCCACAACCTGTTGATAGCATCGCAATCATCATAAGTATGGGGATTACCGATCGTTGATTCGACTGAGGCATAGACAGTCCCTCCTGAATCACTAACAACTACTTTATATTATCTCACAGATAAGCCATTTGGATAGACGAACAAGGGGTGCTTCACATGTACGCAAAAGACCTTTAGCAACAATTGCCGGAAGATTCAACACCAACCGATCGCGATACAGTCCAGACCATTTACCTGAAGATCCTGAAGCATAATGTCACCGTCCCGAAACACCCAACCGCTGTTTACTACGAAGCCCTGTCCGCTTGATTTTGTTGCCCATTTAGAGGTGAGAGCGCAACCGGTATCCGAACATTTCGGGACAGTACCCTTGAAAGGGTGGCTAGAGTTCAGTTTTTTGAACCCTAGCCACTGTTCCGAGAAAGTGAGGAAATGATTAATTGCTGAAAGTATACGGATTGGGATGGGTATACGTTGTTAGGTGGTAGACAGGGAAACCACTGCGTTCGACTGCTGCAAGGACCAGAGCTCCGTTAGTATCCTTCAATTCCTGGATACCATCCTCGCAATGGCTTGCTATTCTGCCCAAATAAAGACGTGCGTAAGAAGAAGTCGGTCTAGTGCAATAGATGTCGTAAGCGTTGTGATACATCGTCCAAGCTTTGCCGCGACCGATGGTTGCGAGCCATGAAGTGCCGCCGTTAGCATTTAACGTAATAGGTGTGACTCCTGACGCTTGGAGCGTTGCGCCATAATCAGTGTTCGAGCCTATAATAGTGTCGATGTAGGGTTGGTCGCTTTCGAAGGCGGCAAACAATGCCAGCCAGGCGTTAAGGATGCGGAACTTCGGCAAAGGGCCGTTTAAAGAACTTAACGTTGCAGCGCCGTAGCGGATTTCGTTAGGATCNNCCGAAGTCTGACGAATACACCAAGCAGTCCCTAAGCTGAGCGTTGGTCATGTCGGGTTTTTGCGAGATGCATAGTGCAGCTGCGCCAGCAACGATAGGAGTAGAGAACGAGGTTCCAGAAAGTCTTTGGAAGGTAATTGTGCCACTATTATCTGGTGCAAAAATTCCATTTAGTTCGCCAGCGGCGAAGATGTCAACACGGTTGCCGTAGTTGGAGAACGAACTTGCGGCGTTGTAGGCACCAATCGAACCGACAACCAACGTCTGCGAAGGTGACGGAACATAAGGCAAGTTCACCCCCTGGTTACCCGCAGAACGGATGCAAAGTTTACCTCTTGCCCACGTAAGATCCAGCGCGGCCTTGAAACTCGGGATCGTTTCGTCCGCAGGATGCCCCAAACTCGTCGAGATGATTTTAGAATCCGAAAAACTTGAAGACGACCCGTAATCGAGTGCGGTACTTAGCCGGTCCATCGGGAAGACCCCGGCGTCATCGTCGACCGCAATAGGAACGATCGTGGCGTTGGGATCGATACCCGCTGTGCCGTATCCGTTGTTCGCTCTAGCAGCCAACTGATAGGCTACGGCTGTGCCATGGGCTGCCAGGTTATTATTAATGAATAATTGTGCAGGATTGGTGTAATAGCTACCATAGTTATCATAATAACGACGACAGCGCGTGGTGTCCCAAACAGGATGGTCTGCCAGCGAGGCATCCAGATTAAAGGCGCCATCGATGACTACGACCTTTGCGGTGTTACTCCCATAGCCAACGCCATAACTGGAGAAGAGCCAGGCTTTGAAGATAGAATGCCGAAAGAAATACCATGATTGATCGTTAACACCCCAGTTCATCCAGTTGCTGGGATCATGAGGAACATAAGGATCGTTGACCGTTGCACACATGTACTCGGGCATCGCCTGTACGGCATAGATGGGCACAACCGCCGCGCTTGCAACACAGTCGAGTGCTAGCAAGTCGTCGTACAACGCAAGAATCTGTTCCTTACTAAACCCCCTCGAGGTCAGCGTGACATGCGAGGCGAGGTTAGGCATGTCGGAACCCATTCCGGCGGTATCCGAAACTTCTTGGGTGTCGAGTTCTTCTTCTGTCAGTTCGTTGGCTCTCCCAAATACATAGGAGATTTGGATGCCCTTATTCTTTTTAAGAAGCTTGTTGAGTGCTTTTTCTCTCTCTCCGCCGCGCTCAGTGTTGACAATAAAAAGCTTTTTGGATTCGATGTCGGTGGCATCGACAGCAAGCTCTGTTGCTTTGGCCGTGTCCTTGAGGCGAACCTTGTAATCATCGCCGAAAATGATATTGATGCCGATAGGGTCGTCCATAGCGCCTTTGGGAGTTTTGTCCGATTTCAGCCTGTCGTATGCCGCCTCAGCTTCGACGTGGGTATGTTTCGAATGCTCGAACTTCCCCTTGCTGTTTTTGAGCCCTTCCGCGCACTGCGGTCCGGGGTCACTGACCTTCGAACCACCCTGCGTCGCTTTCAGATCTTGGATCGTGAACTTGGTCTTTGGCGCAACGAATGGTCCATTAACTGTCGATTTTCCGCCAATCGTTTTGGTGGCGAGATCAAGGACCGATGCGGATTTACTACCGCAACCTGCGAGTAAGGTGCTTAGGGATAGAAGTGTGAGCAGGACCTGTTTGGTGCAACGTTTCAACGTTATTTCCTTCTTTTGTACGTTGTAGTACTACATTGTATGACAGGGTTGATTTCGTTATGTCCGGCGCCGAATATATTAGACGAGGTGGGACTCGAACCCACGAGTGTACTTCTTTGCAGGGTGCTGTTTTAAATCCACTCGGCCACCAAACCAAAGTTCCCGAGCCTGGATTCGAACCAATAAGGGCAACTTCAAAGACCGCTTGGTTTACCTTACCCGGGAATAATGCCTCAGGATTGAACCGAACGGCCGACTTTCCTAACAACCGAGCTACTGAGGCAAGGAGAACAGAATATAAGTTGATCGAACCTTTGGTATATGCATGTACCCCCCCCCTCACCCATGTGGTTATCTCGTGACTAATATATCCGTCACTCATATTTTATCTTCAGACAATGGGTCTTGGCAAGCGGACTTTTGATCAAACCTTCAACGTCATGCTGAGTCGCGTATTCGACACTTTCTGGTGCAAATTCGCACTATGACTTGATTCAGGCTCTGGCGCGAAAACCTGTTTTCGCGTGGTTACTTGATTTGAGCGATTATGATATATAGGCGATTCGTCGACAGACTTCTGTGATGGCGTAGCTACGTGTGGAGTTCGATCATCTGGGGATCCTCTGGAGCGAAAAAACGCTCCAAGAGACAAGTGGACACAATGCCCACTATAACTTGGTTGTGGCGGTATCGGGCAATGAAAAACTGTCGAATACGCGGTATGCGACTTGCCCATCATAGCAGAGAAGGCTTCTTTAATATCAGCCCTGTCCTGGTCGAGGTACAAAATATCGAACTGCCGTATGCTCAGCCAAGATTCCTGCCTATGGACTAGATTGATTGGAAAATTGAAGTCATTGATGCCGATATGGAGTGAGTTCTCTTCATATTAAGATAGGGTGCGGTTATTATTATCTCGCGTATCCTGAATGTGCTGGTATATTGGTATTATGCTATTGTTTATCGTCGTTATTGCTAATGTATTCTGATGTTTCTAGAGAAATCTGCTTTTCTCGCTTGATGCTCTTGATAAAATTTGAGTTTGCCATATTCCATTTATTGAGCTCGTTTCTATTAAGAAAAGTGATTTGATTACTGATTTGGTCGTAGGTTCTTTTGCTGGATGACGCTACGAGGAGCATTTCGTCCAACCGCAAAAGAACTTGTTTTTTGGCGTTGAGCCATTTGGTTATGTGCTTATGGAGTCCATTATTCATAAATGCTTGCGTGATAAGTAATTTTTCTCGTTCGGAAAATCCGGGCTTATATTTCTTATATACGCTATTTTGCGATTCGTTTATAATTTTATGCACCTTATTTAGGCATACATCTAGCTCATGCTGATATCTCGAAATGCGTTTTCTTGATGCATCGATATCCTGATTGTATCTTAACATTAGAGGTTGAGTCATTTCTATGGAATCAGCATGGCTCTTTTGTATTAAAATGCAAACTTCAGATCCTATTTTCTTTGATCTTGGTTGCATTTCATTTACAACTTGCGTTAGCTTTTCTTTAGCTAATAAGGATAACTCATCATGATTTCGAACTGCATCTGCCTTGCGTACGAGTCTATCGAAGTCCAGCATCGTTCCCATAAGAAGGGCAAAGGAAAAGGCAATCAATAAATATTTCTTTCTTATTTTATGAAATCCCAAAGTCATTCCGAAGATAAAACCCATCATCACTACGGCAAGCAATGAAAGGAGTAAATCAGAGAATAGTACATTAAGTGATGATTTGAGCCTATATCTCAGAGATCTTTCTATATAGCCGCTATATTGCCAAATCATGAATATATTAGTGAGTGCTATTGTTATGAAGATTTTTTTGTAATTCTGGGCGATCCATTGTATGATATTTCTGATAGAATTCTTTTCCGATATCATCGCTGCCCCAACTCAAGGTCATCAAGAATTGAAGGTGCCCTAGCAGCCCCGCTTCCCCTGGGTTGATTGTTCATGGCTAATCCTCCTAGCTGGTCAGGAAAATCTCTTTTCTACGCAGTGTTTCTTTAGAGGGCACGGGCACATCATGCTCGAAGTACTTGTTGAAACCCAGAAGGCCCTCATAGAAAGCCATGGATTTCTCCCGATCCTTGACGATGAAGGCCACATGGTCGATGCGTCGGAACAAGGCTCTTGTCTCCTTAATCAGGTTGTTCGGACAACAATGGCTATTATAGAGGTAATGGACCACGACGGTCGCTACTCAAGCTTTACCAGGGCCGCTATCGCTGGTTTTGAGAAATAAAGACCATCAAAAAATAAAAGCCCCCAGGAATCCAACTTGTGGTTCCTGGGGGTATTGTCGGAGGGGCGGAAAGGCCGCTCCGACTCATTTTGATCAGCCGACCAAATAATCCGAAGATCCCTTGGGACGGGCGTCGAATTCTTCCTTGTATTTGTTCATGTCGGCCCGGCCCAGGTTGCCGAACATGAATTTCTTGTAGGCCTCGACGCCGGGTTGGTCGAGGGGATTGATGCCCATCAGGTAGCCTTCGGCCACGATCGACAGCTCGAAGAGGTAGAAGAGCTGGCCGAGGGTGAAGGCGTTGAGTTCGGGAATCAGGACGTTCATGGAAGGGCGACCGTCTCTGGCGTAGGCGTAGCAGGTGCCTGCCATGGCCTTGATCTGCATCTCGCCCAGGGTCTTGCCGGCGAGGTAGTTGAGGCCGTCCAGATCGGTGTCGACCCGGGGCACCACCACTTCGTGGTTGAAGTTCTCGACCACCAGGTTGGTGACCACGGTGTTCCTGGGGCCGTCCTGGATTTCCTGGCCGCGGGCATGGAGGTCGCGGGTGTTGACCGAGGTCAAGGGGACTCTTCCCATCTCGTCCTTGCCCAGGCTCTCGGCGCACAACTGGTCATGCCAGAAGCCGAAGAACTCCAGGGCCTTGCACCAGGAAGCCATGATGGAGACATTTTTTCCCTTGGTGTAGGAGAGGTGGTTCAGGGCGGCGAGCATGTAGGCGGGGTTCTTCTTGAGGTCGGTGTCCTTGCAGCGCTCGGCCATGTAGCGGGCGCCGGCGATCAGGCCGTAGATGTTGACTCCCGCCACGGCGGAGGGCAGAAGCCCGACCGGGGTGAGGACGGAGTACCTTCCGCCAACGTCGTCGGGAATCACGTAGGTCTCGAAGCCTTCGACGTCGGCGATCGCCCTCAGTTTCCCCTTCGAGGCGTCGGTGGTGGCCACGACGTACTTGGCGTAATCGTTGCCGTAGACTTCCTTGGCGAGTTTGTGGAAGAAGCGGAAGGCCACTGCCGTTTCGACCGTTCCGCCGGACTTGGAGACCACGTTGAGGGAGAAGGTCTCGGCGAGGTTGGCGGGCTTCTTCTTGGGCAGGAGGTCCATGAGGGCGCTGAAGGCGTCGGGATCCATGTTGTTGCCTTCGAAGTAGATCCGGGGGCGCTCATGGCGCTTGGTGCGGTCGGTCTCGTTGCGGTAGGTGGGCAACAAGGCTTCGATGACGGCCCTCGAACCGAGGTAGGAGCCGCCGATGCCCAAAATGACGTGGATGTCGCTCATCGCGGCCAGGTGATCGGCGGTCTTCTGGATGCGATCCAGTTCTTCCTCTCCCTTGTAGGGCAGGTCCATGAAGCCCAAAAACTCAGAGCCCTTCCCGCTGCGATTGCGGATCATCGCGTCGACTTCGTCGATGCGCTTCTGCATTCCGAAAAGAGCGTCCGGATCGAGGCCTTCTTCGCGGCCGATCACGGGGGAGAGCATGTTGTTGAAGTCTATGCGCACGGCCATGGTTCTTTGCCAGAGGGGATCACGCGTTTTTTCGAGCACGCTTTTCATTTCTTTCTACATCCTTTCGAGATCGATTAATATCTCTTCATCATACCGGATACCGGGCAAGCGAGCAAACGGAAAGCGGCGCCGAAGCGCCGCTTGAATAAAAAATTGAGCGAAAGAACTATTCGTTGTGGAAGGCCACGATCCGGCAGATGCTGGATTCGCCACCGACGAAGCGCCAGGGGAAGCAGCCGATGGTGGTCCGCTTGTTGAGCAGCTTGTCGATTTCGCCGCCCAGGTTCTCGGCATGGATGATGTCCTGGGGGAAAAGCCGGATGTGCATCAGCTGATAATGGTCGGTGGGGAAGAGCTCGTCCAAACCCTTGCCGTATTTCTTCTGGAGATAATTTTCGGCTTCCTTGGCTTGGACGGGGGCCCATTCGCGGATCTTGGTGTTCATGGGGTGATCGGCCGAACCGCAGTCTACGCCGATCCACTTGATGTCCATCTCCTCGCACCAGGCGGCGAACTCCATGGTGGGACCGGGATGCTTCACCATGTAGCGAACTTCGTCGGCTTCGGGCTGGTCCCAGCTGTAGTGATGGTAACCGGTGTGGATGATCAGGATGTCGCCCTTCTTGACTTCGACCCGGTCGGTGATGTCCTTGGACGTGTAGATCCCGTAGTCTTCGGCGATGTCCGAAAGGTCGACCACGACGGCGGGACCGATCAGGTCGTCGAGGGGGATGGAGGCGATGTCGCGGCCGTGCGTGCAGAAGTGCAAGGAGCCGTCCAGGTGGGTGCCGACGTGGTTGGAGGTGGTGATCACCTGGCCGTTGGCGCCGTTGGGGCAAAGCCTCTTGAAAAACTTGACCTGCAAGGGCTCATAGGTGGGCCAGGGGGGGGTCAGGTGGCTGAGGGGTTGGGTAAGGTCGAGAAATTTCACGTTTTCCATCGAAAGCAGTCCTCTCCTTCGAGCATGCGGTAGAATTAGTATTGCTAAAACTAGCATATAAATTGACTTTGAGCAAAAGGGAGAGGAAGAGAATGAAGGAATTCGTCGCGGCATGCGCCCAGTTCGCAGTCAAACCCAACGACATCGAGGGCAATTCCCGGAAAGCCGCCGAATGGCTGGAAGCGGCGGTCAAGAAAACGGACGCGAAACTGGTGGTTTTTCCGGAAACCATCACCACCGGCTTCGTCCCCAAACTTTCGATCTCCGAACTGTACGACCTGGTCGGCGNNCCGAACTGTACGACCTGGTCGACCACATCCCCGGCAAGACGACCGAACGGATGCAAATCGAAGCCAAGAAATTCAAGGCCCATGTCGTCTGGTCCACCTACGAAAGAGGGGAAGAAGGCATCATCTACAACACCACGGCGCTGATCGGCTCCGAGGGCGACGTTCTCGGCACCTATCGCAAGGTGCATCCCTTCCCCACCGAACGGGTCGACCTCGGGGGCTGGACCACCAGGGGCGAGGAGACGGTGGTTTGCGACACCGAACTCGGCAAGATCGGGCTCATCTGCTGCTATGATGGGGATTTTCCCGAGCTTTCCCGGGTCACCGCCCTCAAGGGCGCCGAAGTCATCGTCCGGCCCTCCGCCTTCCTGCGGACCTTCCACATCTGGCAATTGACCAATCTGGCCCGGGCCTACGACAACCACGTCTACATGGTCGCCACCAACGCGGTGGGCCCCGATGCCGGAAACAACTACTATTACGGGCACTCCATGATCGTCAGCCCCACGGCCGAGATCCTGGCGCAAGCCCGTGGGACCGAGGAAATGGTCGCGGCCCGGCTCGATCCCGAACCCCTGCGCAATCTCGGCTGCGGTTCAACCGTGCCCATGGTCTTCAACCACATGGAGGACCGCTGGCCCAAGGCCTACCAAGGAATCCTCGAAGAGGGAAAAAGCAGTTTTCCCCGCCATCAATAAAAAGGATAAAAACCCTTGCTCGAACAATCGAACCAAAAGTCCTCGGATCGCATCAAAGAGAAATTGGATGCTTCCCGTAAAGAGTTGCTGGACCTGGGCCTACGCAACCCCCTGTTAAACCATATCCCCCCCAGGGCCAGGGGAATCGCGGTCGTGGACGGAGAATCCGGCAACTTCTTCCAGCTTTTGGTCAAGGAAAACAAAAGCCTCTCCTTTCAACCGCAAGCCGAGGCCAACGAAAAGAGCGATGGGAAAATCCTGGCTCCCCTGGGCGCGGACCGTCTGCGGGACGTCCTCTTGCGCGCCTTCTACACCGCCCGGACGGGGATCGAGGAGCAGGGCATCAATACCCTTTTCCTCGCCCTCGGCGCCCTTTCCTGGAAGGACGAAGAGGAGTTCCATCGAGCGCCCTTGTTGTTGGTTCCGGTCGAGTTGACCCGCTCCACTGCCCGGGAGCGCTTCGCCTTGCGCTACACGGGCGAGGACTTCGGTCCCAACCTCTCCCTCATGACCAAACTGAGGGCGGAATACGGGATCTACCTTCCCGAAATGGGCGAGGTCGAGGACCTGGACCCGGCCGCCTATTTCGCGGCGGTCAACGAGGCCGTCCGGGTCCAGGATGGCTGGACGGTGGAAGAGAACACCGTTTTCCTCGATTTCTTCTCCTTCGGCAAGTTCTTGATGTACGCCGACCTGGACGAGGAGCGCTGGCCGGCCGGAAGCAAGCCCACGGAGCATTCGATCGTCCGTTCTCTACTGGAAGAAGGCTTCAGAGAGCCTTCCTCCCGTTTTTCCGAGAAGGACGACCTGGATCAAGCCTCGGCCGAGGTCCGCTGCGTTCTCGATGCCGACAGCTCCCAGATCCTGGCCATGCTCGACGTCATGGACGGCCGCAACCTGATCATCCAGGGGCCGCCCGGTACCGGAAAGTCCCAGACCATCGCGAACATCCTCGCCGAAGCCATCGGAAGAGGAAAAAAAATCCTTTTCGTCGCGGAGAAGGCGGCGGCCCTGGAAGTGGTCAAGCGGCGTCTCGATCAGATCGGACTGGGTGACGCCTGCTTAGAGCTTCACTCCCATAAAACCAACAAGAAGAGCCTCTTGAAGGAGATTTCACGGACTTTGAACCTCGGAAAACCTTCTTCCAGCGGTTTCGCCAGGAACCTCCCCATTTTGGAGGAAACGAAAAAAAAACTGAGTTCTTACTGTCAGGCCATCAATAGCCCCATCGGCCCCTTCACCCCCTATCAGGCCATGGGCGAACTTTTGCGGCTGCGTCGCGAGAATCCGGATCTCCCTTCTTTTCCCCTCGACGTGGAGGGTTGGAGCGAGGAAGACTGGACCCNNGACCCGCCGCCTCAACCTGGTGGAAGAACTGGAGAATCACCTCAACCGAATGGGTGACTTCGGCACCCATCCCTTCTCGGGGGTGGGCCGCACCGTCTTTCTTCCCTCCGACAAGGAAAGGCTTTTGAATTTCCTCGCCGAGGCCAAGAAGGCGCTGGCCTTTTTGAGGGGAGCCGCCAGCGAACTGGCCGAAACCCTGGGGATGTCGGTTCCCGGCAGTCGCCTGGAATGCCGTTCCCTCTTGGATGCCGCTCATTGGGCCATCGAGACGGTCGACCTCGGGGGAGTGGCCCTGGATACCCCCGAATGGGAGACGATCGAACTGGCCGCTCTGGAAGAGGTCTTCGAGGCGGGCACCGCTCTTCAAGCCCTCATGGCACGCTTCGGCAAGATCGTCCTCCCCGAGGTCTGGGATTCGGAGCACCTCCCCACCAGGGACCTGCTCGAAATCAGACAGCATCTCGCCGCTTACGGTCGCAAGTGGTGGGGCGGGATTTCGGGGGACTATCGGAAATCCCTCCATCGCCTGGCCGGCCTTTGCATCCATCACCTTCCCGCTTCCTTCCCCGAGCGCATGAAACTCGTGGACGTCCTGCTCGAAGCCCGAAGGAAGCGGAAATTCATCAACGCCAGCGTGGCCTCGAAATTATTTTCTTCCCACTGGAAGGGCGAGAATTCCGACTGGGACAAGCTGCGGCAGATTTCCCTCAAGGTCATCGACCTGCGCGCTCGCTCGGAAAAGATCTTCCTCGTCGAGCTGGAGCCCCAGCGAAAGGAAGAGGCGCTGCAAAGGATCCTTCAATTGGAGAAGGAGATGGAGGATTCGAGCATCATGGTTTGCTCCGATTTCCTCCAACTCGAGGTGCCTCTGGTCGATCTCCCCTTCGTGGAGCAGGCGGAGGCGATTTCCCACTGGGCGGAGAAAATCGACAGCCTCGATGCCCTGACCCGCTTCAACCGCCTGGCGGAAAATCTGAGGAGTGAGAAGCTGGAAGAAATCCTCGCCCTCGCCAAGTCTTCCGCCTCCACTCAACTGGTGGCGGCCTTTCAACAGAACGCCTTCCGCTGCCTCCTCGAGTCGGCTTTCGGGAGTCGTCCCGCGCTTTCCCGCTTCGACGGGGGAAGCCACCAGGAAGCGATCGAGCGGTTCAAGACCCTCGACGAGCTGCTGCTTCAGCACCATCAGGTGGAGCTTGCCGAGGCGCACTGGAAAAAGCTGCCGCGCCACGAGGCCAGCGGTCAGTTGGGAGTCCTGCGCCACGAGTTCGAGAAGAAGTCCCGCCACATGTCCATCCGGCAGATGATGATCAAGGCGGGGCGCGCCATTCAGGAAATCAAACCGGTCTTCCTGATGAGCCCCCTTTCGGTGGCGACCTTCCTGGCGCCCGACGGCATCAGCTTCGATCTGGTCGTCTTCGACGAGGCCAGCCAGGTCAAGCCGGTGGACGCCTTCGGGGCCATCCTGCGAGGCAAGCAGGTGGTGGTGGTGGGCGACAAGAAGCAACTGCCGCCCACGGACTTCTTCGAGAAGGTCGACCGCAGCGAAGAGAGCGAGACCGNNCCAGCGACATCGAGAGCATCTTGGGCCTCTTCGACTCCAAGGGGGCTCCTTCCCGCATGTTGCGCTGGCACTACCGCAGCCGCCATGAATCCCTGATCGCGGTTTCCAACCGCGAGTTCTACGATAGCCGGCTGGTGATTTTCCCCTCTCCCGATCGCTCCCGCGAAGATGCCGGATTGATTTACCATCCCGTCCCCGAGGCGGTATACGATCTCGGGAACACGCGCACCAACCCCATCGAAGCCCAAGCCGTGGCGGATGCCGTCATGGAGCATGCCCGCCTGCATCCCGAACTGACCCTCGGGGTGGCGGCCTTCTCGGTCGCTCAGATGGAGGCGATCCAGGACCGCGTGGAAAGAATGAGGCGAGAACATCCCGAAGAAGAGGGATTTTTCGCCGCGCATCCCCACGAGCCCTTTTTCATCAAGAACCTCGAAACCGTTCAGGGCGACGAGAGGGACGCCATCATGATTTCGGTCGGCTACGGCAAGGCGGCGGACGGTCACTTGTCCATGAATTTCGGCCCCTTGAACCGGACGGGTGGGGAGCGCCGCCTCAACGTGCTCTTCACCAGGGCCCGTCTCCGCTGCGAGGTCTTCACCAACCTTTCCGCCCAGGACATCGACCTCGAAAGATCCGAAGCGAGCGGCGTGAGGTCCCTGAAGCGCTTCCTTTCCTATGCCGCCCAAGGCGACAAAAAAATGAGAAAAGAAGGGGAATCTGCGAAATCTTCCTTGTTCGAGGAAGAGATCAGGGGGGTACTGGTCGAACAGGGCTATGCGGTGGAGTCGAACGTCGGGGTTTCGGGGATCTATATCGATTTGGCGGTGGTGGACCCGGAGAGTCCCGGGCGCTATCTGCTCGGCATCGAATGCGACGGCCGTNNGCTCCTCGCGCGACCGCGATCGCCTTCGCCATCAGGTCCTGGAAGGCCTGAACTGGCGTATCCACCAGGTCTGGAGCGCGGATTGGCTGTTCCACACCCCCAGGGAAACCGCCGCCCTCATCGAGGCCGTCGAAAAAGCGAAGATCAAGGAAAACGAAAAAAGCGAAAAACTGCCTTCGAGAAGCCGCACCGCCCTGCGTCGCGAACTGCAAAGCGAAGGCCTCGAAGAAAACGACGACATCATCGCTTATCGCTGCGCCGGAGACTTGCCCAAGGATTTGAAGGACATTCCGCTCGACCAATTGGTCGTGGCCCTGGTGAGGGTGGTGGACGTCGAGGGGCCCATCCATTTCTCCGAAATCGACCGACGCCTGGCGGACGCGGCCAATCTGAAGCGCATCCCGGTCCTGGTCCAGGCCGAACTCGACGCGGCGCGCCTCCATTCGGTCAAGACGGGGGTGGTCCTCCAAAAACAGGACTTCTTCCATTCGCGGGAAAAGGTCGAAGTGGTTCTGCGCGATCGCAGCCGCCTGGCCGCTGCTTCGCGAAGGCTCGAGCTCGTCGATCACGGCGAGATCTTTCTCGCCATCTCGAAGGTGGCGGGCGACAGCTGCGGAATCGAATGGGAGCGCCTCCCTTCGGCCGTCTGCCGCATTTTGGGAGTACGTCCCAGCGACGAGGCTTCCACGGTGGTGGGGGCGCTCGCCCTGACCCTGATCGAGGAGGGACGGCTCGAAGAGCGCGCCGGCTACCTCCAGATCGTCCAATAAATACAGGAAGGGGTGGCGCCGATCGGCGTCACCCCTTCCAATCCCCTCAGGAGGGCCTTTACTACCGGCATGACCGGCACCCTCGAGCTGTCGCAGCTCGTAATATTCGAATTGGTCTTGCTTTTCTTGTCCCTGAGAAAGGGAAAAACTTGCGGATTTTTGCCGAAATTTACGGAGAAGCGAAGGGTTTCGAAAATGCCCTTAACTTTTCTTTAATATAGCCCGGAATGCGGTTGTTGAGCGAGCGAACCATGTGCTAGCATGCTTTTTTATTGCGATTGTCGAGGAGGTAAGGATTGAAGGGTTTCGATTACGTCAAAGCGACGACGCTTGAAGGTGCCTGCGACTTCCTGGTCAAGAACCCCGCAACCAAGCTGATGGTCGGTGGCACCGATCTTCTGCTCCGGCTCAAGGAAAAAAGGATCGATCCCTCGTTCCTTCTCGATCTCAAGGGGGTTCCCGAATTGAAGGAAATCTCCTATGACCCGAGGATCGGACTTTCCATCGGAGGCGCGGCTTCCCTGGTCGACGTCATCCACCACCCCTTGGTCAAAATGCACTACTCTTTGCTGGCGGAAGCCTGCCATACCGTCGGTTCGGTTCAGATCCGCAACCGTGCCTCGGTCGCGGGAAACATCTGCAACGCCTCACCCCTGGCCGATTCCGCCCCCGCCCTGCTGGTCTACGGCGCGAAAATCGAGATCGCCTCCGCTCAGGGCGGCCGCAGCGTCCAAATCGATAAATTCTTCGTGGGCCCCGGGATGACCGTCCTCGCCTTCGGCGAGATCGTGAAAAAGATCATCCTTCCCCCGGTCCCCCGAAAGTCCTTCGGCGTCTACCTGAAGCATGCGCGCCGGAAGGCGGTCGACCTCTCTTCGGTCGGAGTCGCGGTTTTCGGCTGGCAACAGGATGACAAAACCTTTTTCCGGATCGCCCTGGGGGCGGTGGCCCCCACACCCATCCGCGCCCTGGAAGCGGAGAAGGTCCTTTTCGACGCGGTCAATTTCGCCGAAGCCGTTCCTCTGGCCGCCAAGGCCGCGCGCGAAGAAGCTCGTCCCATCGGCGACCTGCGCTCTTCCAAGGAATACCGCCAAGAAATCGTCGAGGTCTATGTCCGGCGTGCGCTCGATCAAGTCCTGGAAGCCCTTTCTTAGGAGGCCTCATGCAACACAAGATTCTTTTGACCATCAACGGCGAGCAATACGAGAACTTCGTTTCTTCCGAAAGAACGCTTTTGGATTTTCTGCGGGATGACCTGGGGATCACGGGTTCCAAGAAGGGCTGCGACGAGGGCGAATGCGGCGCCTGCACCGTCCTGGTCGACGGAATCGCCGTCGATTCCTGCCTGATGCTGGCCGTCGAAGCCGACGGCTGCGAACTATTGACGGTCGAAGGTCTGAACAAGTCCGAACTGGATCCCCTTCAAAAGGCCTTCATCGAGCATGGCGCCATTCAATGCGGCTATTGCACCCCCGGGATGCTCCTGTCCGCCAAGGCCCTGCTCCTCGAAAAGAATGACCCGACGGATGACGAAATCAAGGAGGCGATCGCCGGAAATCTCTGCCGCTGCACCGGCTACCTTTCCATCATCGACGCGATCCGCTCCGTAGCCAAAGGGGGGGGGTAAATCATGGATACGATCGAACGGATCGTCGCCCAGAAGGGACCCAAGGAAGATTATTCCTGCGTAGGAAAGAGCGTGCCCCGCGTGGACGCCATGGACAAGGTGACCGGCGCCGCCCAGTTCGTGGACGACTTCAAGTTCGGCCCCGGCCTGCTTTATGCCAAGCTTTTGCGGAGCCCCCATCCCCACGCCAGGATCGTCAAGCTCGACACCACCAAGGCCGAAAAACTGCCCGGAGTCCGCGCGGTCGCGACCGGCAAAGAATTTCCCTTCTTCATCGGGCTCTACATCCAGGACCGTACCCTCTATGCGGTGGACAGGGTTCGCTTCGTCGGAGAGCCCGTCGCGGGCGTGGCCGCCATTTCCGAGGACGTCGCCGAAGATNNAAGAAGCCCTGAAACTGATCGAGATCGAGTACGAAGTCTTGGAGCCGGTGCTCGACCCCATCGACGGGGCCGCCCCCACCGCTCCGATCATCCATCCCGACCTGGGGAAGTATTCCTACGCCTCCTTCATCTTTCCGCAGCCCGGGACGAACTTCTCCAACCACTTCAAGGTTCGCAAGGGCGACGTCGACAAGGCCTTCGAGGGAGCGGCCTGCGTGGTCGAGGAAAAGTATTCGGTTCCCCACATCCACCACGCCCCCATAGAGAACCACGTGGCGGTCGCCCAGATGGACCATGCCGGCAAATTTACCCTCTGGACCTCCTCGCAGTCTCCCTTCGCCCAGCGCAACCTCCTCGCCAAGGCCCTNNATCCATCGAGGCGGCCCTCCTTCCCCTCGCCATGAAGGCGAAGGGACGTCCGGTAAAACTGTGCCTCACGCGGCATGAGGAATTCTATTGCAACTTCGTGCGGCAGGGGCTGCAGGCCCGCATCAAAATCGGCGTCTCGGCCGAAGGCAAGATCGTGGCCATGCAAAACACCTATTACTGGGATGCCGGAGCCTACAC
>DOBT01000011.1 GCA_003503675.1 Cyanobacteria bacterium UBA8530 | reverse complement strand
CTGGCCGGGGTCGGGGTCGCCTTCCTGCTTTGCATCGCCCTGGAGGGGGGCTACACCTCCCGGATGGACTTCCTGCTCGACTTCGTCGCCCTGGGAACGGTGGCGGACGTGGTCCCCCTCGACGGTCCCAACCGCGCCCTGGTTTGGAAGGGCATCGAGCGGGTGCGCGACAGCAAGAAAAACAAAAAGAAGCTCACGCCCGGCCTGGAGGCCCTGGGAGCCATCGCGAAGGTGTCCCTGGATACCTATTGCGCCCAGGACATCGGCTATCGCCTGGGGCCCAGGCTGAACGCCGCCGGTCGCCTCGAGAGCCCCGACGTCGGTTTCGACCTCCTGGTCACCAACGACCCCCTGGAAGCCGGGAAGTTCGCCCAGCACATCGACGGCCTCAACCAGGAAAGGCAAAAAATGAACGCCGCCTGGGAGAAGAAACTGATCGAGCGCCTGGAGAAGGAATGGGACTTCGAGGAAGAACCCTTCGTGGTGCTGGAGGACGAGGGGTTTCCCGAGGGAATCGTCGGCATCCTGGCCGGTCGGATCAAGGAGAAATATCGGGTGCCGGTGTTGCTTTTCTCGGGGCATGGCGACGGGGCCTGGAAGGCCTCGGGCAGGAGCCCGTTGGGTTTCCACCTTTGCGACGCCCTGACCGCCTGCAAGGACAACTTGATCGGTTTCGGGGGACATTCCCAATCGGCGGGCTGTTCGGCCTTCCACGAAAGAATCCCCTTTCTGCGCCGGGAGCTGAACGAGTTCGTCAGAGCCAAGGGCTGGGTTCGGCCTTCCGACGAGGTTTGGCTGGATGAGGAGCTTCCCTTCCGGGAGGCCAACGAAAAGATCCTGGAAGAACTGGATCTCCTGGAACCCTTCGGGCAAAGCAATCCCTCCCCCGTTTTCGGGATCTTGAAGGCCCGGGTCATCGGAAAGAAGGTTCAGGGGAAGCGGCTTCTGCTCCGATTGGACGACGGCAAGGACGTGCGCGAGGTCACCTGCTGGAGCGCGGACCGGTTCGACGAGCTNNAGGAAACAGAGGAAGCGAAGGAAACGAAGATCTTCGCCCGATTGGAAGAGTTTCCTTCCCCCCAAGCGCTGAGGGAAGGCTATCGCTTCCTGGCCGAGAACCGGGAAATGCCCCTGGTCAAGGCCCTCGAAAAAATGGAGGAAGCCCTTTCCCTTTCGGCGATCGCCGTTCGTCAGGTCTTCCGCGAAGTCGGGATTCTGGTCGAGAAGAAAGATTTTTGGACTCTTCTGGAGCCGCCCGAATCCGACATCGAAATCGAAAAGCTGCAGAGTTTTCGGCAATACCGGAGGGAGAGGCCATGAAATTGAAGATCCTCGTCGCAGACGACCAAATGGTCATCCGGAAACTCCTCGCTCGGATCATCGAGGAGAACGACTGGACCCTGGTAGGAGAAGCCGCCGACGGGACCGAGGCGATCTCGCTTTTCCGCAAGCACCTTCCCGACGTCGTCATCATGGACGTGAACATGCCGGTTTTGGACGGATTGAACGCCTTGAAGGCCATCAAGTCCATCGATTCCAACGCCTGCGTGATCATTCTTTCCTCGGTCGGAACCCAGGAAAAAATCGAGACCGCCATCGATCTGGGGGCCGCCGCCTACGTCCTCAAGCCCATCCGAAAAGAAGAGCTGTCCAAGGCCATCAGAGGCTTTACCGGTAAAAAGTAAAAAAAGGTAAAGGCTCATGGCTTTGCGCAGGCCTACTTCCTTCCTTCCCTTTCTCCTCCTTCCCGCCTAAAAGATTCTCTTTTTGGACATAGAGATCGAGAAGGGGATGATTCATGCTGGGCGGGATCATCCGGGTACCTGAAAAGGGCGATTGATGGAAAAAGAGAACCTCGGCGCCTTGCGAAAATTCGTCGTTCCGGAGTTCGTCTTCGGTTGGGGAGCGCGCACACTGCTGAGCCAGTATGCCAAGAACTTCGCCTTCCGGCACCCCCTTCTGGTCAGCGACGCCGGGGTGATGGAGGCGGGCTGGGCCGAGGATGCCGCCTCGAGGCTGCGGGTCACGAACGTTCCCTTCTCCCTTTTCTCCCGGTTGAGTCCCAATCCTCGCGACCACGAGGTCATGGAGGGGGCGGAATTTTTCGACAAGGAGGGCTGCGATTCCCTCGTCGTGGTGGGCGGAGGCAGCGCGATCGACACCGCCAAGGGGATAGGGATCATCATCTCGAACGGCGGCCACATCCTAGATTACGAGGGGGTGGACAAGATTCCCCTTCCCATTCCCCCCCTGCTCTGCATCCCCACCACCGGCTCTTCAGCCGACGTCTCCCAGTTCGCCATCATCCTGAACGGCGCTGAAAAGAGGAAGATCTCGATCATCAGCAAGGCCATCGTTCCCGATGTCTCCCTGATCGACCCCGAGACCAGCAGCACGATGGATCCTCTTCTCACGGCGTACACGGGGATGGACGTCCTCAGTCATGCCTTCGAGTCCCTCGTTTCGAACGCCAGTTCCCCCATCACCGATCTCCTCGCCTTGGAGGCGATCCGCCTCCTGATCAAGCATCTTCCGCCGGAATCGGGATTATCCGACGTTTCCTCGCGGGAGCGCCGTTCCGCAATGATGCTTTCCAGCCTCCAGGCCGGGATGGCTTTCTCCAACGCCAGCCTGGGCCTGATTCATGCCATGTCCCACAGCCTGGGGGGCCTGACGGACACCCCCCACGGGGAATGCCACGCCATCCTGCTCGAGCCCGTCATCGCCTACAACTACGAGGCGGCCCCCCGGCAGTACGAACTCATAGGCGAGGCCATGGGCCTCGCCCTGGGAGAAAACCCGAAGGAAACCCTGCTCTCCTTCATCGGGGAGCTGAAGCAAAGGATGGGCTTGAAAAAACGCCTTTCCGACCTCGGGATCATTCGTTCGGATATCCCCCGACTGGCTCTCGGCGCCCTTATGGACCCCTGCCTGGTCACCAATCCCAGGCAGCCCACCTTGCTCGATGTAGAAAGCCTCTATGAAAGAGCCCTCTGAAAAAGAAAGGGAACTTTTAAGGGAAAAGATCCTGGGGCTCGGCGAGCGATCCCTGAGAAAAACCTATTTTGCCGAATCCCAGCGAAGGCTGAGGGAATTGACCCGCTTCAAGAACCTGCTGGATCACAGCAACGACATCATCTTTCTGGTCGAGTTGCCTTCGTCGCGCCTGGTGGACCTCAACCTCTCCTCCTCCCGGCTGGGTTTCAGCCCCGAAGAACTCCTGAAGCTCACCCTGAAAGACCTTTTGATCCCTTCGGGATACAAGAAGGTGCACCATTTCTTCCTCCAGGCCTCGCCCGGGAAGGAAAAAAATCAAAAGAAGATTTCCTCCAAGCTGAAGTCCAAAGAAGGAAAGGAAATCCCGGTCGAGATGACCCTTTCGATCGACACCTTCGAACGCGAAACCTACTGCGTGGTGGTGGCGCGCGACATCTCCGACCGCGAGCGCCTGGAAAAGGAAAGGGCGCTCATGAGGATCGAGAAGGAACGGATCAGGGCCTTGAAGAACGCCGATCGATTGAAGGACGAATTCCTTTCCATCATCTCCCACGAGCTGAGGAATCCCCTCAACGCCATCATGGGTTTCGGCTCCATCCTGGACGACGAACTGCTCGGTCCGCTCAACCCCAAGCAGCACGAGCTCCTCTCGAAGTTGCTGCATTCTTCGGATCGAATGCTGTCGCTCATCAACGACCTGCTCGACTTCGCCAAGATGAGGGCGGGGAAATTCCAGATATCCTTTCATCCCACCTCCTACCCTCCCCTGGTGGAGGAGGCGGTCCATTTGATGGAACCCCAGGCCCGAGCGAAGGGGATTTCCATCGAAACGTCGATCGACGTTCCCGGAGATTTTTTTTCTTTGGACGGGGAGCGCATCGTACAGGTTCTGCTCAACCTCCTCTCCAATTCCATCAAGTGTACGCCTGAAGGAGGGAAGATCTTCCTCAGAGCCTTCCTGGAGGGGGATCTTCTGGTCACGGAAGTGACCGACACCGGCATCGGCATCGCGAAAGAGGACCTCCCCCGGCTCTTCATCCCCTTCCAGCAACTGGACATGGAACTGACCCGCAAGGTCAGCGGAACGGGATTGGGGCTGATCATCTCGAAGGGAATCGTGGAAGCCCACGGTGGAAAAATTTCGGCGATCAGCCCGGGACTCGGAAAGGGAGCGACCTTTACTTTCAGCCTTCCCTCGAAGCGCTGAAATTTCCCCGGAAGGGGATGGCCTTCCCCTGCTCGATAGCGAAGATCTCGGCCCCCTGGATCCAGCCCGCCGTGAAATCCGAGAGGTGGGTGGTGGTCACGAAGGTCTGGATTTCCTCCCCTATCGATTCCAGCAGCTTGTTCTGACGCTTGATGTCCAGTTCGGCCAACACGTCGTCCAAAAGCAGAAGGGGCGCCTCCCCTATCCTTTCGGTCAAGACGTCCAACTCGGCCAGCTTCAGGGAAAGGACGATCGACCTTTGTTGGCCCTGGGAGGCGAAGGAATGGGAGTCCTTTCCGTCCAAGATCAGGCGAAGGTCGTCCCGGTGGGGCCCGATCGAGGTTGATCCCCGCGCCAGGTCCTTTTCTCGGCGTTCTCTCACCTGCTCCAGAAAGGAAGAGCTCCATAAAAGAGGATCTCCCTCCAGGCCGAAGGAGGGTTCCCATCGGACTTCCAGATCCTCCTTGCCGTCGGTGATCAGGAAGTGGTGCTTACGAGCCAGGGGAGCGATTTCTCGAACGAAGGAAAGCCGTTTTTCTTCGATAGAAGCGGCGTATTTGGCCAACTGAATGTCCCAGACCTCCAGTTCTCCCGGAGCGGCCTGGAGGCGCAAGAGTTGGTTTCTCTGGGCCAGGATTTTTTCGTAGGGATGGAGGAGGCGGGAATAGCCTCCGGGGAGTTGCAAGAGCACTTCATCCACAAAGGCTCTACGGGAGGCAGGAGGGCCCTTTACCATCCCGATGTCCCCACAGGTGAAGAGCACGGTCGAAACTCTCCCCAAGAGGTCAGAGACCCTCTTCTGATAGAAGCCGTTGACCTTTATCGATCTTTTCCCTCCCTTTTGGAAAAGAAGGTCGATGGAGATCTCCCCCTCCTCTTTTTCGAAAAGGGAGCGAATGATGGCCTGGGGGCGATCCCAACGGATCAGGCCGTCATCCCTGGAAAGAAAGGGCGATCGCCCCCTGGCCAGGATGGCGATCGCCTCGAGGAGGTTGCTCTTGCCCTGGGCATTGTCCCCCAGGAAGATTTCCCTCTTCCCTTCGAATTCCAGCTCCAATCGGGGATAGTTCCTGAAATCCAGCAGTTCGAGGCGTTTAAGCCTCATCTCAGCCGCGGATCGGCATCAGGATGTAGGAATAGGTTTGATCGTCGCTCGAGGAGATCTTGGTCTGGGCGATCGCCGTGTTCATGGACCACAGAAGGGTCTCCCCTTCCATGGCGCGCAGCGACTCCGTCAGGTAGACGCTGTTGAAAGAGACGGTCATCTCTTCCCCCTCGTAATCGATTTCGAGGATCTCGTCGCTTTCTCCCAGGTCGGCCGCGTTGGCCTTGAGTTCTATCTGGCCCTGGCTGAAGCGTAGCTTGATCACCTTGGCTTCCCTCTCGGAAGCCATGATGCTCACCCGCTCGACCGAGGAAAGCAGGGAAGCGCGATCGATCTGGGCCTGGTAGGCGAAGCTGGGGGGCACGATTTGCCGGTAGTTGGGGTATTGCCCGTCGATCAAGCGGGAGGTCAGGTAGCGATCCCCGAAATCGAAGAGGACCTGGTTCTGGGCCAGGGAAAGGGAAACCAGGTCTCCGCCGTTGAGCATCCTCGCCAGTTCGTTCATGGAGCGGGCCGGGATGATGGCCTTCAGGTCGGTGGCCCCTTCCACCGGATAGCGCTTGATGGCCAGGCGATACCCGTCGGTGGCGGCTATCTCGAGCTCGCCTCCCTCGATCTTGAAGGATATCCCGGAGATCACCGATTTGTCGTCCCTGGCCGCGGCGAAGGTGGTTTGCTTGATGCCCCGCAGGAGCTTGTTGGCTTCGAGGGAGACGGGGGGGATCTCCGAGTCTATCTCAGGCAAGGCGGGAAAGTCTTCCGCGCCGATGCCGGGAAGGACGAAGCGGGACTTGGCGCAGAAAAGGACCGCCCGGCTGCCTTCCACCTCGAAGCGGATCTCGGAATTGGGCAGCTTGCCGACGATTTCGGAAAGTTGCTTGGCGGCGAGGGTGATGGATCCCTCGATCTTGACCTGGGCGGGAACGATGGCCTTGATGCCGACCTCCAGGTCGGTGGCGGTGATCTCGAGGCCTTCGGAGGAGGCCACCATCAGGAGGTTGCTCAGGATAGGCATGGGGCCATGGTGGGAGACGGCCCGTTGAACGGATTGGACTCCTCCCATGAGGTTTTCCTTGTTGCAAACGAACTCCATGTCTCTCCTGCTTTCTTCCTTAACTAAAAGGGGTTATCTGTTTATATATAGAGATCATAGTCATAGGGGGTGTTGGTGCTGTTGATAACCCCCGAACCTCCCTTTGTAGCGGGGCGATAGGCTGTGGAAAGAGAGGGTGCCGGAGAGGGTTTGTTATGCACAGGCTCTCGAAGGGGAGATTTATCCACCGGTCGCGCACCCTTTATCCACAAGCGATCCATCGACTGTCCCCATCATATCAACAATGGGAAGATTAGCCAAGGACGCCGCGCATCACCCTTCTTTTCCACAGGAGAGGGGGACTTTTCCCCAGTGATCGCCGCACTTGTGCACAGCTTGTACACCCTTTCCCTCATTTAATGGGCTTTTAAAGAAAACCTAAATTTTCTTCTCCTCCGGGTTGACAGCTCAGGAGATCCTGACGGCATCAGCCTCCCTTCGGGGAGTTGTCCCCAGGGGGGAGGACTTGTCCACAGAGTTATCCACAGCTATCCACAGAAGGCCTACATTTTTCGTTAGGAGGACGGGGATCTTTATCCCCCTCGACCATCCCAAGGGCGGGATCCGAGGGTCAAAATAGGGGAAAAGGGAGGAGAAATGAAAAAGATATCCAGCGGGACCCCTGGGCTCGACGAGGTCCTCCTGGGAGGATTCCTTACCTCCCTCTCAACCTCCTCGGCAACGCCGTCAAGTTCAGTCGAGAGAGAGGGAGAGGGCTAAAATTTCGAAAGCTGGTAATCGAAGCGCAGGCCCAGGATCAGGGGCTGGAATCGCAGTTGCCAGGAAAGGCACTGTGTCCTGAATTCTACCCCCATTCCCAGGTCGTTCTGGCTCCACCTGTTTTCGGGGGCGAAGGTTCCGGTGGGCAGGAGGTTGACGAAGGAACTGTCCATCGCGAGTCGCCAGTTCGGTCCCACCCAAACCCCCGCTCCTCCGTAAAGCCTGTTGCTCTGTAACATTCGGTCGGAGAGCAGGGGGGCCACCCCATTGATCCTCAGTCCCTCGCCGCCGAGGAAAAGGGAAAAGATGCTTTTTTCCTGGTCGATCCTCGCTCCGAGCAGGGAGGAGAGTTGGTGGTTCTGCGAGTAGAGGGAAGCGATGTCCCAGCCGTAAAGGGCTATTCCTGCGAAACCCAGGGGCCGGTACCAGTCCGCCCTGAAGGATGCCCGGTTGGTTCCGACGTTGAGGGCTTCCTCGTAGAGAGAGCCCACGCTTCCCCGGGCGTTGAGGTTGAACCCGAATACTTGAAGAGGGGGGGAAAGGGAGGAAAGCTCGAGCCTGCTGATGGCCTGGCTGTTGATCTCGCTGCGGTAACCGCTCACCAATTCGAGGTTCCCGCCGCCATCGAAGCGATGGCGGGCGGTCAAATTGGAGCGGATGCCGCCCTGCCCCTCTATCCAAGGGTTCTGGTAGGAAGCGTTTCCGAGGATCTCGTCGTCTCGGCCCAGCGAATAGGTGTGGTCCAGCCCCGCGAAGAGCCCGCGGTTCACCGAATATTTGAAGGGGATGCTGCCGAAGGAGTTCTGGTTCAGCCGGTAAGACATCTGGCCCTGGGCAAAGAGGCCTTCGTAGGCGTTGAAGCCGGCCCTCGGCTGTAATTGGCTGAGCAGTTGTCTTTCCCTGGCCTTGCCCACCGTGACGGCGGTCGTCGGGAGGGTGAAAATCCGATTTTTCCCGAGGAAAAAAGCGGCCTGATCCAATACCAGGTTGTTTTCCTCCAACCCGGGGAAGTAGGTGATTTTTTTGCCCTCGATGGAATAGGGCTCCGCCGTGAGGCAGGGAATGAATTTGGCCTCCCTCGCTTCCAGGAGGGTGGGGGCGAGGATTATTTTCTTTCCCTCGAAGCGGCCTTCCTCGGCCAGGGTTCCCTTGAAAAAATTGGCTTCGGCTTTTTTTTCGACGAGGTCGAAATCGAGGGATTCCGCCTCGAAAAAAGAGCCGTCGCTGGTGAGCTTCACTTTCCCCTCGGCATGTCCCCGTTTCTTTTCGAGGTCGTAGCGCAAAAGCTCGGAAAACAAGACGTAGTTCTCATAGGTGGCCACCACCCTTCCCTGGGCCGAAACGACGTTTTCTTCTTTTTCCAGGCGGTCGGCGGTGATGTCGAGATCNNTTTTCTCATCGATGCCTCTTCAAGCGCCTTTTTTCGCGGCTGAGGAAAAAGCGCATCAGGGGAGCGACGTAGGATTCCCCCGTCGTCAAAACCAGTTCGTCCACGCCCATTCCCCGCAGGATGCGGTTTCTGGATTGTTTGTTCTTTTCGTAGGCCAGGCGGTAGTTTTCCCGGACGCTCGGGTCCCCCGTGTTCGCGATCAAATTTTTGCCGCTTTCGGGATCGGTGAGCTGGACGCGTCCGACGTCGGGCAATTCTTTTTCGCGCGGGTCGGCGAGGGTGACGGCGATGATGTCGTGTCTCGTGCCGAGGGCCTTGAAGGGGGCCTCGAAACTCTCGTCGAGGAAGTCGGAAAGGAAGAAGATGGCGCTGCGGCGCTTGAGGAAGTGCTGGAGATGCTTGCAGGCTTTTTCGTAGTCGGTCTTGATGCCGAGCGGCTCGTTGGTCAAAAGGTCGCGGATCAACCGCAAAACGTGGGTCTTCCCCCTTTGGGGCGGCAGAAACTTTTCCACCCGATCGGAAAAAAGCAGCAGGCCGACCTGGTCGTGGTTGCGGAGGGCGGAGAGGGCGATCGCCGCGGCGAACTCGGCGGCCAGTTCCTTCTTCAATTGATCCCCGGAACCGAAGCCCAGGGAGGCCGAGATGTCCACGGCGAGGAAGAGCGTCAACTCCCTTTCCTCGACGAACTTCTTGACGAAGAGGCGGTCCATGCGGGCGGTGACGTTCCAGTCGATCAAACGGACGTCGTCGCCTTCTTCGTATTCCCGGACCTCGGTGAACTCGAGGCCCCTTCCCTTGAAGACGGAAAGGTATTGGCCCCCGATGAGATTCCTCACCAGCCAGTCGGTGCGGATTTCCAGCTTTCGGATCTTTTTGGCCAGGTTTTCGCTTTTTTCGCTGACTTCTTTTTTCATCAGGGAACGTTGATCCCCATGAGGATCTTGCGCAGGACGTCCTCGACGGCTATTTCCTCGGCTTCGGCCTCGTAGGTGAGCATGAGGCGGTGGCGCAGGACGTCCATGGCCACGGCCTTGACGTCCTCGGGCATGACGTAGGCCCTCTTGCGCAGGAAGGCGTGGGCCTTGGCGGCCATGGTGAGGTAGATCGAGGCCCGCGGCGAGGCGCCGAAGGCGATGAGGGGGGCGAGGGAATCCAAGCCGTATTCCTTGGGCTGGCGGGTGGCGAAGACGATGTCCACCACGTAGCGCTTGATCTTGTCCGAAAGGTGGATCCCGCTTACCAAAGCTCTCGCTTCCTGGATCAATTCGGGGCTGCCCAGTTTTTCCAGCGTTATTTTCTTGCCCGAGGTCATCCGCTCGATGATCTCCAGTTCCTCGGCCTTGTTGGGGTAGTTGATCTTCACCTTGAGCATGAAGCGGTCGAGCTGGGCTTC
>DOBT01000010.1 GCA_003503675.1 Cyanobacteria bacterium UBA8530 | reverse complement strand
GATTGGGCATGATGGCAACCTCCGTAGAAGGGGTTCGGGAGGAAAGCATGATGGTTTTCATATAGAGATCCTTCCCCGCCCTCGACAGTAATTAACGGGGCTTACCTGTCTCATCCATTATAGGCACAGAGGGGGGTAGGAAAAATGCCTTGCCGGATCACCTAAAGTAATGGTAGGTGCTTCGATACCTCAGCACGAACGGAGGTCATGTCCCCGGAAATACGGAGGTCATGTCCCCGGAATACGGAGGCCATGTCCCCGGAAATGGGGATTTGCTGAATATATCCGGCTTCGCTGAAAAGCAGCCAATGCAGGTGAAGTCCATTTTATTCGACGAAGGCACGGACTGAGCCATTCTTCGCGTATCAAAAAGGCCAAACACGAGAAAGCCCCCGTAAGGGGGCTTTCGAATTTTCTTTTAACCGAGAACTCCCAGGGTGGTGAGGATGGCGATCGCCACTCCCATCAGGCTCTCCCCGGCGATGATGCCCGAAGAAACGGAAATGGTATAGGTTTCGGCTAATTTCTTCCAGTTCTTTTGGACGATCAGGGCGACCATGGCCCCGAGAAACATCGAGATGCTGTTGTAGGCCGGGATCACCATGGCCAAACCCAGCCCCATCGGCGAGGGAATGAAGGGCTTCACTTTTTTGGGCACGAGTTTCTCGATGATGGGGATGAGAGTGCCGATGGCAACGCCGATCAAAAGGCCGATCTGCGCGGTGGGGTGCAGGGAGGAAAGGCCGTTGGAAAGCAGCCTCGCCACGCCTTCCCATACGTGGGCGGCGGGAGAGGGGAAGCGTGCGCTGTTGAGAACCGCGACGTTCGGAACCATCAGGTAGAAGGCGGGAACGACGACGAGGGTTCCCGCGAAGACCCCCGCGAACTGGGCCAAGAACTGTTTTCTGGGGTTGGCGCCCAGGATGTAACCGGATTTCAGGTCGGTCAAGAGGTCGGCGGAAGCTCCGGCTGCCCCGGCGGTCACTCCGGCGGTCATGAGATTGGTGATCATGTTGCCGGGCGCCAGGATGCCGTAAGCGAGCTGGGTGACCTTGCCCATGGCCCCGAGGGGGGTGGTGTCGGTCTCGCCGGTGGCGCGGCAGGCCACCAGGGAAAGGAAGAAGGTCATGATCACGGCCAGGATCCCCATCCAAACGCTGGTATGGAAAACCAGCGCCAGCATGACGACGCAGCCGATCCCCGCGAGGGAGGTGCCGATCAGGAACCAGGAATTGGGGACCTCGATGCGGTCCATGGGAGCGGCTTCCTTCTTGATTCCCTTGAAGAGGTCGCCTATTCCCGAGAAGGCCCGGGCGATGGTCTTCCACTGCATGGCGAAGCTCATGAGCCCCGAAGAAACCATGATGGCGGCGCCCGGCCACATCCCCCACTTCATGATCCCCCGGAAGCCAAGTTCCTGGATGCCGCCGAGGGTCTGGACGTAGGGGGCCAGGAAGCCGTAGTGGACCACCGCTCCGATCAGGAGGCTGGTGGCGACCTTGGTTCCCATGATGGCGCCGGCCGCCGCCATCAACAATGAGCCCTCGAGAGAAATCGTGTACTGGAGGGCGGGTATCCCGGCGATCTTCAGAAAGGGGATCTGGAATTGGCCGGGGATGAAGCTGAAGCGCCACCAGGGGGCGGAAAAATCCCGAAAGAAACACATGAAGGCCCCGAGGCCGCCGGCGTAGAAGAGGGACTTGGCCTGCTTCAGGGCATCCCCGCCCTTGGCATGCAGGCTCTTGAGGGTGGTGGCGGTGGCGATGCCGGAAGGGAATCTCAACTGCTCGATGTTGATCATCTGCCGCTTCATGGGGATGGCCATCATGACTCCGAGAACCGCCAAAAGGAAGGTCCAGAGCGTCAGGACCCAGAAATCCATGTGGTGCCCGGTGATGAGCAGGTAGGCGGCGATCGCCGAAACCATGGTCCCCCCGGTCGAGACCCCGGCCGAGGTCGCGGTGGACTGCATGGCGTTGTTCTCGAGGATCGACATCTCGGTCTTGAAGATTCTGGGCAGCGTCTTGTGCAGGGTGGTCCAGATGGCGTAGGAAAGGATGCAGGCGGTGATGGATACCCCGAAGCCCCAGCCGGTCTTCAAGCCGACGTAGAGGTTCGAGAGGGACATGACGCAGCCGATGACCATGCCCATCAGAATCGAGCGAAGGGTCAACTGGGGCATCGAGTCGCCCTGGTAGACGTTTTCGAACCAGTGTTGCTCGATCTGCTCCGCTGTCATGCTTTCCTTCGAGGGAAGGTCGCCGGTTTGCCTTGAGAGGTCCGAGATCATGGGGGGCTCCTTCACTTTTTGAACAGGACCCTTCATTCTACGCAGAGAAAAAGCCCTTTGCCAAGAGGACAAAGGGCTTGAAGGGGCTCGGATGGTTTCGGTGGCGAGATTCTTCTCTCGAACTAGTGGCCGAGACCGAAGATCCCGAAGGCGCCGAGGAGGGCGATCGCCACTCCCATGAGGCTCTCGCCGGCGATGATGCCCGAAGCGACGGGGATGGTGTAGGTTTCGTCGATCTGGGGCCTTTTCTTCAGGACGATCAGGGCGATGAGGGCGCCGATGAACATCGAGATCGAGTTCCAGGCGGGGATGACCAGGGCGAGGCCCAGCCCCATGGCGGAAGGGATGAAAGGCTTGACTTTCTTGGGGAGGAATTTCTCGAGCAGGGGAATGGCGATCCCGATGAGGAGACCGACGAAAAGGCCGATCTGGGCGGTGGGATGCAGCGAATTGAAACCGGTGGAAAGCATCTTGGCCACGCCGGCCCAGATCTGGGCCGAGGGAGCCGGGAAGCGATCGCTACCCAGGATCGAGATGTCCGGCACGAGGAGGTAGAAGGCCGGGACCACGATGGCGGTTCCGGCGAAGACGCCGAATATCTGGGCCAGGAATTGCTTGCGGGGGTTGGCGCCGACCAGGTAGCCGGCCTTGAGGTTGGTCAGGAGGTCGGCGGCCGAACCGGCGGCACCGGCGGTGACGCCGGCGGTCATGAGGTTGGTGACCATGTTGCCGGGGGCGAGCATGCCGTAGGTCAGCTGGGTGATCTTGCCCATGGCGCCGATGGGGGTGGTATCGGTCTCACCGGTCGCCCGGCAGGCCACCAGGGCCAGGACGAAGGTCATCAGCACCGCCAGGATACCCATCCAGAACGCGGTGTGGAAGGCGAAGTGGAGGATGACCACGCAGGCCGAGCCGGAAACGATGGTGCCCCAAATAAACCAGGTATTCGGGACCTCGACCTTGTCCAGGGGATTCTTTTCGGTCGAGGCGGCGCCCTTCTTGCCGAAACTCGTGAAGGCGCGGGCCATGGTCTTCCATTGCATGGCGAAGGAGACGATGCCCGAAGAAACCATGATGGCGGCGCCGGGCCACATGGACCAGGCCACGATGCCGCGATAACTGAGCTTTGCGATGCCGCCGAGGTGCAGGATGTAGGGAGCGAAGACGGCATAGTTGATGATCGCGCCGAGCAGGAGGCTCCAGGCCACGTGGAAGCCCATGATCGCCCCTGCGGCCACCATGAGCAACGAGCCTTCGATGGCGAAGGTGTACTGGATGGCCGGGGCTCCGGCGACCTTGAGGAAGGGGATCCCCATGACGGCCGGAATGTTCCAGGGCATCCAGGCGGTGACGGCGTCACGCATCCAGGCGATGACCATGCCGATCCCGCCGGCGGTGAAAAGGGCGCGGGCCTGCAGCATCGCCTCTTGGCCTTTGGCGTGGAGGCTGGTCATGGTGGCTGCCGCCGCCACGCCCGAGGGGAATCGAAGCTGCTCGATGTTGATCATCTGCCGTTTCATGGGAATGGTCATCGTGACGCCGAGCATGGCCAGGAAGAAGGTCCAGGAAATGAGGACCCAGAAATTCATGTGGTGTCCGGTGACGAGCATGTAGGCGGCGATGGCCGAGATCATCGTTCCCCCGGTCGAGTAACCCGCCGAGGAAGCCGTGGATTGCATGACGTTGCTTTCGAGAATCGTCATCTCGGTCTTGGTCCACTTGGGGAAGAGGGTGTGGAGGGTGGTCCAGATGGCGTAGGAAAGGATGCAGGCGGTGATGGCCACGCCCAAGCCCCAGCCCGTTTTCAGGCCGACGTAGAGGTTGGAGAGGGACATGAAGCCGCCGAGCAGCATCCCCATGACGACGGCACGAAGGGTGAGCTGGGGCATGGAGTCGCCCAGGTAGACGTTTTCGTACCAATGGCGATCCCGTTGCTCGGGGGTCATTTCTTTCAATTCTGCGGTTGAGTGGGAATTGTCCGTGATCATCGGAATTCTCCTCTATTCCTTCTATTATTCGACTGCATCGGTACGCTTGGGGGGCCTTCCCCGGCGCTTGGGGGCAGCAGCTTCGACGGCTTCGGTCTTTACGGGTTCGGAGCTCTTTTCGACGACGGCCTTCTTGGGGGGTTCTACGACTTTCGCCTCCGGAGCCTTCACCGCCGGGGCCTTGGCCACCGGTGCGGTCTTCACGGCGATCACTTCAACCGTTTCCTCGGCCTTCGCCCGAGGTTTCCGAACCGGCTTCTTGGGAGCCACTTCGAGGTTCTCGATGTTTTCTTTGATTTCCTTGGTTTGTTTGGTTGGCTCGAGCTTCGGCTCCGGAGCTTGGACCGGAGGCGCGATGATCGGCTTGGGAGCCGGGGCGGCCACCGGAGCGACGATCGGCTTGGGAGCNNCGACGATCGGCTTGGGGGCCTGAGCGGCTGCCGGTTTGACCTCGGGGGGCCTGGGCTCGGGACGGGGAGTCCGCTCCTGCATGGGGCGGTTGGGCTGTGGCTGGGGACGGTTTCCTCCCTGAGGGGGACGGTTGCGGAAGCCTTCCTGCGGCATGGGCCTGTTTTCCGGCTGCATGGGTCTGTTTTCCGGCGGCCGGAAGGGACGGGGTTGCTGGCCGCCCTGTTGGGGGCGTTGGCCCTGGCCGTTGGGCCGGTATCCTTGGCTGACATTCTGGGGGACGTTCTGGCGAACGGGCTGGCGGTTGCCGGGGCCGGCCTGAAGACCGGCCTGAGTATCGACCTGCATCTCGTCCCGGCGTAGCAGCAGGGCGGGATCGGCCGGTTCGCCCTTGTGCTCGAAGGAAAGCATGGGACCCAGATGATAGCCAACTTCCTTGTCCCCCGAGGCGGCGAACTGATATCTCGAATGGCAATCATGGCAAACGCCTTGGTAAATGGGGGGCTCCACCTCGAGGTTNNAAGGTTCAGGATCAGCCGCACCTTGGTTCGGCAAGGCACCGGATTTTGATTGGTGCACATCATGACCTGCGGTTCAGGTTGTAGCAAGCGTGTGGAAGACATGGTTTCCTTTCCAGAGAAACTGCGGTAATCGGCATAATTCGGCCCTAAAAACGCAATTGTATCATCCCCTCTGGGGGATCGCAAAAGAAAAGGAGGGGAAGCCCCCCTCCAAGAACGACGAAATCAGAAGTATGGCAATTTCCTTTGAAGGGAATCACCTCTCCGGCACATAGGCGATCAGGTGCTTGGAGAATTCCTTCATGGGCATCCGCTCCTCCTGTCCCCAGGGATTGACGTAGGAGACGGCTCCGTCCTTGACCCCGGTCACCAGAAGCCAGTGGGGGTTGGCCAGATTCTGCTCGCTCGCGTAGTTGACCATGACCGGAACCTCGTGACCCGGCGAGGCTTTCGTGAGCTTGGATTTGAAGAGCTCGAACTTGAGGGGATCGGCCATGTCGAGCGAGATGCGCTCGAAGTGGCTGTATCTCTTTCCGGTGAGGTCCTCCAATAAATTGGCCATCTCATTGGAAAGCATGCCCGGAATGTTGCCGACCCCGGCGAAGGAGCGACTATCCTTGGTGTTGTCGTAGGTGAAGAGCTTGCCGTTCGATTGCTCCATGAAGGCGGGCTGTAGTAGTTGGCTCGAAACGGTCCTCCCGCCGTCGGCTGCGTCCCAATCCGGCTTGCGTTCGAGGGTGTCGCCGTTCCTGATCTTGACCTTTCCCTCGGGCGAAGCCAATCCTCCGACCAGTCGGACATACTCCGCGGGGTCCTGGCGAGCGAGCAGGATCTGGGCGGTGGTCCCCCCGCAGGTGTTTTGGGCTTGTTGGGCGATGCAGGAGGGATCGGCGATTTCCTGAACCGCGTCGGCCAGCATGGAGTTTCGATCGATCCCCTTGGCGACCGTCTGGCCCGCGACCCCCGCGAGGTTTTGGAGGAGCGTCTCACCGAGCCTTCCTTCGAGCAGCATCTGCTGAAGCGATTGCCTGGCGCGGGTATCGTTCGAGATCCCGTCGGCCACCGACTTGAAATTTGCCTGCGCCTTCGGGGATAGCTTCTTGAGCGCCGCTTCCTCATGGGGCCGGCCGCTTTCGAGGAGCTTGCCCGCTTCGACCAGGGCTTCGCCGGGATCGCCGTTGGCGTCAAAGGGAATACGGGTGATTTCGGATTCGAAGGGATCAAGCCTCAAAAGCTCCTTGCCTTCTTCCAGCAACTTGTTTTTGGCCTCGGAAACCAAATCGCCGAGAGATTTGGCTCCGGAAGACACCAGTTCTCCGGTCTTGGAGAAGGCGTCCCCGGCCATATGGAGCGCTCCCTCGCCGGCTTCCAGGACCTCCTCGCCGGCCTTTTCGAGAGCGTCCTCCGCTTTGTTCACCACTCGCTTCGCTGAATCGAGGCCCGAGGTGATGGCTCGCATGATATCGAATCCCATGGCTCAACTTCCCCCTTCGGTCAATTCTGGATAAAGAAAATCATTCCGCTTCCATCCTTCATATCGCCATCTTCGGGATAAACTTGCATAATGAAAGGAAAAAAGGGGGAGCCGCATTGATTCCGAAGACCATCCGCCTCAAGGCCTGGGCCCACTACGACCGCCTGCAAAGGGAAGAGCCGAGAATCAGGACGCTTTTCTGGGAAACCACCCTGCGCTGCAATCTGAGCTGTCGCCACTGCGGCAGCGACTGTCTCAAGCAAGAATATCAGGACGAGCTGAGCAGCGAAGAGATTCTCGATGCCTTCCGTCAGATCGCCGAAGCCTATGACCCGCGCGAGATCATGGTCTCCGTCTCGGGGGGGGAGCCCTTGCTGCGCGAGGACCTCTTCGAGGTCATGAACGAGGCCGTCAAGATGGGCTTTCGCTGGGGGATGACCACCAACGGTTTTCTGGTGGACGAAAAGATCGTCCGGCGATGCCTGGAAGCGGGGATGAAGACCGTTTCGATCAGTCTCGACGGATTGGAGGAAGCGCACAACGACCTGCGGCGCCACCCCGAGTCCTTTTCGCGCGCCACCCGTGCCCTCGAACTCTTCGCCGAATCGAAAGCCTTGCGAGTCGTTCAGGCCACCTCCTGCATCACCCCGAAGACCATCGGGCAGCTGGAGGAAATGCTTTCCCTGGTCAAGAGCCTGAAAATCGACTCCTGGCGCATCATGAACGTATTTCCTTACGGCCGGGCCGATCGAGAGCTGACCTTGTCCTCCCGGGACCTCGAAAAGATGCTTCGCTTCATCCAGGAAAAAAGAACAAGCGAGAGGCTCAACGTCACCTACAGTGACGAAGGCTTCCTCGGCTGTAAGTTCGAAGGCGAAGTACGGAGCCACTTCTACACCTGTCAGGCCGGAATCTCGGTGGCATCCATCCTCAACAACGGCGACATCGGGGCCTGCAACAGCCTGCCGCGCTCCCTGGTTCAGGGAAACATCCGCAAGGATCGCATCGTCGACGTCTGGGAAAACCGCTACCAGCTCTTCCGCGATCGCCGCTGGATGAAACAGGGCAAGTGCAAGAATTGCGGCTGGTGGAGCAATTGTTTGGGCAACTCCCTGCATCTCTGGGACCATGAAAAGCAGGAGCCGGCCTACTGCCACTACCGGATGCTGAAAAAAAACGGGGAGGCCCCCGCCTCCCCCTAAAAAAGATCGATCTTTTTCTATTATTTATTTCACTTTGGCTTCGATTTCGAGGAGCACCGACTTGGCGGCGGCCTTCACCAGGGGATCTTCGAAGTTCTTGACGGCTTCCCTCATCTCGTGGAACTCGGCGAAGAGGGCGTCGCGGTCCTGAGGTTCGGCCTTGATCAGCTTCTCGGCCGTTTCGAGGTGCTCCTTGAAAGCGGGGGCCGGGCGTCCGAACCTGTAGCCGTTGTCGGTCGCGTCGAGGGCGGACTCGTCGCTGTGATTGACGATCTGGCGGGTAAGCGAATGTTTGATGTCCGCCAGGGCCTTTTCGCCGGCGGCCTTGGCCTCCGGGGCGAGTGCGGCATCGAAGGCGAACTTCGAGATTTCCTCGGACATCGCGCGGATGGCCTTGGCGCGATCGTTCGGCTTCATCTTGTCCAGGGCGTTCAGGGTTCCGGCCATCCCGGTAAGCTTCTCGTTCAGCCCTGCGGTCGCCTTGTTCTCGGAGGCGAGCAAAAGCTGCTGCTTGTTCAGGAGCTCGGCGACCCGGGCCTCGGCGGAATCGATCTGCATCTTGATCACCCTCTGGGTGGTGGGATTGAGGGCCTTGGCTTCGGCCTGAAGCTTCTTGAGAGCGTCCAAAGGACCCTCGCTCGCGGCCTTGACCGCATTCCCGATTTCGGCCGAAGTCTTCCCCTGCGAGCCCTTGGCGACGATGGGCTCCAGGGATTCGGCTACGGCGTCCACCTTGTCGAGTAGCTTCGATTCGGCCTCTTCCTTGGCTTTCTGGGCTGATTGCCACTTCTCGAGCTCCGAAGGACCTTCGGTCTTCGGGGGCTCGGCGGGTTTTCCGATGTTCGGGAGCTCGGGGAGCTTGTTCGGATCCGGACGGTTCTTCAATTCTTCCCTGGACTTGAGGGAAGCGGTGAAGACGTCCTTGGCGGAACGCACCCGATGAGCGTTCTCCTTCTTGGCCAGTACCGCATCGGTTTCCTTCGGCTTCTCGCTCCCGCTGGTGGCGACGGTCTTGCCTCCGATGACCAGGGTCTCGCCGGCAAAGATGATGTCAGCGTTCTTGATTTTTTCGTGATTCGGACGCTCGATGTCATCGATCTTCACGCCGAGACGCTCGGCAATTCCCGATAAGGTCTCACCCGACTTGACCGTGATCTTCTGGGCGCTCGGGGGCAACGGTTTGCCGCTGTCGATGGTTGACATATTTCGACCTCCTCATAGACAAGAACTTAGCCTAAAGGCGAAGACAACATACCTTTATTCTTCTTATCGGAAAGCGCGGCCGGATCTTGCCCCCCCCGCGGGGTTAAAATAGAAAAATGAATCGATGGAAAAAGAACTTCATCCTCAACATGGGGGACGGGGCCGCCTTCAACGGCGGCATGGCCTTCATTGCCCCGGCGGCCATTCTCCCCCTCTTCGTCCACCACTACACCTCTGCCGGCTGGGTATTGGGACTGGTCATGGGCCTCTTCATGCTGGGCCTTTGTCTGCCTCAGCCCTTCGGCGCCGCCAACGCCGCTCAACTGAGCGACCTTTGGTCTTCGGTCAGGGGACAGTTCCTCCTGCCCCGCCTGGCTCTGGTGGGAATGGCGACGACCCCCTGGCTTCCCGACCATCTGGCCCTTCCCGGCTTCTTTCTCTTCTTTACCCTTTATTCCTTCTTCCTGGGTTTTCAGATCCCGCTCTGGTACGCCTTCCTGGCCCAGTTCGTCCCGCCCGAGGAGCGGGGGAAATTCTTCGGCTATCGCGGTGCCTTCGGAGGGCTCTTCGGCTTGCTCGGCGCTCTCGCGGCGGGTTGGTGCCTGCAAAGCCTGCCCCATCCCTGGGGTTTCGGGAGCTGCTTCTTCATGGCCGCCCTTCTCCAATCGATCTCCTACCTCTTCGTGACGAGCACCGAAAAGGAGGAAAGGGAAATCGAAAGGCCGGAGGCCTCCTTTTTCGCCTCGGGGCTGGCCCTCCTGCGGGAGAACTCCCGTTTCAAGCGCTACCTCTTGAGCCGCATCGTCCTTTCCGGCTCGACCATGGCCACGGCTTTCTACGTGATCCATGCCAAAAGCCTTTTTTCTTTGACGGCGGCCCAGAGCAGCCTCCTGGCTATCGCCCTGGTTTACCTCCCCGCGACTCTGGGGGTGATCTGGGGGCCCCTCTCCGATACCTGGGGGGCCCGGAATATGCAGGTGGGGGGGGCCGTCCTCGCCGGAGTGGCCAACCTTTTTATCCTCGGAGAAAGAAGCCTTTACGGCTACCTCGCCCTGCTCTTCCTGGCCGGTTGCGGCAACCTGGCGGTCACCCAGCTCGACGGCAAGTGGCTGATGGAACTCGACGAGGGAAGGCAGGGAGCGGTCGTTTCCTTTTTCAACCTGGCGCTCGTTCCCTCGACCGCCTTGTTGCCCATGGTGGCGGGCTTCCTCTCGGATTACTGGGGAATGCCTTCCGTCTTCGCCGCGACGGCGGGGTTCTGGCTATCGGGGGGCTTGATGCTGGCCTTCCTGGTCGAGGAGAGGGGGATTTCCCCTAGGCCCCGAAAGGCTTGAGGAAAAAGGAAGCCAGCGAGTTGACGATTCCGATGACCACGGCGGCGAGGATGGCCCAGCCGAAGTGATCGAAACTGATCCCCTTCACCAGGTGGGCGACCAGCAGCAGGATGATGCCGTTGATCACCAGAGTGAAGAGGCCGAGGGTCATGAAGTTGATGGGGAAGGTGAGCAGGAGCAGGATGGGGCGCAGGAGGACGTTGAGGATGCCGAGGGCGATCGCCGCCAGGAGGGCGGTCTGGAAGGAGGTGATCTTGAAGCCCGGCAGGAAGGTGGAGGTCGCCAGGATGGAGGCGGCCAGGATCAACCAGTGAAGGATGAGCTTGATCATCGGAGGATTCTCCTTTTCATGGTTTCGGGGAGGGCGACGTCGCACTCCCGCAAAACGAGACCCACCAGGTCGATGAGGCGGGGGTCCTTCGGTGGTTCGATACCGCAGGTCAGGAGGGGGACCAGGGAGTCCCCCGCTCCCAGGGACCCGTGGTTACCCTTTCCCATGGTGAAGCCGGTGTTGAACTCGTAGCCGGGACGCGCCGAAAGGACGAGATCGGGCGCCCCCGAGGCCTTGAGGAGTTCTTCCACGCGGCGGAAGGCATCGGGATATCCATTGTAATGGATGCGATCCTCCGAGCGCCAGACGTCCAGGACGGAAAGGTCGCCTTCCACCTCCCAGCTTTGTTTGTAGCGGTCCCAGAGGCCCCCCCCCGATCTCCAACGGCACTGGCCTTCATCTTTTCGGCAGTAGCACCACTCGTCGTCCCGCCAGAAGAGCTGATCCACGCTTTCCCAGCGGGAAAAAACATAAAGCAGGGGAAACAACAAGCTGCGGTTTCCCCTGGGCAGGTAGACGAGGCAGCTGCGGTCGTTGGGGGCGAGGGCGAGGTCGTACAATCCTCGCTCGAGTCCGCCTCCGTACAGAGGGGCCAGGCGCAGGGAAGAAAGTTCCTTCGAATTCCGGAAAGCCTTGAAGACGTCCACCCCGTAGTCCTTGAAGCCCCCGATGGGGGTTTGGGAGTGGTCCCCGACGAGCAGCCACTTGGCCTTCCTGACGGCCTGGTCGATCCCCCCGTAGGCTTCGGCTATCCTGGCGATTTGCCGGTCGATGCTTCGGAGGCTGAAGGCGCAGTCCATGGGACCGTGATGATGGGAACGCAGGTCGTGCTCGGGGAAGTAGGTCAGCAAAAAGCGCGGGTGGTGCTTTTTCACGATGGCGGCGGTGTAGGCGGCGGCGCAAAGGTCGGAAATGCCCATTTTGTAGGCGAGGGGGGAAAAGCCCGGTGGCCGAAGAAAGGTACCGTAGGTCATCCAGCGGGGACCCGAGAAGGCGAGGTCCCGAGGCAGGCCGATCAGGCGGGATGCCGCCCAGCAAAGGCGGGTGGGGTGAACGAAGTTCCCCTTGAAGATCGGGAAATTGATCGAGGCGGAATCGATGCCGCCCTCCTGCAGGAGCTGAAAGAGGGTGGGGCAATGAACGTGGTTTTTTCCGAGATCGAGGATGTCCCGGCAGACCCTTCCGAGAGAGCCGGGGAAATGCAGTTGGGGCCAGTAGTGGATGTAGCGGTCCTCCCTACGGGAGTACCAGAGAATCCCCCCGACCCCGTGGCCATCGATGCCGACCCCCGTCACCAGAGAGCTCAAGGCGACCGGCGTGACGGTGGGGAAGACCGAGACGCAGTCGAGTTGCAAGGCTCCCGCCGAGGCGATTCGGGACAAAGCAGGCAAATTCCCCAGCTCCTCGATGAGGGCCTGGGGATGCCACCCGTCGACCAGGATCAGATGCAGAGGCTTCACTATTTCGCTCCTTGCCGAGAAAACCTTTCCCTTCCCGGGACGCGATTCCTTGGTGGGTTCTGCCAAGCTCTGAGCGATCCGTTGGTGTATAATGGCAACAAAAGCCCCTGAAACTAGAAAGCCGAATCTTGCGAAAGCTTCTCGACATCTTCGTTATCCTCTTCATCCTCTTCCTCTCTCTTGGCTTTTCCTTTCCCCCCGGAGTGGAAGCCCTCGACCTCTTCACCCCCCCGAAAAACCCCGGGCTGGAAGAGGGCCGACGGCAGTTGTCCAAGGCGAACGTCCTTCTCGGGGAAGCCAAGAAGAAATTTCTCGAGGTCCACACCAGCCAGGCCGACGTGGAACTGACTCTCGGGCGCATGTACCTCGATACCGCCGATTTGCTGAACTCCATGGGAAATGCCCCCGAGCGAGTCCCCTTCTGGCTGGAAAAGGCCGAGCGAAGCATCGGCAACNNGGCAACGCCCAGCTCATCCTCAGTTCGAGCCGATCGGTGGAGGCGCGGGGCCTCTTCATCGATGCCGGGAGCCTGCCCAAAAGCAAGGAAGGCATCCGTTCCCTCCTCGCCCGCCTCAATTCCGCCAAGTTCAACATGCTCTTCCCCGAGGTCTTCCGGAGGGGCTACACCATCTATCCCAGCCGCTACACCACGCTCGACCCGGATTTCGACGGAAAAGGGGATCTCTTCGGCTTCTTCATGGAAGAAGCCCGTCGCCTCGGCTTCGAGGTCCATCCCTGGCTCTGGTGCTTCCGAGTCCGCTCCCCCGGCTATGGCGACCCCATCCTTTCCAAGCTGCCCGCCCTGGCGGCCCGCTCCTCCAAGACCGTCGAGCCCCGCTTCTTGAGCCCCGCCAGCCCGGAGGCCCGTCACCTCCTCGGCGACATCGTGGAAGAACTGGTGAACCGCTATCAACCCGACGGGGTCATGATGGACTACATCCGGTACGACGAGGAGACTCCCGAAGATTGGCTCTCCGTCACCCGCTTCCGCCTCGAGGGAATGGAAAGAAACGGCAAGTATCCCGAGACCAACGATCTGGCCTGGCAGCTCTGGCGCGAGGAACAGGTCAATTCCGCCGTGAAGGAAATCAACAAGCGCCTCAATGCCACCCGAAAAAAGCCCGTCCTGGCGGCGGCGGTCTTCCGCAACGAGCGCTATGCCCGCCTCACCGAGATGCAGAACTGGCGGCACTGGTCCAACAACCGCTGGATCCGCTGGGCCTCCCCCATGCTCTACACCTCGAAGGCCGAAGACCTCGAGGCCTGGCTCGACTGGGAAACCGACGGCTTCCAGCGCAAGAACTTGCTTTACCCCATCCTCGGCCTCCATCGCATGGAGGCCCCCGACCGAAACGCCCTGGAGCAGCTCAACGAACTGAACCGCTTCCACCAGGGCGGCGCCCTTTTCTTCGCCCTCGCCCACCTTCCCCTGGGGATGCTCGAAGACCTGGCCAGCGGCCCCTACCGCAACAAGGCCTATCCCCCCCACCGCAACCTCATCCAGGCCGCTCGACGGGTTCTGGTGGAAGCGAGCAACCGCTATCTGGGCAATCTCTACCGCCAGGCCGATCTCGATACCGCCGCCTCGGCCCTCGTCCTTTGGCAGGAAGTCAAGAAAATCGAAAATTCGATCCCTTTCGGGGAACTGCCCTTTCGCGAGAACCGGGACCTCCTCGCGGATCTGAGCCGGGTCGACGCCCTCGCCCGCACCATGGCCCGGGATGGGCACTTTCCCTCCTCGGCCGCCGAAGAACTCGCCCACCGTTTCGATTACGCCCGAGAGCTCGTAAAAGCGAACGCGCAAAGCCTGGAGACCCGCTACTTCCCGCCCAATCCCCCCCCCAAGCAGAACAAGATATTGCCCCCTCCCAAGGAGGACGAATGAAAGAAAAAAAACTCTTTTTGGAAGGACGCCTCGTTTCCGCCCGGGCCATCGTCTTCGACAAGGACGGGGTGCTTCTGGACTTCCCCTTCTTCTGGGAAAAAATGATCGACGCGAGGATAGAGCGGGTCCACCGAGCCTTTCCCCTCGAGGAGAGGGAAAAAAAAGAGTTGTCGAGGGCGCTGGGAATCGAAGAAAAAGGAGTCGATCCGCACGGACCGCTGGTCATGGCCTCGAAAAACGAATCGAACACCATCATCGCCTCTTTCCTCTACTCCCGCGGGGTTCCCTGGGTGAAGGGGCGTGAGATCGGCAAGGAGGCCATCCTCGAGGCCGAAAAAGAACTGTCCCTGAAGGACCTCGTCTTGCCCACCCCCCGCATCGC
This sequence comes from Cyanobacteria bacterium UBA8530, assembly GCA_003503675.1. GTDB lineage: Bacteria > Cyanobacteriota > Sericytochromatia > S15B-MN24 > UBA8530 > UBA8530. The sequence continues at coordinate 3,515 of DOBT01000010.1, read as the reverse complement.
CGAACTTTTCGAAAAGCTCAAGCAAGCGGGCTGGTTGCTGGCGATAGCCACCACCGACGACAAAAAGAATACCGAAGAACTTTTGGATTATATGGGTATCCGGGAAACCGTTTCTTCGGTGGTCGGTTCCGATCGGGTCTCGAAAGGCAAGCCCCATCCCGAGATGATCCTCTTGGCCTGTTCGGAGTTGGGGGTGCTCCCTTCCGAAGCGGTCATGGTGGGGGACGGGGTCAACGACCTGCTCATGGGCAGGAATGCCGGGGTCGCCGCCACGGTCGGGGTGTTGACCGGAGTGGCTTCCCGAAAGGAGCTGTCCGTTCATGCCGATCTGATCCTGGACTGCGCCGGGCGGCTCCTCGAGCACTGTGGCCCTTTTTAGCAAACAAACGTAACAACTTTGGCTGTTCCTTAGGTTGCTTCAATAGATCCCATCTGACATAATTGACCAAGAATCCTCGTTAGGTGAGGCGTCTGGAAAGACATAGGCCACTGCCCAGGAAGGTCCAAAGACCCCAACGGGTAGACCAGGCTACGCCGAATTAAGGCGTAACCTAAGGTGGCTGAGGGTGAAAACCCTTTACGCTTTCCAGTGTCAAAGCTCTACGAAAGGGGATGCGGAGTCTTTTCGCCTGTTTATCCCCTTCTCGTGCGCGGGTGGGGGATTTTTCTTTGACGGAAAGGGGGTGGTCGGCGATGGATCCTTTAAGTCCTTGTCACAGTCGATGCGATTCGGTGCGGGATTTAGGAGATTTCGATGGTTTCGTTGAACCCCTTCAAACGCCTCAATTGGCGCAACATTTTGCTTTTTCTCTCGGTGATCGGCCCCGGAATCATCACCGCCGCGGTGGACAACGATGCCGGCGGGATCACCACCTACTCGCTGGCTGGCGCCCACTTCGGCTACGGATTCCTCTGGACGCTCATCCCCATCACCGTCGCCTTGATCCTGGTGCAGGAGATGTCCGCCCGCCTGGGCGCCGTTACCGGCAAGGGCTTCTCTGACCTGATCCGCGAACGCTTCGGCGTACGCTGGACCTTCTACATCCTGCTCGCCCTCTTCATCGCCAACCTGGGCAACACCCTGGCGGAATTCTCCGGCATCGCCGCCTCCACCGAGATCTTCGGGGTCTCCAAGTACATCACCGTCCCGACCTCGGCACTGGCCGTCTGGTTCTTGGTGGTCAAGGGCAGCTACAAGAAGATCGAGAACATCTTCCTCGTCGCCTCCCTCTTCTACGCCACCTACGTGATCTCGGGCCTGATGGCCTCGCCCAACTGGGGGCCCATCCTCAAAGCCGTCGCCACCCCCGTCATTTCCTTCCATGCCGACTACATCGCCATGCTGATCGGAATGGTCGGAACGACCATCGCGCCCTGGATGCAGTTCTACATCCAGTCTTCGGTCTCCGACAAGAAGATCCAGTTCAAGGACTACTGGGTGACCCGCTGGGACGTCATCATCGGATGCCTCATCACCGACCTGGTGGCCTTCTTCGTGGTGGTCGCCTGCGCCGAGACCATCTACAGGCATGGCCTGAACATCGAAACCGCCAAGGACGCGGCCCTCGCCCTGGGGCCCCTGGCCGGTAAATGGGCCTCCATGCTCTTTGCCTTCGGCCTCTTCAACGCCTCGATCTTCGCCGCCACCATCCTCCCCCTCTCGACCACCTATTCCATCTGCGAAGGAATGGGCTGGGAATCGGGGCTCGACTATTCCTTCAAGGAGGCGCCGGCCTTCTACTCCATCTTCACCGGGATCATCATCGTCGGAGCCGGGCTGATCCTCCTCCCCAACGCCCCCCTGATCTCCATCATGTACTGGTCTCAGGTGGTCAACGGCATGCTCTTGCCCTTCGTCCTGGTCATCATCCTCTGGCTGATCAACGACAAGCGCTTGATGGGCAAATACGTCAACGGCCCCCTCTTCAACTTCCTGACCTGGACCCTCACGTTGGTCATGGTCATCCTCTCGGTTTTGCTCGTTTTCTCGACCCTTTTCCCGCATCTTTTCGGGCAATAGAAGCAAGGAGCGCCAAAAATGCCTTTCTTCCTCAGCCACCTCCAGAACGCCGCCGTGCGTGATCGGAACGATAAAAGAATCGGAACGCTCAAGGATCTGGTCATCGAGCAGGTAGCCGCGGTCCCCGAGGTGCTCGGCCTCGTGGTGAAGAAAGCTTCCGACCTCATCTACCTTCCCCTGAAAGACGTCGATCGCTTCGATCGCCAGGGGGTGCGCCTCTCACTGGAAGAGGCCTTCATCCCTCCTCTTCCCTTGCCCGAAGACAAGGTCTTCCTGGTGAGGGATCTCCTGGACGCCCAGGTGGTCGACATCAACGGCGCCAAGGTGGTCCGGGTCAACGACATCGTCTTCAGCCAGCTCAAGGATCACCTCTTCGTCAGCGGCCTGGACATGGGAATCTGGGGACTGATGCGAAGGATGGGCTGGGCCCGCGCCCTGGCCTGGTTCGTCAAGATGACCGGAGTGAAGGTTTCCGAGGGGATCATCCCCTGGGATTCCATCGAACCCATCGAAAAGGAAACCACCAAGGTCAGGCTATCGGTCACCTCGGACCGACTCACCCGCATGCACCCCGCCGACCTCGCGGACGTCATCGAGGACATGGGACACCAGCAGCGCCACCGCCTCTTCGGAGAATTGACGAATCCGCAGTTGGCGGACCTCATCGAGGAGAGCGAGCCCCACATGCAGTCCTCCATCCTCCACGAACTGGATCCGGAAAGGGCCGCGGACATCCTCGAGGAGATGGAACCCGACGAAGCGGCGGATCTTCTCGGAGAGCTGACCGACGAGGAGGCGCAAAGCCTGATCGACCGGATGGATCCGGAAGAGGCGGCGGACGTCCAGCACCTCCTCTCCTACGAGGAGGACACCGCCGGTGCCCTCATGACCACTTCCTTCATCGCCATCGACGAGGAACTGTCCGTGGGCGACGCCGTCCGCTGGTCCCGCAAAGAGCTGGCCGAAGCCGAAGTGATCAGCTATTTCTATCTGGTCAAGGCGGACGGCAAGCTCTCGGGCGCCGTCTCCATCCGCCGCATCCTTCTGGCCGACGCCCACGTGCGCATGAAGGCGATCGCCTCCAAGCAACTGGTCTTCGCCCATGCCCATACCCCCGCCAAAGAGGTGGTCGAGATGGTGACCCGCTACAACCTCTCCGCCCTGCCGGTGGTGGACTTCAATAACCACCTCATCGGGGCGATAGCCGTCAACGACGTCCTGGACTACCTGCAGCCCGAAAAATAAGAAAAAGAAAGAACTACTGTCCGAGTTTCTTGATGTAGTCCTGATATTGCTTCCGGGCTTCTTCGCTCTTTTGGGGCGACATGTAGTGGTTGAAGTCGAAGGAGATGATGTCGGAGACGCAGGGGGCTTCCCTCTCCAGCTGTTCCTGAAGGGTCGCCATGGGGGCGGGGGGCTCGACTTTGGGCGAGATTCTCGAGAAATCCGAGAACTTCGCGGCGATTCCAGACAACCATCCGGATGGATCGAGCTT
>DOBT01000071.1 GCA_003503675.1 Cyanobacteria bacterium UBA8530 | reverse complement strand
ACCAATCTCGTCAGCACTAGGGCCACGAAGATGGCCACCGCGGAGACCATGCCGACCTTGCCGATGATGTCGGCGAGCTTTCCGAGCCTTCCCTGAAGGGGGGTCTCGAGGTTTTCGGCGGAAGCCAGGCTCTGGGCGATCCCGCCCATCTCGGTTTTGTCACCGACCGAGGTCACCTGCATGAGGGCGTTGCCGGAACGCACGGTGGTTCCCCGGCAGACTCCGGCTTCCTGGTTGATCAGGGTGATCGAAGAATCGATCACACCTTCCTTTTTCTTGACGCCCTCGGATTCGCCCGTGAGGGACGATTGATCCACCGAGAACTCGTTGCTGCCTAGCAGAATGCCGTCGGCAGGGATCTTGTCCCCGGTTTCGAGGTGAACCAGGTCGCCGACGACCAGTTCGGCGATCTGGACGGTATGGAACTGTCCGCCTCGGGTGACCTTGACCAGGATGTCCTCGGACAATTTCTTGATGGCCGCGAAGGCCTTTTCGCTCTGGATGTCGTTGTAGAGGCCGACCCCGGTGGCGATGGCGACCGCCATGAGNNCCTCGATGAAGTGGCCGAGGTTGCCGTCGTCATGAGCCAGCCATCCCGCGACGAGGAGGGATACGATGGCCGCTGCCAAGAGCAGCTTGATGGTGGCGTCGTCGAATTTCGCGAGAAACTTTTTCCAGATGGGCTCTCGCTGGGGGGGGGTGAAGACGTTGGAGCCTGACTGGCTGCGGCTCTCCAGGACTTCGACTTGCGTCAAGCCTGAATGGTGCTTTTTCGATTCGATCATCAATTTCCTCGCTTGCGATGGGATCACGTCGATCTGTGGAATAATAATAATAATAGGCTATTATGACGCTCTGAGCAAAGAATAAGCGAGGGAAACATGGCACCGAATCCTGTCGGGGACCAGGCACCGCTCATCCGCCTACCCCTTCAAACCAATCCCCTTCCCCCCCAACCCCCGGAAATCATCGAGAATAGGGCCGAAGCGCCACCTCTCGATCGGCTGGACCTCAGCCAAAAAGGGAGCGCTCCCCAGGCGGCGGGAGGCTCCTTCGTGGGCATTGTGCTCGCCAAAACGACCGATGTCCTCAAGGGGCTGGTGATCTCGGCGGCCGCCTGGATCATGGACGCCTTGCCCTTCCTCAAGGAGGAGAAGGTCACCAAGGCCATGACCTCCTTCGACAACCTGCGCAAGAAGTACGGGAACGATCCGGAATGGAAGAAGCTCGAGGCCCTGGCCACCGTTCCGACCATCCTCACGACCACCACCACCCGGGCTTCCCTGGCCGCCAGCGACGCCCGCATCGACGAGCTGCAAACCAAACTGAGCGACTTGCAGGTCAAGAAGACCCAGGTCGCCATGGAATCGGTGGGCGCGGCGCCCTCGCAGAGCACCCTGGACTCCCTTCAAAAGAACCTGGCGACCGAACTGGCCAAAAGGGAGAGCCTCTTCACTTCTCCCCCTGCGGATCCCCAGCTCAAGGCGATCTGGGACAAGCTGGAGGTGGGCGACGTCATGCTGACCGCCGCCGGTCCCAACAGCCCGGTGGGCCTGCTGACCGCGGGCGACGAGGTCACTCACGCCGCCCTCTGCGTCAAGAAGGGCCCGCCTCCGGTCTTCATCGAAGCGGTCGGCCTCTCGGGGGATCTGAAGAACCCCAACAGCAACAAGGTTCGCGAGGCCGACTTCTGGACCTTCTTCGAGGGAACCGAGAAAAAAGAAGAGAACCCCGTCCGGTACCCCTACCACATCATCAAGCCCAACTACGGCAGTACCCCGGCCGAGCAAGAGAAAAACCTTTCGAAGGTCCTGGGTTACGCCAAGGAACAGCTCGGCAAACCCTACGATTACTTCTTCGACGGGACCGACTCCAGGGCTTTCTTTTGTTCGGAACTGGTCCGCAAGGCCTTCGAGGAAACGAACATCGTTCTCTCCCCCGAAGTTTCCGCGGATCCAGCCAAGGAGCAGAAGCAGGCGGCGATCGCCCAGGGCATCCAGGACAGCCTGAAATACCTGAGCGAGAAGTACAAGCTCTCCGAGCAGGACCTCTTCGAGCTCGGCACCAATCCGACCAAGCTCACCGAGATGATGACCGTCGAGATCCTGGGAATGGCCAACGACGACAATTCCTACGGCAACTTCCTCCAGAACTTCGACCGCCTGATGGCCAACCTCGGCCCCTTCATACAGAACGAGGCGAGGGAACAACTCACCGGGATGTCGGGCTTCATCCGCCACATCGCCAAGAGCGGCGCCTTCGACCGCAAGAACCTCTCCGAGATCCTCGACTTCGGACTTTCCCGGGTGGGTGCGGCCATCCCCCCGGGCGCTCTCAGAACCTTCATCCTCGGCAAGGGCTCCGAGGAAATCCGCGCTCAATCGGGACTGATCCACTCCGGCAACAATGAAATCGCCAGCGACGCCACCATCGAAGGGATGGGAAAGGAAACCGCCCGGGGAAACCGGCAACGCTCTACTTCCCCCCAGGACCTGGCCTTCCTGAGAACGGACGCAAAGAACGTCTTGGCCAACCTCCTCATCAAGCCCGACGGCACCATGCTCAACGCCTGAAAAAAGGGCCTCCCGATCGGGAGGCCCTTTTTTTTGCCAAAGAGGAAGGCTTTCCCTTTCGGGAAAGCCTTAGTGCGAAGGACGAGACTTGAACTCGTACACCTTGCGGTACACGCCCCTCAAACGTGCGCGTCTACCAATTCCGCCANNTAGTGCGTCTGCCAGTTCCGCCACCTTCGCGTTGAATCCATTAAAACAAAAGCGGGAACGCTTGTCAAGTTGACGTGCTATGGACAGGGTGATAGCATGGCACACAATCTAGCTCTCGGTTGTTTTTCAAGCTACCGAAGGAGGATTTCAAATGAGACGTGCGCTTTGGGTTTGCCTGGTTTCCGCCGCTTTGGGCGCTCTCGTCGAACCCGCCGAGGCCTCTACCCTGCCTCAGGCCGATTTCTACTCGAATCTCCGCTATTTCGGGCTCGGGGCCGGCAACGACAACGTCGCCGCTTCCCTGGACCTTCCCTTCTCGGATGAATTGATGTTCGGCGGCTCGATCAGCCTACCCGGTTTCGGCCTCGGCTACGCCCGCATCCCGCTCTGGGACGTCCACGGGGTCTATCAGTTCGTCGATGGGGGCAAGCACGACCTCTCCATCGCGGGGATCTTCGGGGCCTGGGGCGGAAGTCGCTGGTCGGGCGACTCCTTCACCAATCTCGAACTGGGGTTCGGCCTGGCCTTCCCCTTCACGAACCGCCTGACCGGTCGATTCAACCTGATCGTGCCTTACTACGGGACCATCCCCGGCCCCTACTATTACACCTTCGGCGGTCCCGCCTCGGGGGCGGAACTCGGCTACCTGTTCAGCTCCAAGCTGGAAGGAACCCTGGGGGTGAACGGACATGGCAGTATCCTGGGTTTGACCATCCGCTTCTGAGATGAGGACTGATTGCGCCACTTTTTCCTGATTCTTTTCCTACTGCTCTTCGCTTTCCCGGTTTCGGCGGCCCCCGACGCGCCGGAGCTCCTGAAGAGGGCCACCCTGGACCTGGCAGAGGTGCGAGACATCCAGTTCAAGGCGACGAGGCTCACGACGAAAGACGGAGCGAGCCTTCGCGAGCAGTGGAAGATGGCCTTCCGCCAACCCGCCGATTTCCGCCTCGACTTCCTTTCCCCCAGGGCCAGGGTGATCGCCGCCGACGAGAAGGAAATGATCGAATTCGTTCCACGGACCAAACAGGGCCTTCGTACTTCCTACCGCAGTCCGGCCTTCGAAGAAGCGAAAAAAGGGATCCTGGCACGGGTTTCCATCTTGGGAAGCCGCCTCGGCTCTCTTCCCGAAATTCTCGAACGCTTCGACTTCAAGGTCCTTCCCGAGGGAAAGAACTATCGAATCGAGGGACGCTCGAAAAAAAAAGAAAAAATGATCCTCTGGCTCACCCCCGAAGGGCTCGAAAGACAGGAACTCTACGACGAGCAGGAACGCCTGGCCATGCGTCAGACGGCCAAGAACTTCCTGTCCTTCGGAAAAGCCAGCCTCGCCCTGGAAACCCGGACCGAGGTCTTCTTCCCCGAGCGAATCGACTTGGAAATTCGATTGAGAGACGTTAGAATCAATCAAGGGATGGAAGGCGAAACCCTTCGCTTCACTCCTCCCCCCGGCACCCACATCATTGAAAAGACGCTGTAGAAAGGAGCTGCCATGACGTTTCGAAAGGCCATCGGAGGGGTTTTGTTCGCGAGCCTTCTGGTTCTTAGCACCCTGCCGGCCGATGCCCTGACCATGAAGAAATCGACCAGAGGCACGTCCGTCTCCGGAGGCGGAGGAGGCAACACCGCCACCGCCCTCTTGCTGTCCAGCATGATGCCCGGCTTGGGCGAATCCTATCTCTCCGGTTGGAAAAACGGCTGGCCGATCGCCGAGTGCGTCGTGGGCAGCGTTTGCTGCTTCTTCCGCGCCAGCTCCATCATCGACGCCGCATCCGGGGTCTCCGACGACGAAATGCGCATCGACTTCTGGACCCTACCCAACCAATAAGGCAAAAAAGAAGCGGGCCTCCCGGGAGACCCGCTTCTTTTTGCCTTCAGAAGCCCCCCTGAACGTACTGCTCCCCGGTAAAAGTCAGGGTAAAAGCGCCGGAGGCGCTGTTTTCGAGAAAGCCGGAAGAAAGGCAGCGCTCCAAAAGTTCTTCGTCCCAGGTCGCTTCCAGGCTTTTGTCGGGCCAACGCTTCTTCAAGTCTTCGGCTTCATATTCGGGGAACCCCTCGTACTTTTCGAGGTAATAGGCCAGGGTGAGGAGATGCTCCACGGAGTTCGAAGGGGCCTTGAGGGCCCGGAACTCATCGAGCTCGATCCTCTTTCGCACCCGCATGACGGGCGGTTCGGGTTCCTCGGTTTTTTCGCCGCGCTTGAGGTTTTCGAGTTCCCTGATGTTCTGTAGGTCTTCGCCGGCGAGGATGCGGGGCAGCAGGTCCGCGAGCTGCCGTTCTACGAAATCGCGCTCGCCCTGGAGATCGATCTCGATTTCCCCTTTCCGATAGCGAAAGACGGTGAAGTTTTCATTTCTCATGAATTCCCTCCGGAAATTTTTCTGGCACCTCCAGAAAGCGGCTGGCTCTTTGAAGTAGCTCTTCGGCATGGCTCAGGGAAACCGGGGTCGGTTCTCCTCCGATCAAGCGGGCGATCGCCTCGNNCATCCACCTCGTCGAAGACCAGGGTGGGGGTCGGATCGTTTCCGGCCAGGACGGTCTTGAAGGCCAGCATGAGGCGGGCCAGCTCGCCCCCGGAAGCGATCTTGGAAAGGGCGCGCGGCGGCTCGCCGGGATTGGGCG
>DOBT01000039.1 GCA_003503675.1 Cyanobacteria bacterium UBA8530 | reverse complement strand
TTCATCGGCTATTTCATCATTCGCTCGATCGCCAAGAGAAAAGAGCTTCCCCTCGAAGAACCGGCTCTCGGCGACCTCGTGACCAACATCATGATCGGCGTGATCCTCGGGGGAAGGCTGGGTTACATCCTTTTCTACGGCTTGTCCGATTATTTGAAGCACCCCCTGGAGATCTTTGCCCTCTGGCACGGGGGCATGAGCTTCCATGGGGGAGCGATCGGCACCTTCATCGCCGTCTGGCTCTTCTGCCGAAAGAGGGGGATCCCCTTCCTGCGGTTGGCCGATACGGCCATCCCCGCCGTTCCCGTCGGGCTGGCCCTCGGAAGGCTCGGCAATTTCATCAACGCCGAACTTTGGGGACGCCCTTCCGGGATGCCGTGGGCGATGGTTTTTCCGACCGATCCCCAAGGTCTTCCCCGGCATCCCTCCCAGCTCTATGAATTCGGGCTCGAGGGGGGGCTCCTTTTCCTGATCCTCTGGTTCTTTTCGCGCCGTCCCTCCCCCGATGGGGCGACTTTCGGGCTCTTCCTGGTTTGTTACGGGGCTTTCCGGTTCTTCGCGGAGTTCTTCCGGAACCCCGATGTCCAGCTCGGCCTGGTCCTGGGTCCTCTCAGCATGGGGCAAGTCCTTTGTCTGCCCATGGTGGCGATAGGGGGCGCTCTGTTGGTTTGGGCTTACCGAAAAAAAAGCGTTCCGGCCCTTTCCTGAAAAGCTCCCGGAAGCTCAATCGGCGGAAAAGCCCTTCTTTTCGAGGGTTTCGAGGGCGCAGGCCTCTTCCTGATCGTTGTAACCGGAGGGAAAGAGCGTGGTTTGCACTCGGGAGCGCTTCCTCATCTGATCCAGGATCTCTTCGGCCGGGTAGGTCAGGATTTCCGACAAGGTGGGGTGGATGTGGGGAACCCGTAGGAATTGCTCGACGGTGGCTCGGAAGGTGATGGCGCAGGACATTTCGTGGATGAGTTCCGCGCCTTGGGGCCCGACGATGGTCAGACCCAGGATCTCGCCCGACCTGGGGTCGGCGAGCATCTTGACGAAGCCATCGGTCTCGCCGAGGATTTCCGCCTTGCCGAGGTCCGCGAAGGAGTAGCGGCCGACGAGGACTTCCCGGCCCAGCTGTTTCGCTTCCCCTTCCGAGAGTCCCACGCGAGCGATGTTCGGTTCGGTGAAGGCGGCCGAGACGTAGAGATGCTCGGGGGCGAGGGAAGGCGCGCAGCCTAGGAGGGCGTTGCGGGCGGCGAGCTCCCCGTCGGATATCGCCACGTGCACCAGGTAAGAGCCCCCGGTCACGTCTCCGGCTGCCAGGATGTCGGGATGGGAGGTTCTCAAGCAGCGATCGAGCACCATGCGGCGGCCTTCCATCCGAACTCCGGCCTTCTCGAGATCCAGCCCCTCGATGCAGGGGCCCCGGCCCGTCGCGACCAGGATTTCCGAGACCCCGATCCTTTCGCCGGCATCGGCGCACTCGAAGCAAAGCCACTTGCGATCGCCGCTGCTTTCCACGCAAAAGGGCTTCACCCCCGTATGCACCGAGACGTTCTCCCGGATCAGGCGCTGGGTGATGACCGCGGACACGTCGGGGTCTTCCCGGGGGATGAGGCGTGGTCCCGCTTCGATCAGGGTCACTTTCGCCCCCATCCGGGCATAGAATTGCCCCAGTTCGAGGGCGATGATTCCTCCTCCGACGATGCCCAGGGAATCCGGGCACCTGGGGAGAGACAGCGCTTGATCGCTCATAATGAAGCCGGCTTCGGCCAAACCCGGCACCGGGGGAACCATCGGGATAGAGCCGGTCGCCAGAATGACCTTGGGTGCGGTCAAGGTCCTCTCGCCCACCTTGATGGTATGAGGATCCAGAAAACAGGCCTCTCCGAGGATCAGTTCGGTGTGGGGCAGGCTCTCGATCCCCTCCGTGCGAAAATCGGCGAATTCCCGCACGAAGCGCTCCTTTCTCGCCATGATCGCCGGGAAGTCGAGGCTCATGCCTTCGAAGCGTAGCCCGAACTCGCCGGCATTTCGGACGAGTTGAGCCACGTTCGAGGATTGAAGCAAGGCCTTGGAGGGCATGCATCCCGCCAGGATGCACAGCCCTCCCAAAGGCCCCTTGTCCACCAGCGCCACATGAGCGCGTAACTGGACGGCCGCGACGCGGGCTGCGGCGAAGCCGGCGCTTCCCGCTCCCAGAACGATGAGATCGAAGCTATCCATCCTTCCCCCTGTTCAAAAAGGGCGGATTTTTCATCCGTCGACCACTCGATCCTCGCATTGTCGTGGATCCGATCGCTTCCCGCTTGCCCGATCTGTCCGAGAGTTTTCCGAAAAAAGAACAGTTGGAAGATCGCGATCTTCTTTTGGCACAAAAAAAGCCCACGGACACGAGCTCCGTGGGCAAGGGAAACGATGTTACGGGCGGTGGAAAGAGCGAACGGCCTGTTCGATGCCGTCCATCATTTTCTTGAGGGAGTCGAGGGTGGTCTGGTACAGCAACATTTTCTTCTGGAATTCGTCGTCATCCGGCTTGAGGTCGGTGATGAGGTCGAGCTGATTATTGACCTTCTGGGCGATGGTTCCGATGTTCTGCATGCCAACAGATAGAATAGGTTCTGCCATGAGTTCCTCCTTCATAAAATCGGGCCAGCCAGTAAGCTGTCGAACCGAGCGTCAAACTTGTCTAGGTGGTTATCCCGCCTCCGGCGAGAAGTCTTGCAGGTTTTAAAAGAGATTTAATTTACGCTTGCCACTGCGCCAAGGGAGTCTTCCAGGGTCTTTAACTTCTTGTCGAAGTCGGGGTCGACCAGATCGAGTTTCAGGATCTGAGCGATGAGTTCCTGCGCCTTGGCGGGAACGGTGTACTCCTCTTTGTAGTTATGGAGTAGGTTCTTGAGCCCGGAGAACTTGTTGTCGAATTCCGGATCGGCGGGGTCGAGGCAGGTGATCATGCGGACCAAAGCGAGAGCCTTCTGCCTCAGCTCCTCGATTTGTTCCATCGCGGCGGCGAGTTCCACTTTTACCAACGTCCTTTCCTCCTTTTTAGATGCGAGAGGTTGCTTTCTTTAATTATACCCTAATTAAAGGAGAACTATCTGCCATTAATGAGGCATTAAAAAAGGGTTCCATCTTTATATAAAGGAGACGCGGGTTACAAGCGAAGGTTTTTGGGGTAGAATCTCAGGAGAAGAACCCCTTTTGGAGGACGACCGATGAGTTATGACATCCGCTATTCCCTGATCAACACCTTCAAGGCGGTCGATCAATGGCGTGCGAACGTCCTCTTGAACATGGGATCGGCCGCCACTCCGGGCTTCAAGATGGTGAAGACCGACTTCGGGCACAACGTTTCGGTGCAGACCTCCTCACAGGGGATCGGCCCCGGCAGCGGCGCCGGCAGCCGACCCTCGGTCCAGACCGCGGTCGGCCACCTCTACGTATCCCGCACCGAAGTCCAGCTGGACGACACCATCACCGGCCGCGTCCGGCAGGGCAAGGCCGACGGCTCCGCGGGCGACCTCGCCATCGCCGGTTCTCCCAATTCCTTCTTCGCCGTCGCCGAAAGCACCAACCCCGGCAGCAGGGTCTTCCTGACCCGCGGCGGGGACTTCGAGTTCAAGCTCGAGAAGGGCGCCGACGGCAAGGATCGTTTCCGCCTCAAGACCAAGAGCGGCCTCTACGTCCTGCGCAACGTCGACTTCGATCCCACTGCGATGACGGTCACGGACAACAACAAGATCAAGAACGGCAGCGCCACCTATCCCCAGCTCCTCGACTTCTACAACAAGTTGGGCTGGCCCCGCAACACCCAGAAGAACTATCTGGCCGACTTCGACAAGACCCCCACGGACACCCCGGCCTTCCGGGACTTCATGAAGAACTTCGCCGACGCGGGCATCATCACGGCCAACGCGCGCCGCGACGACAACCCGGCCGACCCCGACCACCCGATCATCCACAACGAGGACTTCACCAACCCCGCCGTCATGCGCGACGCCGTCATGGAGAGGTCCGACCACACCGTCGACGACAAGGCCGCCGACCCCTACGACATCCGCGGCCTGGTTTTGGCCGGGGTGGGCAACGAGAACCAGTACACCGGGAAGGGCCCCTCCCACGTCGCCGTGGTCCGGGTCGCCGATGCCTCCTTCCTTCAGATGTCCTCTTGGGGCAGCTCGGTCTTCGAGATCCCCAAGGTCTACCGCAACGGCATCTCCGTCTCCAACAACCAGAAGCTCCTGAACGAGACCTCCACCTCCAGCCCCGTCAACGTCACCGAGCGCGGGATCCGGATCATCGGCCACATGCTCGATGCCCCCGACTCCGCCGAGATCATCTCGAAGATGAACCAGGAGAGCGAAGTCACCAACTTCATCTACAAGAACCTCTCCCAGTTGCTCACCGACTACAACAAGAACATCGACGACCTGCTGGGCCTCATCCGGTAGGAAACGACCTTCTTTTTTGACCTGTCCCTCCCCGTTTTGCTACAATCAAGGCATTGTGCGAAACGAGGAGGAACCATGTCCATTGCCCAACTCACTGCCGTCACCCTTCCCGACGGATCGAAAAGGGAAGTCGAAAAAGGCTCCACCGTCTTCCAGCTCGCCGAGAGCATCAGCCATGGCCTGGCGAAAAAAGCCGTCGCCGCCAAGCTGGATGGAAAACTGGTCGATTTGAGCACCCCCATCGAAAAAGAAGTTCAGGTCGAGATCCTGACCTCGGATGCCCCCGAGGCGCTGGATCTCCTGCGCCACTCCACCGCTCACTTGATGGCCCAGGCCGTCCTCTCCCTTTTCCCCACCGCCAAGGTCGCCATCGGCCCCTCCATCGCCGACGGCTTCTACTACGACTTCGGATTCGAACGTCCCTTCACTCCCGACGACCTGGTCAAGATCGAGGAGAAGATGCGCGAACTCTCGAAGAAAAACTTGCCCATCGAAAGGAGCGAGGTTTCTTTTCCTGAAATCCCCGCCTTGATCGAGAAGTTCGAGCAGGAAGGGGAGATCTTCAAGGCCGAGCTCTTGAAGGAAATTTCGGAGAAGTTCCCGGGAACCTCGGTCACCCTCTACAAGCAGGACATCTTCACCGACCTCTGCCGCGGCCCCCACCTTCCCCGCACCGGACTGATCAAGCACTTCAAGCTGCTCTCCGTCGCCGGAGCCTACTGGAGGGGCAAGGAAGGCAACCCCATGCTCTCCCGGATCTACGGGACCTCCTATTTCAGCGAGGAGGACCTCAAGGGCCACCTCCACCGCCTGGAGGAAGCCGCGAGAAGGGACCACCGCAAGCTGGGGCCCGAACTCGACCTCTACTCCATCCACGACGTCGCGGGCAGCGGCCTCATCCTCTTCCATCCCAAGGGGGCGCTCACCCGCTCCATCCTGGAGGAGTTCTTGCGCCAGGAGCACCTCAAGCGGGGATACGACCTCGTCATGACCCCCCACATCTTCAAGGGGGACCTCTGGGACGTTTCCGGCCACTCGGACCACTACCGCGACAACATGTACTTCTTCGAGGTCGACAAGCAGGAATACGTCATCAAGCCGATGAACTGCCCCGGCCACATCCTGATCTACGGGAACAAGGGAAGGTCCTACCGCGAACTTCCCATGCGGCTCTTCGAACTGGGCACCGTTTACCGCTATGAGCGCTCTGGGGTCCTGCACGGCCTTTTGCGCGTTCGCGGCTTCACCCAAGACGACGCCCACATCTTCTGCACCCCCGACCAGCTCCAGGAGGAGATCGGCAGCGTCCTCGACTTCGCCTTCGACATGATGAATCTCTTCGGCTTCGAGACCGAGGTGCGGGTCGGCACCAAGCCCGAATCCTTCGTCGGCACGGACGAGAACTGGGTCACCGCCACCCAGGCCCTCTTCGATTGTCTCAACGCCAGAAACATCCCCTTCCACACCGAAGAAGGCGGCGGCGCCTTCTACGGCCCCAAGATCCAGGTGGAGTTGAAGGACGCCCTCGGCCGCCTCTGGACCGGACCGACCATCCAGGTCGACTTCGCCCTACCCGAACGCTTCGACCTGAAGTACATGGGAAGCGACGGCAAGGAACACCGGCCCATCATGATCCACCGCACCGTCGTCGGCAGCATGGAGCGCTTCTTCGGAGCCCTGATCGAGCAGTTCGTCGGCGCCTTCCCCATGTGGCTCGCCCCCGTCCATGCCACCATCATCCCCATCTCCAAGGAAAACGAGGACTACGCCTTCGAAATCGCCAAGAAGGCCAAAGCGAGAGGCCTGAGGATCGAGGTCGACGAGCGCAACGAATCCCTCAACTACCGCATCCGCGACGGCCAGATGAAGAAAGTGCCCTACATGTTCGTGGTCGGCAAAAAGGAAGAGGAAGCCAATTCCGTGGCGCTCCGGAGCGCCCGCGCCGGCGGCAAAAGCGAAGTTCTGCCGCTCGAGGAGGTCTTCGAACGCCTGCTTTCGGAGATCGAAACCAAAGCGCTACCACCCATTCAGTGAGGATAAGGGCGGCCCTCGGGCCGCCCTTATTTTCTGTGGGTCAGCAGGCTCTTGAGCGTTTTCTCGGCCTGCTTCAGCCTGCGACAGACCTCCATCTGGGAGATGCCCAACTCGAGGGAAATCTCGACCTGGGTGAGGTCCTGGAAGTAGCGCATCATCAGCAGGGTCTTCTGCTGTCCGGACAACTTCTCGATGGCCTCGCAAAGGAGCAGGCGATCGTCCAGAGCGTCGAAGTCACCCAGGCCGGAGCGGGGGTCCGAGATGTTCTGAAGCAGGGAATGCTCGTCCTCCTCGCCCTCGTTGATTTCCTGGTCCAGCCAGAGGACGGTGACCCGGCGGTCATAGACGCGCACCTCGTCGACCTGGGCGGGGGTGATCTTCAGGATTTCGGCCAGCTCGAAGTGAGTGGGCTCTCTTCCCTCCTCCTGCAAAAAGCGCGCGAAGACCAGGTTGAGGCGGTAGGACAACTCCTGGAGGACCCTCGGGCCGCGCAGGAGGGTCTGGCGATCGCGCAGGTAGTGCCGGATGTGACCGGTGATGAGGTGGACGGCATAGGTCTTGAACTCGGCGTTGTGGCCTTCCTCGAAACGCTCGATGGCCTCCAACAGGCCGATGGAGCCTACCTGGATCAGGTCCTCGATCGGATCCGTCGAGCGCCTGGCCAGTCCCATGGCGATTTTCTTGACCATCGGCAGGTACTTGTCGACCAACCCCTCTTTTTCTTCGGGGCCCAGCCGCCTCTTCGCCATCGCCATCGCATCCCCTCCCCACTGACGGAACCGGTTCTCGATCCTTATCGCGAGCCGACGTGCAAACATTCTTAAAGGACCGTTCGCACTTCCCTAATTCTTCGTCAAAAGCCCGGCCGGGGCGCAAACGGAAAGGAGCAAAGATGAAGCGTTCCATGGAAGTCGAGGCGAAATACCGCCTGAAACCCGATCAAGTACCACAGCTGAGGGCAATCCTGGGAAAAGCCCTGGCGGAAACCCTCCAGACCGACCGCTACTTCGAGGTCCCCTCCAAAGTGCTGCGCCTCCGCCAGGAAGGCGAAAAGATTTTCCTGACCCAGAAAGGCGAAACCACGCTCTCACCCGAGGGGATCAAGTCCCGTTTCGAGGAAGAGCGGGAGTTGACGAAAGAAACGGCCGCCCTGCTGGCAGAAATCCTTCCCTGGTGCGGACACCAGAAAAAAGGCACCGTGGTCAAGAAACGCACCACCTACCGAAGGGGAGAAGTCCTTTTTTGCCTGGATAGGATCGAGGAAGTCGGAGATTTCCTCGAGATCGAGGGGGAAGAGGAAAAAGAAGTGAAAGAAGCGATCGCCTGGCTGGAAAAAGCAATCGACCTGCGGGAAGACCAGATCGAACTTTCCAGCTACGCGAAGCTGGTCTCGGAAAAGAAATAAAGAAGTTCTGCTCATCAAAAAGCAGCCGCGGATCCTGTCCACGGCTGCTTTTTTAAATTCTACGGGTTCGGGGAGGCCTCAGGACTGACCGAGGGGCTGGCGGTCGGCTCGGGTTCGATCGGCGCGTACTTCGCGAAGACCTTGACCGAGGTCGGCTTGAGGATCACCTTCGCCCCCGCGTTGACCATCGCCTGGCCGGCGTTGAAGGAGAAGGCCAAAGAAGTCTGGTAGCCTTCCCGGATCTCGAACCCCTGGTTGAGGTAGAGGCGTCCCGAGGGGAGAACGTAATTGCCGTTCTGGGGCGTCGTTCCATCCATCGCCTCGTAGTCCCCACCCCCGGTCAAGCGGATCTTGTCGTAGCGCCCCGTCTTGAAAAGGCCCTCTCCTAAGGACACCGGCAGATCGCCGAGCTTGGTCAGATCGCGGACGGGACCATCCGCGAGAGGGATGGACAGCCATTGGCCGTCGTTCGAGGTCGGATCGGAATCCAGCTCGTCCGAAACGTTGACAGCGCTTTGATCGGCGACCAAACCCTTGATGTCCGCGGGCAGAGCCTCACCCTGGGGAATCGCTCCGGCGTAGTGAATTTCGATCTTGGTCGGCTTGAAGCGGATCGCGCCGAAGACCCAGTTCGGTTGAGCCAGGATGCTCTGCACCGAATAGCCTTCCCCGACCAGTCCGAGCCTCATGCTCCCCGTCGGCGTGGTCACCGAACTGTTGGGTGCGACCGTACAGCCAGCCATCAGTAAACCGCAGAGCAACATCCACCGCTTTTTCATCGCATCCTCCTCTTTTCGATTTCCGTCTCCTCATGTTTTACCATCAAGTCGCTCACACGGAATGCGGCTTTTCGCTGATTCGATCCTACGCCATTCGACGTATCGTCCGGATGGAATCGGGATGAAGCGGAATTGACGGGCGTCCTCGGGGCGGCAGGACTTCGAACGTTCGAGGAAGGATCTTGACACATTAACTTAATTAATGTATTTTTATCATAGATTATTTGATCGAGAAGGAGGTCTTCAGTGAACGCCATCACCCTCATCGGGCGCCTGGGGAAAGAACCCGAGTTGCGCCTGACCCCGAGCGGAGTTTCCGTGGTTCGCTTTTCCCTGGCGGTCGATCGTCCATCCAAGGAGAAGGAGACCGATTGGTTCGAATGCGAGGCCTGGCGCCAAAATGCCGAGTTCGCCGCCGGTTATGCGCATAAGGGGCGCCGGGTGGCCGTTCTGGGAAGGATGGAAAACCACCGCTGGGAGGACCAGGACGGCAAGAGACGGGACGGCTGGAAATTGGTCGTCGAACGGCTCGAAGTGCTCGAAAAACAAGAAGAAGCGGAAGCCGTACCCTTCTAAAAAGGGCTGTTCATTCCGGGTAATCGGGGCCGGCCTCGATCCAGCCGAGCCGGAGGTGCAGGGGACCTAGCGAGCGGGGCTGCGCCAGGTCCGGTTCTTCGATGCCGATGAATCGGGCGAAAGAAGCGAAAGAAGCGAAAAAAGCGCGACGGTCTTTTTCTCCGAAGGAATGGGCGACCAGAAAAGCCTGGGATGCGCCGAAGCGATCGGCCTCGAGGAGGGCCGCGGCCGCCGGCAAAAGGTAAGGACTCTCGATGGGGGCACCGAACAGCTCGCGAAACTGCTGCTCCGCTGGATGGGGCTGCGGCGGAGCGGCCATGACGACCAAGGCGACGAGTTCGGATCCCGAACGAGCGAGGGCGAAGAGATCGAGCTTGATCGCCAGTCGGGCTATCTCGTATCCGGGGAAGGCGATGACGAGAGCGAGGTCCTTCCAACCCATCAAGGCCAGGCTTCGCTTGAAGTGGCGAGGGAAATCGTTCTCGGCTTCGCCCCAGCTTCGAAGAAAGGCCGAAGCCTCCCCCAGGGACGCGAGGGGTCGCGCTTCGAAGAGTCGAGTCCCGTCGAGGTCTATTTTCATAAAGCAAGCGTAAGATCGGAAGGAGGCTCCGTCAAGGCCGGGAAGGAAAAATTTTTCCGCTTACCCCCGATCGCCGGTTGAAGGCGAACCTTTGACCGGAGTATGATGCCGCGGGTCCATGCCGAAGGGAAACCGTGCAAGGGAGGGGGGAAGCAATGGCCAGGATCGCCACGATCAGCGACAACCGCGAATACTCCGAGATGACGAAATGGTTGCTGGAGCGCCATGAACACACGGTCGAGGCGCAAACCAACCCCGTCGATTTCGAGCAACTCTTCGCTTTCAAGCCCGAAATCCTGATTGTAACGGTGGGCCGCAGAGCAACGGCCATTGCCCGCCCCATCGAAGATTACATGCGGGATGTCATCGGCTCAGAGACACTGAGAATCTTGGAGAGCTACCCACCGGTCTATCTCCTGCCGGTCATCGTCGTCGGGATAGGAATCCAGGAGCACGAGTTGAGGACCCGGCTACGGCTACGGCGTTTCGTGCGCTTCCCCGAGGACCTCTATCAACTGATCGTCGATCCGGAAGGGCTGAGTCGCTTCGGCGAAGAACAACGAAGCCGCCGCGTATCCCCCTACGGGTGTCCCAACTGCAGCGCCCAGATGATCTTCGTCGGCCAGAGCGTCCATGACCTCTTTTGCCGCCGTTGCTATTCTGTCGTGAGCGTCCTTCAGGACGAGGACTACGTCCTCTACTCTCCGGAACCCGGCGCCGAACTGCGTCAACTCCCCAAATCGGAGCTTCACAAGGTCGAGGCGCATGCCAGCGACGCGACCTTTGCTCCGCTCACCCCGACCGAAGCAAAAAAGAAGGATGAGTAAAAGAAAGGTTTTCGCCGGGTAAGGGAACCGAATCAACAAGCCGACTTGCCACTGAGTCCGCTTGTTGATATATCTACTTGTCTCTTGCTTCTCTCTGTTTTCCAAAAAAAAGAGAGCCCCTGGTGCCTCATTCGGCAGGGCTCCCATATGAAGTGAGGCGTGGACCGCGTGGCATCAAGCCGGGGCAAAACGCCCCTTGGTGCGGCTCACAAGCGCCTCAAAGTCGACTTTCGCTTTGTTGAATACATCATACCCTAACCGAGCGACCGTTGTGCAAAGGAACCGTTATTTACTCAATAAATCCTCATTAAACGTTTCGCTCGCGCCTCGGGAGGCGAGAACGTAGAGGGGATCCCGGTTCAATTCGAGGTTTCCATCCTGGAAGGCGCCATCCTTCCTCTTCCCGAGCACGTCCAGGACCTCGGAGCCAATGGGCAGCGAGATTCGGACCTTCGGACCACTCGCCCAGACCACGTAAAGGACCTTGCCATCCGCGCGTCGAAAACGGTAGCCCCGAACTCCACTTTCCGACAGCGCCGATTCGAAGGCGGCCCCGGTGAGCTGACGGGTGGCAAACTGGTAGGCGTAATAGCCCGGGGTTTTCTGGGAGAGCGTGGCTTGATCGACCAGGCCGATGTCGTCGAAGCCGGGGTTGGTGAAGACGGCCCACTGCACCAGCTCGATGTCTCCCTGGGCCAGGGCCGTCGAAAACAACTTCGCCACGAAATTCGCCTGTTCGGTTGGTTTATCGTCGCTCAGGCCCGTCTCGGAGCAAGCGAACCGCTTTTCCTTGATCCCCTTTTCCGCGAGCACCCGCTTCATGGCTCGGTAACGCCCGAGAAAGCCCCATTCGGAGTCGAGCACCCCGTCCGAAGTCGTCTTGTCAGAGCCGTAGGCATGGAAATCGACGAGGTCGAAAAAGGGGGCTCCCCCGTTGTCGAGGATCGCCGCAAGGTAACTCTCGTAGCCGAGCCCGCCCAGGGTGATCTTGGCCGCAGGATCGAGCCCCTTGACGATCGTATGGCTGATCTTCAGGAGGCGCACGTAGTCCTGCACCGACCCCGTCCAGAAGCGAGTGCCGCCGCTGGAACTCGTTTTTCCCGGCCCGAGATCCCCCGATGGGTAGTCGGGTTCGTTCCAGACCTGCCAGTACTGAATCTTTCCCTTGAAGCGGCTCACCATGTCGAAGAGGTATTCGGCATAGTAGTTGTCGGGGTTGGGCTTCGCCCCGGGCTTGAAGACATCCGTCCCGTCTGCCCACATCGGGGCATAGAGCCCCTTCGGGACCGTGTACTTGCCCAGGGAAGCGGCATCCCATCCGGTCTTGGCGGCATAGACGGGATCCGAAGAAGCCCAGTCCGGGGTATCCGTCACCATGGCCTGCACCTTGACCCCCATCCTGGAGAATTCGGTCGCCTTCTGGTCGAAGTAATCCATCCAGGACACGTACTGGTGCTTTCCCACCTCGATGTTCTTCCAATTCCAGCCCTCGCGAATGGTCGTCATTCCGAGGTCCCGCATCAGAGCATAGCCGGCGTTGTGGGTGTCGTCCTTCCCCCTCGGAACGCTCTGGTTCCCGAACAATGTCGTAGCCAGGCCCGAGTGCGAGGGAAAAGCCGAAGGAAGGGAGCTGCCGGCGAGCTCGCCCGGGACAACGGGGATTTCGCCGGGGAAAACGTGGGCGCAGGAAGAAAGGAAGGCCAGGCAAGCCAGGAAGGAAAGGGATCGCCGAATCGTGAGCCGCCTTTCGCCGGGGGGGAAACGAGCCTCTCATACCCGCAAGAGAT
Organism: Cyanobacteria bacterium UBA8530; assembly: GCA_003503675.1. GTDB lineage: Bacteria > Cyanobacteriota > Sericytochromatia > S15B-MN24 > UBA8530 > UBA8530. The sequence goes on along the minus strand of DOBT01000039.1, from coordinate 651 downwards.
TTCATTTCCGTTGCGAGGCTTTCAAAACAAGGACAATCATAAGGGTGTAGCTCCCAAAATCGAGTCAACATGTTGACATAAGCACCCCCCCATGCTTCGTTGGAATGTTAACAACCACGCGACGCAAGGGGGATTGCCAGATGCCAGAATCGCATGAATTCGTGAATTTTCCAAGCCAGACGGCGGTCGCCCTGCGACAATTTCTCCGAATGCGTCGTGCGTCTCTACCTTCGGGCGGCTTCAAGGCGTTCGAACGTGAGCTACATTCCCTGGTGGTCGCCCTGGAGCGGGACCTCCTTGCCGAGGAGTTGGCCCGCTATGATCTGGATGCACCGTCGGTGACGGTCCAGGGCAAGGTGTATCGCCGAACCGGCAAGAGCACCGAAACCTACACGACCGCTGCCGGTCCGGTGATTGTGGCTCGCCATCTCTATCACCTCGTCGATTNNCCGCTGGAGCTGCGATCGGGAGTGGTTGAGGGCACCTGGACGCCGCAGAGTTATTCAAAGAAAAGTCGAGACAGAGATGCCTCGACTGCTCAGAAGGCCAAACACGAGAAACAAATCGCTCGCCCTTTTTTGATGGGCGAGCGATTTGTTTCGGATGCTCTATTTCGAAAACTTGAGGACTCCCTCGAAGGTGCGACCCCAG
>DOBT01000086.1 GCA_003503675.1 Cyanobacteria bacterium UBA8530 | reverse complement strand
GGTTCATGTTCAGGATCTGGTTGGCCGTGAGACCCTGTCCTTGCTCCCCGCGAAAGGACCCGCCTGCCCCGCCCCGCCCGCTGAAGTAATCGTCTCCGGCCGCCTCGAATTTCCTGCCGAAGGTAACGAAAGTGCCCTGCATGACGTCGTCGAAATCGGAGCGCCCCCCGTCCTCCTTGCCGGTCTCGCTGGTGGACAGGTCGAGGGACTTGTCTCCATTGATCTTTACTTTGCCATCGAGCATGAGCCCGGCGGCTATGCGGGTGTATTCGGCAGGGTCGGTATTGGCGAGGTTGGCTTGCAGAGAAGCGGCAGAGCAGGTATCAGTGTCCTTGCCCTGGAATACGGAGCCTTCGCGGCAGATCTGATCGATGAGAGTCGCCATCATGGCTTTTTTATCCAGCCCAAGTTGCTTCAGCTCGGGGCAGAGCTCTCCTTTCGCAATGCGGTCGAGGTTGGCAAGCACGCCGAAGATCTTGGGCTCTGCATTGCCTTTCATCTCCCAAACCTTCTCGTTCGCCAGGACGGAAGTGAGCACCTCCTTGGGGGTGTGGTCTAAATTGGCGAGGACGTTGCAGAGTTGTTCGCGCTGCTCCTTCGGCAGCAGCAGGAAGCGTTGTTTGATTGCTTCTTCTTCACCGAACCCGAACCCCTCGATGTAATCGAAGACGGCGGCCTCGGGCGCGGAAAGCTTGGGGGGCTCCGGCGCCAGGAGGTTGAAACACATGGAAACCCGCTGCACGGCTCTTTCATAAAGGCTGGCCACTACGGAAGGATCGGGTTTCGGATCCAGGCTCGCCTCGAAATCGGAGCAGAACTTGGCCTGTTTCTCTGGTGGTAGCTTGAGGAAGCTCTGCTTGATCTCGGCGCCCCGATAGAGGCCGTCGAAGTATTGGAATGCCTTCGCTGTCAGAGGGTTCTTGCCGGTTTCAGCCTTACCCGGGTTGGAATTGACTTTGGACTTCTCGAGCGCCAAGGCGGCCAACTTGGCCTCATGCTCCTTCAGTTCTACCTTGAGGGAACCACTTTGTTTTGCTAGACTTCCGAGCTCTCCGCTGAGATTGCCGACCAGCTTCTCTGCATAGGCAATTCGGGTATGGGTGCCCTTCAGCTGCTTATTCAGATCGCCGCTTTCCCGCGCCAATTTGGCGAGCTTCTTGTCGTTCTCGGCGATCTTTACGTTGTTCTTGTTTATGGTCTTGTTCAAGCCATTGTTTTCGGCGACCAGGACGGAGATCTTCCTAACATCCGCTGTTTGCTTGGCGTTCAGAAGGGATATCTTGTGGCCGAGGTCCACGAACTCCTTGGTCTTGCCCTCGAATTCCATCATGAAGGCCTTGTTGGTGTTGGTCAGCTGATTCGGAGGCAGTTTCTTGAGACGAAGGTAATTGTTCTGGTTGCTGCCGAGGAAGTTTTCGACCTTGCTTCGAGCCGCCACGACTTGTTGTTCCTGCTTTTTCAGGACGACGTTCTCGTTTTTCAGGAGATCGACCGTGGTGCTGTTTTGCTTGATCTTCTTCTTCGAATCGAAGACCGCCTGCATCAGGGTGCTTTTTTCGCTGCCGAGTTGCCACTGATGGTTCTGGTTCTCGGCCAACTTGGCAGCGAGCCCTTCGCGCTGTTGCACGAGGTTGGCCAGCGTCCCCTTGGCTTTATTCAGGTCTCCGGTCTTGCCGGCGATGGATTTTTCGAGCGTTTTGAGCGCCTTTTTATCGGCCGTGACTTCGGCCGTTTCCTTGGCGATGGCATCGATGAGATCGTTTTTCTGGAAGCCGTTGGTGTTTTGAACGTCGTCCAGATCGGAATCGCGCGAGGCAGCGCAACGCTCGAGCTTCTCCAGTGCGACCTCCTGCAATTTTGTTGTGTCTCGGGGCATGAACACCTTCGGATCCAGCGGTTGCGTCGTGGCTGCTTTGCGGGGTGCCGCAATGCTGGGGGAAAAGCTTTCAATTATCTTGGGCAAGTAGAGTCCAAGGTTCTTTAGGTCCATTATCCCCTCCTTCAAGCACTGCCTAATTAGTCGTTTTCGCTCTTTTGAGGGGAAAAGTTTCGGATTTTCGGAAAGATTTCACGGACGATTAATCCTTCTCTAAACAGCTTCCGGTCATCTGCAGTGGTGAGTCCTCGGTCGTGTTCTAAAATAGGTTGGGTGTCGTCAGGCCATCGTTTTTTAGAAGAGGGTCTCGATCATGAATAGGAGGCCCTCGTAGCTGCCGAAGAAGCGGCTGCGCTTCGCGAAAAGAAGGACCTCGTCCGAGGTTCCGAATAGGAAGTCTCGGTAGCCGAGGAACAGATTGATGTCTCTGATCGGCCGATAGCTCAGGGTAAGGCTCCAATCGGCAATCAGCCGATTGGGCTGCTGCTCCGGAATGCCCAGAAAGGTGGAGCCGCCCAGGAGATCGAAATCCAACGCCAGCTTCTTTCCGACCGGTAGCCCGAATCCGGTGCCGCCGAAAAAGGAGCTGCAGTGCAACTCGCTCCCGTCGGAACGGCGCAAGTCCTCCCGCCTCAGCCCGACCTTCAAGCTTCCCAGGCGAAGATACCCGTCCCAGAACTGCGAGGAAGGATTCCTGCCCATGGCCTGGGTGGAAAGGCCGAAGGCCGTATCGTTCTCGAAGGGCAGGGCCTCGACCTCCCCGCAAAACATCCCGCTCGAGTTTCCGAAGCCTCCCTGCCTTTCGTTGTCGGCGGTCCAGTAGCCTGCCCGGACGAGGAAAGCGGGGACGGGAAGCAGCGCCACCGCGTACCTTCTGGCCGGGGGAAGATAGGGAATGAAGAGCTCGACGGCCCGGGAAGGCCCGGCATTCAAGCAAAGCAGCCCGACGAGAAGGGGAAGCCCGACTATCCGCTTAGAGCGCTTATCGCTTGCGAGAAACACCAAGGTAGTGTTTCGATACCTCAACACGAACGGAATGAGGACCCTATTTCCGTTCGCCCTGAGGTATCGAAGGGCATACCCTCGCTGTCTAACGCGATCGAAATTTGCTCTAATTCTCTTTGACGAGGAAGAACTTGAAGACATAGGGCTCCGTCGTTCCGTTCACTGCGATGGGGAGGTAGAAGGCGACCTGCACTCCCTCCTCCGATGTTGGGGGTTTGTCGATGGGACCGGAGTAGATCCGGGAAACCGCCCTTTTCCGTGTAGGAGCCAGGGCTGAAACCAGGTATTCCGCGTCCTCCTGAGAAACGAAATCGACCAGGGTCGCTCCGGGACCCAGCAGGGTCGGGGGCTGCTTCTCCTGAATGCGTTCCCCGCGGTGGAGAACCCGATGGGAGTGCTCATCCGCATCGATGAAGGTGGCCTCCTCCCAGAGGAGGCGAATGGGGGTTTTCGAACGGTTCGTCAGGGTCAGGGAGAATTGCTTCTTCCAGAATTCGAACTTCGCCGCGATCCTGCGGTCATCGAACTCCATGGGAGCCCCCCCGACGTTCATCCCTTCCCCGGAGGCTAGGACCCCCTCCAAGGTGGAGCGCTCCCTGTCGAAGGGAGAATCGTTCTGCGCCAGACGCCAAGCACAGCCGGGCGTCAAAAGGGCCGCCGAAAGAAAAAAGAGAGCGAGAAATTTTTTCATGGCCTTTTCACCCGGCGGGACGAGCGGACCATGTCGGCCCAGAGGACGAGGCGGTTGCTCGTGTCGATGACCTTTAAGAAGGCGCTGTCTTCGTACAGATGATCTTCTTCCCCGTGGAAGGTCCATTGGTACTGCAGCATCTTGTTCACTTTGAAGCGCTTGCTGAGCTCTTCGTAGAGGGCGTCGCCTTCGGGCAACTCTTCCGGTCGGAGGAAGACCATGATGCCCTGCCCGGTAAGAGCAGCGGTCAGCGCTTCCTCGAACCAGCGATTGTCCTTATCCTGGGGATCCAGTGGCATGAGGAGCACTCTATCCCCCTTCTTGAGCTTCTGGGGGATTTCCCTCGTCAGATTCTTGATGGCCTGGAACTGCATCCCCAGGTGGCTGGGGGCATCGACGGCCGAACGCCTCTCGTTTTCACCGAGCGCTGGCCAGGCGAGCAAAAGGAAAAGGAATGCCAGTCCCGGTCCGAGAAGCAGCTTCATTTCTTGATCCCCCGTTGCGCTATTTCTTAACTAAAATATACGTCTTTTCTTTAACTATGGCAAGGAGGTTTTTTATAGCTCGAGCGGGGCATCGCTCGGGAGGTTGACAAGTCTTTTTAGCCCAGATATAATAGTTCTCACATTCCGGGTCGAGGCGAGAGCCGAAAGCCTGAATCTGACGGGGACGTAGCTCAGTTGGTAGAGCGCTTGAATGGCATTCAAGAGGTCAGGGGTTCGATTCCCCTCGTCTCCACTTTCTTTGACCATCCGGGGGATGGTTTTTTTTTGAAAGAAAAGGCCACCGATCCAATCGGTGGCCTTTTCTTCAGGAAAAGAGGTCCGGCTCGGGGGTGGCTCTGACCAGGGCCACCGTGATGTTGTCGGCACCGCCCATTTCGTTGGCCAGGGCGATCAGTTTCTTTCCGGCCTTTTCGAGGTCTTCCCAATCAAGGGCGACGGTCTCCCGGATTTGCTCCTCGCTGAGCATGTCCGTCAGGCCATCCGAGCAGAGGAGGAAGATGCCTTCGTGGTCGACGTCGTAGAATTGAACCTCGGGGTAGAGATAATCCCCTTCCCGAGGGCCGAGGGCCTGGGTGAGGGCCTTGCCGATCCCGGTGTGGGAGATGTGATCTCTTTCATCTTCGGTCAGGTGGCCGAGCTGGTACTCGAGGTTGGCGAGGTTGTGGTCCTGGGTGAGTTGCTGGATCTCGCCCCGGGTGAGGAAGTAGAGGCGACTGTCCCCTACGTGGACGGAAACCGCTCTCTTGCCGGTGGCTTGAAGAAGGATGAGGGTGCACCCCATGCGCCGTTGCTCGGGAATCCCGGCATCGAGGTTGGCCTCGAAGATCGGCTCGTTGATGTCCTGCTTGATGCACCGGACCAGCTGCGACTGCAGGTCGCTCGGAGTCAGCCTGAGGGAGACCGTCGCGGGAAGCAGCTTTTCCGCGATCGCCTCGACGGCCATGGCGCTCGCGATCTCGCCGCCCTCGTGGCCTCCCATGCCGTCACAGACGGCGTAAAGGCCTCCCGCCCTACCGAGATCTTCTTCGGGGGTGGTCTGCTGGATAGCCAGGGTGAAGACGAAGTAGTTGTCCTCGTTGTGGTCGCGCAATTTTCCCACGTCGGTCGCGGCGAAGTGCTCCCACCGGATGCGCGGTTTTTTGAGCAACTCGCCCAGGCGTTCGGAAACCTCGTCCGGGGTGGCCGAGGGGGACTTCATTCCGTCCAGGATCTCCCGAAGGGGATTCCCCAGGTTCTTCCCGAAAAGGCCTTCCCATTGCTCCGCCATCCCCTGCAGGGGGGCCTCGCTTTCGCCGAGCAAGAGCTTGCGGGCGAAGAGGCGGTAGTTGCCGACAACCAGGTTCTCGGTCGAAAGAAAGGTCTTCCGGAAACCGGGGGCGATCGCCTTGCCCATCTCCAGCCAAGCCCTCAGCAAGCGAATCCTCTCATCTTCCCTCAGGTTGATCCAGAACTCGGCGATCGTGGGCAAGGGAGTTCCCTGGGCATTGAGCCGGGGCTCGATGAAGAGAACTTCTTCGCCGGTTCGGGGCTCGATGAAGCGGTTGTGGAGCTGGGGAAGCCAAAAGTGGTTGGAAAGACGGAAATATTCCTTCACGATCGGCGAGGCACCTTCGAAAACGTTTTTGGGAACCTCACGGTTGAACTGGAGGTCTTGTACCAGAAACTCGCGCTCACCCAGCTCCCCTATTGCGAGGTAGCGTTCGGATATCGGCCCGATGGGCGGGCTGCCCAACATCAGGCGGAGGATGGGCAACTGTGCCCGGCAATGCGGGCAGCGACCGTTTTCTCCGGGAACCCAGTTGCCGCAGGCAAGACAACGAACCTGATCCAGTTTGGCGCCGCAGCGAGAGCAAGAGGGGGTGTCGACGGGGTGTTTTCCTTTGCAGGAAGGGCAGATGAGCATGGCGATCCTCGAACTTCGGCAAGCATAATACTTCGTCATCCTAGACCATGCCCTCACGAGATGCAACCGAAACCACCCTTTACAAGGATGGCCGCATGGGGTATAGATTAGATGAATGGGCGCAAAGCGACACATGGAAAGGCATTGCCTTGAAAATCATCAGAGTCGATTCCCTGAAACTCGGAATGCAGATCGCCAGAGATCTCTTCGGACCGAACGGCATTATTCTCTTGCGTCGGGGCGTAAATTTGACCGAAGCGATGATCCGCTCGATCAGTCGCTTGAATTACGCCTCCATCTACATTTCCGACGGCATCGGCGACGACCAGAGCGTGATCGAGGCCGAGGTCATCCCCGAGGCCAAGCGCCACGAGGCCGTCAACATCGTCAAGCAATTCTGCGCCGCCTCCAGCAGCAACAAGCTTTCCCAGAACGCCGGGCTCGACGTCTCGAGCGTCGTGAAGGCCGCCAAGGACATCGTTCAGTCGGTGATGGAAAACCCCAATGCCGTCATCAGCTTGATCGACCTCAAGTCCTTCGACGACTACACCTTCCAGCATAGCGTCTCCACCTGCCTTTTGGCGGTGGTGCTCGGACGAAGGGTACGCCTTCCCATCGGAAACCTCGAGGATTTGGCCCTGGGAACCTTGCTGCACGACCTCGGCAAGATGACCCTGCCCCTCACCATCCTGAACAAGCCCGGAAAGCTGACCCTCGAAGAGTTCGAATTGATCAAGTCCCATCCCAGGGCCGGATTCGACCTCCTCAGCAGCAACCGCTTCATCAGCGCCCATGCCAAGGCGGTCGTGCTCCAGCATCAGGAAAAATTCAACGGCACCGGATACCCGAAGGGAATGTCCGGGAAGGACATCCACATCAACGGCCGCATCGGCGCGGTGGTCGACGTCTACGACGCCCTTACCTCCGATCGCTCCTACCGCCCTCGCATCTTGCCTCACCGCGCCCTCGCCATTCTCCGCGACGGGTCCGGCAGCCACTTCGATTCCGAGTTGGTGGATACCTTCCTCCAGATGGTCACGCCCTATCCAATCGGTACCCACCTGCGCCTCAGCAGCGGGGAAGAAGCCGCCGTGATCACCGTCCCTCGCGCCAACATCCATCAACCTATCATCCAGGTCATCGCCGATGCGAATGGCCAGCCCTCCGCAGACAAAAGGGTCATCGACCTTTCTTCCGGAGAGATCCAGATCCAATCGGTACTGGAAGCCGAATAATCTCCTTGCTTCACCGCGACGGGATGCTGCTTGCCATCCAGCAAGCCCACCTGGCCTTGGCGGATGGAGACGTTCCCGTCGGAGCGATCGTGGTCTTTGACGGTAGGATCGTGGGGACGGGCTTCAACTCGAGGGAAAAGAATCGGGATCCCCTCGGTCATGCCGAGTTGACGGCCATCCGTGCGGCTTCCTTGAACCTCGACCGTTGGCGCCTGACGGGCTGTACCCTCTACGTGACCCTCGAGCCCTGTCCCATGTGTGCTCCGGCCATCGTACAGGCCCGCCTCGATCGCCTGGTCTTCGGCGCCTACGACCCCAAGTTGGGAGCCGCCGGCACCGTTTTCGAACTGATCCTCCGCGAGGAATATCCCCACCGGGTCGAAGTCATCGGGGGGGTCAGGGAAGAAGAATGTGCGGAAATGCTGAGAAATTTCTTCTCTCGATGCCGAAAAGATCGGGATTGAGCCGAAAAGCAAGTGTATGCTATAATGGATTTCCACTTGGAGGGTGTCCGGGTTGGTTAGGAGGCCGCCTCGAAAGCGGTTGCCCCGTAAGGGGTTGTGGGTTCGAATCCCATGCCCTCCGTTTTTCGAGTGAGCTTTTTGCTCACTCGATTTTTTTTGCTCACTCGACGATCGCAGAGCAGCCTTCGTTCGAAACTCGGTATCATACTAAATTTCCAACTGGTGCCATCGTATCACTGTAGGGGCAGACCGATGTGTCTGCCCGGGGTTCAGGGCGAACACATCGGTTCGCCCCTACTTACAATAACGTCGGTTTGCAATTCGGTATTATTCCTCGGACGGGGGATCGTCCGTGGGTTCGATGGTGTGATAGAAGGCCTTGAGATAGCAACCGAGGGCTCCCCCGATGTTTCCCTTCAGCATGAGGGCATGTCCCATCGAATAGTGGGCTTTGGAGGATTCCGGCAGGAGACGCAGGCTCTCGTTGAAGGAGGCGATCGCCTCCTCGATCTCGCCCTTCGACATGAGCAGAGAGCCCAGGTTGAGGAAGGCGGCATCGTGCTGGGGATCCAGGGCGACGGTTCTTCGGTAGGAATCGATGGCCCCATCGACGTCCCCTTGTTGCTGCAAAACCACCCCGATGCCGAAATGAGCCAGGGAGTAGTCGGGATCGCAGGCGAGGGCGACTTGATAGCATTCGAGGGCTTTCTCGAGCACTCCCTTGCGCCAGTAGGTCCATCCCAGTCCATAGGAGCAGAAGGGGTCTTCCGGATCGAGTAGCCTTGCCGCCTCGAACTCCTTGATGGCTTCGTCGAAGGCCCCCTGCGCCTGCAGGGCCATGGCGTGATAGCTATGCGAGGCGGCTCGCTCGGGGTCCAGTTCGACCACCTCGCGATAGTGCTTGAGTGCACCTTCGATGTCCCCCTCGCGATAAAGCAGCCAGCCGAGGTTCAAGCGGGGTTCGGCGAAATCGGGATCGAGCCGAATGGCTCTCTCGTAAATCAGCCTGGCCTCCGAAACGTTGCCCAGGGCCTCGAAGGCACAGCCGCAGCCGAAATGGGCATCGGCGAAGTCCGGCTCGATCTTGGTGGCTTCCTGGTAACGAGCCAGGGCTCCCTTGTAATCCCCTCGTTGGTAGAGCAGAGAGCCCAGGTTGAGGAGGGCGTCGGTGAAATGGTCGTCGCGGGCGATGGCGGCCAGGTAATTGGCCTGTGCCCCGTCCAGGTCACCCTGGTTCTGCAGCAGGGTCCCGAAAGAGAAGTAGGGATCGGCGTAGGCCGGATCGAAGCGGATGGCGGTCCGGTATTCGGTGGCGGCGGCGGTCAACTGCCGGCGCTCCTGAAGGATCAGGCCGAGGGCATAATGGGCTTCCGGGCACTCGGGGTAGAGGCGGAGGGCCTTCTTGACGCACCAGACCGCGGAATCCAGGTTCCCCTGGTCGAAATGGACCCGCCCCAATTTGCAGTGCCCGCAGGCGAAGTCGGAATCGATGTCGATCGTCCGCTTGAACTCCGCGGCGGCCTCTTCGAGGTCCCCGCTGTCCCAAAAAGCGCAACCCAGGTTGAGGCTCGCCTCGGCATCCTCGGGATCGAGTTTCAGGACGCTCTGGTACTCCTCGATGGCCTCCGGGTATTTTTCCTTCTCATGCAGCACCAGGGCGAGGTTGAAATGAGCGGTGGCATAGGACGGAGAGAGCCGGATCGCTTNNAATAAGCCTTGATCGCCCCATCGACGTCGCCGTGCTCATACAGCTCGACGCCTCGATCGTTGAGGGCGATGGACTCACCGCTGGGATTGGGAGCGAAGGGAATAATCTTCATGGATGAACACCTCTATTCAGCTCCATTATGACACATCCGGGAGGCTGCAGGAAAAGAAGCGCGAAGCTTTTTCCTTCGAGGTGGGGAGATCAGATCATGAGGTCGACGAGGAGGCCGCCGATCTCGTTGACGAGCGCCAGGATTTCGATGGGCTTGGCCTGTCCCTTGAGCACCTTGTCCGTGAGTTCCGCGAGCTTCTTGTCGACCTCCCGGATGAGGATGAGGGGGCGGTTGCGGCGATCGGTCCGTTTGTNNCTCGATCCTGGCGATCTTGGCGTTGGCCTCTTTCAGGAAGCGGCGGATCAACTCGCGGTAAACGGTGATTTCCGCGAGGACCGGTGACTTCATCAAGCGCTGTGCCTGCAAATCGACCATCTTGAGGAGTTTGTCCATGGTTTCCTTTTGAAGGGATTCCTGGGTCCTCAACAGGGCCTTGGAAAAAGCGGAGGGCTCGCTTTCGACGGAACCGGCGGCGGGCGAAGAGGGGGTTCCGGGCAAACCGGTGTTGGATTCCAGTACCTTGCGGTTTTGGTCGATCTTGATCATGGCTTGTCGATCCTCCCCCCTTATCTTACCCTTTTTTCGACTCCTTCCTGCTATAATCCTGGAATGAAGCTCCCTTTGAGGCTTTTTTTCGCTTTCTTTTTCCTTCCCCTTCCCGCGCTGGCCGCCCCCTTTACGGTGGGAGTCGTGTACTGGTCCCTGAATATCCCGGGCCAAGTCGCGATGCGCCGGAACCATCCCCCGGGGAGCCTCGATGCCGTCTTTCCGATCACGCATGAGAACCTCGAACACTATCCGGGCTGGATGGGCCCCGTGCCTCGAACCATAAAGCGGCCCTGGCCCCCGTACAGCGCGATTCAAGGAAACCTGCCGACATGGTGAATCAAAAGCCCTTTCTCTCGGTTCAAATCAAGCTGGTCTTCATCCTGAGCGCCTTTCTCTTCCTTTCCCTGGCCACCTTCGGAAGCACCCTCAACGCCCTCAACACCCATACCCTGCAGGAGCAGACCCGCAGGCGGGAAGAGCTTTTCGCGCGGAACGTCCAGCAATCGATCGACCAGGTGCTCTTTGCCGGCAAGTACCAGGTCCAGGCCTACGTGGAGTCTCTGGTCAAGCGAGAGAAAAGCCTGCGCTACGTCACGATCATCGAGGGGAAGACCCGGATGGCGTTCGCCCACAGCGATCCTTCCAAGATCGGTTCCTTGCACGACGACCCCGTGACAGGGCGCGCCTTCGCTTCCTTGCATGAGGATCGCGCCGTCTTGCAGAGCGTCCGCTCTTCTTCCGGCGAGAGCATCGACGATCTGGCCCTGCCTTTCCAAAGGGGCTACCTGAGGGAGGCCGCAGGCATCATCCGCATCGGGATCAGCGCTTCGGCCGAGGAGGAGGCGATCCGTAGCTCCCGCCTCGTGACCCTCGGCCTCACCCTTTTCCTCCTCGGAGTGGGGGTCATCCTCGCGATCGTCCTCAGCCTCCGCCTCACCTCCGCCCTCAAGGAGCCGGTTTCCGCCGCGCGACTGCTCGGGGAAGGGAATTACGAGACCCGGGTGCCCCTATCCCAGAAAAAGTTCGACGAACTCGATCTCTTGGCGATCGCCTTCAACCAGATGGCCGAAAAGTTGCACGGCTATGCCGAACATCTCGAAGGCCAGGTTGCGGAAAGAACCAAAGAACTCGCTTCCCTCAATCAAGCCCTCAAGGAAAGCGAAGAGAGAACCCGCGCCCAGTACGACAAGTTGAAGGAACTCGACCGGGCGAAGGACGATTTCCTTTCCGTCATCTCCCATGAGTTGAGAACCCCCCTCAACGCCATCATGGGTTTCGGCTCCATTCTGGGGGACGAGGTCACCGGCCCCCTGAACGAGGAACAGCAGGAATGCGCCGAAAAGATCCTTTCCGGCTCGGAGAAGATGCTGCTTCTGGTGAACGATCTCCTCGATTTCGCGAGCATGCAGGCCGGCCGATTCAGGATCCTGCCCGCTTTGACCGATTACGAAAAACTCGCCCGGGAAGCCGTATCCTCCTTCAAGCTTCTGGCGAAGGAAAAAGAGATTCTTTTGGAAGTCCAAACCGACGTCCCCGAAAAGCTCCTCCTCGATGAAAACCGCATCTACCAGGTGCTCTCCAACCTCATCGTCAATGCCATCAAGTTCACCCCGAAGGGCGGCAAAATCACCTTCTGCTCCCGCGTCGAGGGCGACGACTTGTTTTCCGAAATGAGGGACACCGGCATGGGGATATCCCCGGAGGACCTTCCGAAGCTCTTTGCTCCCTTCGTCCAACTGGATATGAGCGTGACGCGCAGGGTGGGCGGCGTGGGCCTCGGCCTTTCCATCTGCAAGGCGATCGTCGAGGCCCATGGCGGCACCATCTGGGCTGACAGCCCCGGTCCGGGAAAGGGAGCGACCATCCGTTTCCTTCTCCCCGTCAAGGAAAAAGAATGAAAAACGTCGAAGAAAAAGGGAAGAAAAAATCCAAATTCCTGGGTGCCCTCTACCTGGCCTCGGCGGCCATCATCTGGGGGGTGGCCTGCACGGTCGGCAAGGCCGCCCTGGCCGTCATGGCCCCCATGCCCCTCCTTTCCATCCGATTCGCGATCGCCTTCCTGATCTTCCTGCTCTTCGCCCTCTCGCGCGAATCCATCAAGGTGCCCCTCCGAGAAATCCCCCTGCTCGCCCTGGTGGGACTGATCGGCTTTCCCCTCTCGATCGGCGCCCAGTTCATCGGCACCGACCTGACGAACGCTTCTTTGGCTTCCATCGTCACCGCCACCTCCCCCGTTTTGATCGGAATTTTCGCCTGGATGCTCCTCAAGGAACCGATGGGGGCGAGGAAATGGGCCGCACTGGGAACGGCGATCTTCGGCATGATCCTCCTGGCGGGCCTTCCGGTCCTCCAGGGAAGGATCGACGGTAAAGGGATCCTCTTTCTCTGCCTGGCCGCCTTGACCTGGGCCCTCTACACCGTTTTGGGAAAAAAAGCGGCTCTCGGTCATTCCCCTCTGGTGGTGCAGGTCTACGCCATGGGCTTCGGCCTGCTCGGAACCATCCCCTTCGGTATCCTGGGCTGGCGGCCTCTCCCCCCTCCCAGCCTTTCCCTGTTCGCCGCGATCTTCTACCTGAGCGTTCTTTCCACCGCCCTGGCCTTCTATCTCTGGAACCTCGGCTTCACCATGCTTTCCTCGGGAACCGGCGCCCTCTTCTTTTTCCTGCAACCCCTGGTTGGAGTCTTCGTGGCCTGGCTCGCCCTGGGCGAAAAACTGACCATCCCTCAACTTCTCGGAAGCCTGGCCGTTCTGGTAGGCATCTTCATCGCCCTGGGCACCGAAAAATGAAAAAAAAAGCGGGAATTCTCCTGCTCTTTCTCTTCCTTTCCCCGAGCCCTGCCTTCGCCCTGGTCGAAATCAGGCGTTCCCCCGCGATAGATGCGGCCTACCCCTTGCTTCCTCTCGTCAAAGGCAACCCGGGCTTCGAGCGGGTCCTCTCCTTTTACCCCGCCTTCTTCAACGACGCCCCTTCCTTCGCGGCCTTCTTGAAAAAAGTCGCCCGCTGGAAAAACCGCCCCCCCAAGAACAGTGAGGAATCCCTGATCCAAGAAGCCTGGACGTTAAGCGTTCGGAATGAGCAGGCTCGTTCGGAGATCTTGGTCTTTTCCGAGCGACTTTTGGCCTTCTCCGAGCGCCTCCCCGAACGAGCCTCAGAAAAAGATCTTCTGGCCTTCAAGGGACGCTGGAATAACGCTATCGAACCCTTATTGAGGAAGTTGCCGGGAATTTCCGGTCCCTTCACCCTGTACCTTTCGCCGGCCATCCGGGGCGAGGCGCGCTTTTTTCAGGGAACCGCCATCGTACCGCCGGAGGATCCCCGGGCTCCTTTTTGGGCCTTGAAGGCCTTCACGAGATCCCTCAGCGATCCCCTGGTCTTTTCCCGAACCAACTTCGACGGCACCCTGCGCTATCACCCGGGAAAATTCCAAAGCCCGGCCGAGCAAACCTACCTGGAAAGAGTGCTCGACTCCACCTGCAACCTGATCGACTACTCCCTGATCCTCCGCTACCGGCCGGACCTCGAGAAGGACTTCCTCGCTTCGATCGGGGAAAACTCCTTTCTGGGAAAGCTGAGGGTTCGCTGGGGACTGACCTTTTCCGACCGCGAAATGCAGGAATCCGCCTGGAATTTCGGCCGTGGTATACTGGAAAATCGAGCCCAAAGGAGCATGTAAACTATGTGTTTGGCCATACCGATGAAAGTCGTCGAAATCGAAGGGGAACGCGCCACCGTCGAACTGGAAGGGATCAGGCGCGTTATCGGCCTCGCCCTCCTGGAAGGGGTCGAAATCGGGGATCACCTCTTGATCCATGCCGGCTTCGCCATCCAGCGCCTGGACGAGGAAGCCGCCCTGGAAACCCTTGAAATCTTCCGGCAGCTCAAAAATGCCCTGTAAAAAAACTTCTTTTCGGGATTCCGGGCTCGCGGGCGAACTGCTCGCCAGAATCGAAAGGGACGCCCCGAGCGAGACCATCCAGATCATGGAGGTCTGCGGCACCCATACCATGGCGATCTTCCGCCATGGCATCAAGCGCCTTCTGCCCCCGAGCATCCGCCTGATTTCCGGTCCCGGCTGCCCGGTCTGCGTCACGCCGATCTCCTATGTCGACCGGGCGATCGCCCTTTCTTCCCTTCCCGACACCGTGATCGTCACCTTCGGCGACCTCCTGCGCGTGCCGGGCTCTTATTCCAGCCTCGAGCAGGAGAACGCGAAGAGAGCCGACGTGCGCTCGGTGTATTCCCCCCTCGACGCCCTCGAGCTGGCAAGGTGTTTCCCCGAAAAAAAAGTGATCTTCCTCGGCGTGGGTTTCGAGACGACCACCCCGACGGTGGCCGCCGCCATCCTGTCCGCTCGCTCTCAAAATTTGAAAAACTTCAAGGTCCTGGCCGCGAACAAGGTCATTCCGCCGCCCATGCGGGCCTTGATCTCGGGCGGCGAGGTCCGCCTCGACGGCCTCCTCTGCCCGGGGCACGTCTCGGCCATCATCGGGTCAGACGCCTATGCTTTTTTGGCGGAGGAATTCGGCATTCCCTGCGTGGTGGCGGGCTTCGAGCCGCTCGAGATCCTCGGCGCCATTTCCTTCCTCCTTTCTCAGAAAAAGGAAGGGGTCGCGCGAATCGACAACCTTTATCGCCGCTTCGTCAAAGCGGACGGCAATCCGAAGGCCCGGGCGGTCGTTTCGGAGGTCTTCGAGCCTGCCGACGCCGAATGGCGCGGGCTCGGCTTCATCCCCGGCAGCGGCCTCGAGATCCGCCCCGAATTCGAAGAATTCGACGCCTCCCTCATCGAGGTCGAGGTGCCCAAGAGTAGAGAGCCCTTCGGCTGTCGCTGCGGCGAGGTCCTGCGAGGGATGCTCGAACCGAGGGAGTGCCCGCTGTTCGGAAAAGCCTGCACCGAGGAGCGTCCGGTCGGCGCCTGCATGGTTTCAAGCGAAGGAAGCTGCGCCGCAGCCTTCCGCTACGGGAATTGAAAATGTCAAAGATTTTGCTCGCCCATGGCAGCGGAGGGAAGAAATCCCACCAGCTCATCACCGAGGTGATCCTGCCCCACTTCGACAACCCCATCCTCAATCGACTCGACGACCAGGGGATTTTCACCCTCGGCAAAAGCAAGGTGGCGATGTCGACCGACTCCTACGTGGTCGATCCGCCCTTCTTCGCGGGGGGGGACATCGGAAAGCTGGCGGTTCACGGCACGGTCAACGACCTCGCGGTTTCTGGCGCCCGTCCCCTCTACCTCAGCGTCGGACTCATCCTGGAGGAAGGCTTCGAGATTTGCGAACTGGAGAAAATCCTTCGTTCCATGCAGGAGGCCGCCCAGGAAGCCGAAGTCTCGATCGTCACGGGGGACACCAAGGTGGTGCCGCGCGGGAGCGCCGACAAAATCTTCATCAACACGGCCGGCATCGGGTTGATCGAGGGGGAAGCCATCACCGGCTCCGGAGCCAGGCCGGGCGATCTCATCCTCATCAACGGGACCATCGGGGATCACGGGATGGCCGTCATGGCCGCGCGAGAGAAATTCGACGTTTCCAACGTCTTTTCCGATTCCGCTCCCCTCCACGGCCTCATCCGAGAGGTCATGAAAGTCTCTGAAGTCCATGCCATGCGGGATCCGACCCGCGGTGGAGTCGCGACCACCCTCAAGGAAATCGCCATCCAGTCAAAAACCTCCCTGCTGATCGAAGAGGAAAAGATTCCCCTTCACCCGGCGGTGGGCGCCCTCTGCGACCTGTTGGGCTTCGACCCCCTCTTCGTCGCCAACGAAGGGAAATGCCTCTTCTTCGTACATCCGGAAGGAGCCGAGAGGGCCCTGGCGGCGATGCGCCTCCATCCCTACGGCAAAAACGCCGCCATCATCGGCCAGGTCGAGGAAGGCCCCGCCGGACAGGTCGCCCTGAAGACCGCCATCGGCGGAAAACGCCTGCTCGATATGCTGGTCGGGCAGCAGCTCCCCAGAATCTGCTGAGAAAAATGCTCGCCCGGTCTTTCCACCTCAACGGCATCGTCCAGGGCGTCGGATTTCGCCCCTTCGT
>DOBT01000145.1 GCA_003503675.1 Cyanobacteria bacterium UBA8530 | reverse complement strand
GTCGACATGTGATGCAGATCAATGCCCGAAGGCTTGGCGCAGCGAACACGCAATTGATTCTCCTCGCTATCGATAACATCACGGAGCGAAAAGAAAAGCTTCAACAAGAACAGAGCGAGACCCTGGGGCAGACGGATAGGCTCAAGGACGAGTTTCTATCGGTGATCAGTCACGAATTGCGAACCCCGCTCAATGCGGTGCTCGGGTTCGGTTCCCTCTTGGAAGATGGAGCGGCCGGTCCTTTGAGCGTGAAACAAGGCCACTTCGTCAGCATGATCCTCAAGGGCGGGGAGAGGATGCTGGCCCTGATCGACGACCTGCTGGATTTTGCCAGCATGCAGGCAGGAAAGTTTGACGTTTCCCCCGATGAAACGGATTTTCCCGCCCTGGTCGAGGAGACGTCCGCTTGCTTTGAACCGACCGCCGAGGAGAACAAGATCCGGATCGACAGCTCGATCAACGTGCCTGTGCCGGTTTATTTGGATCGGAGGCGGATCCAGCAGGTGCTCGCCAATCTCCTTTCCAACGCCATCAAATTCACTCCGAAAGGCGGGAAAATCCGCGTCAGAGCTTTTTTGGAAGAAGGCCAACTGGTGACCGAGGTGTCCGATGATGGCCTGGGAATCTCTTCCGAGGATTTACCCAAGCTCTTCACTCCCTTCAAGCAGCTGGATATGGGGCTAACCCGCACTGCCGGTGGAGTGGGTCTTGGTTTGAGCATCTCGAAGGCGATCGTGGACTCCCACGGAGGAACCATCGAGGCCGATAGCGAATTTGGGTGGGGCAGCACCTTCACCTTCAGGATTCCCCTCGAGCCTCTCCCTTCGTAAAAGCTCGAAGATGCCGGGCGGGGGCTATTCCGCCCGCCTGGAGACCAATCCCATCAGTTTGTCGGAATTGAGAATGAGGAGGGCCTGGCCATCGCCCAGGATGGTCGCCCCTGCCAGCCCGGGTAGGTTCTGGAGGGCCAAGTGAAGCGGCTTGATCACGATCTCCTGGTCCCGCAAGGTGCGATCGACGATCAGCGCGAGTTTTTGGCCCAAGCCCCGAATCACGACGATGACGGCCTCCTCGCTTGTTTTCGGCGATTCCTGCAGGCAAAGCAGCTGGTCGACGCGGCTGACGGGAACGACCTCCCCTCGCAGGTAGAATAAGAGGCCATTGGGCGTCGCGTGGATATCTTCCCAGGGGACTTTGACCACTTCGAGGATCTGTTCGACGGGGATGACGAAGGTCTGGCCGCCGGCCTCGAATAGCATCCCCCGGGGCTGCAGGTCGGACAGGGCGAGGGCCATGGGCAGGGTGATGGTGACGCAGGTTCCCTTGCCGAGTTCGGAATCGATCTCGACGGAGCCCGAAAGCGCCTGGATATTGGTACGGACCACGTCCATGCCCACCCCGCGACCCGAAACGTCGGTGACCTTTTCCGCGGTGGAGAAGCCGGGGGCGAAGATGAAGTCGAAGACCTGCCGCTCGGTGAGGCTATCCGCCTTATCCGGGGCCAACAGGCCCTTCTCGATGGCTTTTTTCTTGATCTTCTCGGGGTTCAGGCCCCCGCCGTCGTCTTCGATGCGCAAGATGACCTTCGAGCCCTTCTGCTCGGCCTTCAAATAGACCTTTCCGATTTCGGGCTTACCGGCGCGCAACCGCTTTTCAGTGGTCTCCACTCCGTGATCGACCGCGTTCCTGACCAGGTGAAGCAGGGGATCCCCCATCTTCTCGAGCACGGTCTTGTCCAGCTTCGTTTCCTCGCCGATGACGATCAAATCGATTTTCTTTTCGAGGGAAAGGGCGAGGTCGCGGACCACCCGCTGATAGCGATGGTAGGTGGGGCCGATCGGTACCATGCGGACGTCGAGGATTTCCTTCTGCAGGCTGCGGGTACAGGTCTCGAGGCGGGCGATGACCGAGCGCAACTCATGAGCGGCATTGCCCTGCACCTGCCCGCTCAATTGCAGGAGGTGCAACTGGGCGACGACGACTTCTCCCACCAGGTGGCGTAATTGATCCAGTTTGGTGGTTTCCACCCGGATGGTGCTCTGGGCCTGATTCTTTTGTCGATTCAGGGCCTCGTCGATCTGGTCGTTGCTCAACTTGCCTTGAGAAACCAGGATCTCGCCGATTCTCTTCTGCTGGGAAAAGGCCCCGTCGATATCGGAAGCGTTCACCAGGCCTTCTTCGAGCAAAAGCTCGCCCAGGTGCTTGTTGGCGCCGTCCTCCAAAGGAGGCAGGAAGATGGGCCTTGGCCTTACTCTAGCATGGAAGCAGGGCTTTCACCCGTTCACCGGAAAAAAATCATAGGACCATCTTGCGGAGGCGGGCGCTGGTGTAGTCGACGAACATGACCAGGACGATCAGGACGAGTACCGAGGTGGCGGCCTGGGGGTACTGGAACATCCGGAAGTCGGAGTTCATGATCAGGCCGATGCCGCCCGCCCCGATCAATCCGAGCACGGCGGCGGCGCGGATGTTGGTTTCGAAGCGGTAGAGGACGAAGGAGATGAAGTCGGGGATCACCTGGGGCAGGACCGCGAAGGAGGCGATCTGGACGAAGTGGGCTCCCGTGGCCTCGATGGCCTCGACCACGCCCTCGTCGATGTTTTCGATGGATTCCGAAAAAAGCTTGATCAGCACGGTGGTGGTGTGGAAGGCCAGGGCCAGGGTGCCGGCGAAGGGGCCGAGACCGATGGCGGCTATCAGGATGAGGCCCACGGCGAAGTCCGGGATGGTCCGCAGGAAATTGATGATGATTTTGACGGTGTGGTAGATCAAGGGGTGGGGGGAGGTGTTGCGCGCGGCCAGGAAGCCCAGGGGAAAGGCGAAGAGCACCGCCAGGAAGGTTCCCGTCAGGGCCATCTGGATGGTCTGGATGGTCGCCCCCAGGATGGTTTGGGGAAAGGTGTTGTTCCACCAGCGCGACTTGATCTCGCCCTGCTCCGTCCCGAGGGAGACCGGCAGAAACAGCTGGTGCAGCTTGAGCTCGGGCGGAAAGTCATAGACTTTTTCGTCGGTGAGGGTGGAGAAGTCGGGGGGCATGGAGCGGGAAAGCATGTCCGCCATGCGGGGCCCGCCGGAGGCCAGATCGGCGAAATTGAACTGCGAGCCCGAGAAGGCCCAGGCCAGCACCAGCAGGAGGACCAGGATCAAAGCCCATTTTCGGAGGGGTTTCTTCTTCGGCTTGGGGGGCAGGCTCAGGGGATAGGCGGTTTTAGAGGGCTGGTGCATGCGAGCGCGCTCTTTCAGGTTGGTAGATGCGGTCAATGGCTTCCTTTTCCAGTCGATCGGGCTTGCCGTCGAAAACGATCCTCCCCCCGCTCAGGCCCACGATGCGGTCGGAGTAGTTCTTGGCCAGCTCGAGGGTGTGCAGGGAGATGATCACGGAGATGTCGTCCTCACGGGCGATCCGGCGCAGGATATCCAGGATGGTGACGGATAGTTTGGGGTCGAGGGATGCGACCGGCTCGTCGGCCAGGATGACGCGCGGCTTCTGCATGAGAGCGCGGGCGATCGCCACCCGCTGCTGCTGGCCCCCGCTGAGGGTGTCGGCGCGCTGGTAGGCCCGGTCCAAGAGGCCGAGCCGGTCCAGGTTGCGGAAGGCCTGCTCTCGAGTAGGGGTCGAGAAGAGGCGCAAGGAGCTGGGGAAGAGGTTGACGCCGCCCAGGCCTCCGGAGAGGACGTTGTCCAGGACGGAGAGGCGCTTGGCGAGATTGAACTGCTGGAAGATCATCCCCACGCGCCTTCTCCAGAGCCGGAGGGGGCCCAGCGGCAGGGTGACGATGTCGAGTTCGGGTTTCTCGTCCTCGAGGATTTCCCCTTTTTCGAGGATGGAGGAGGGGATCATGATTTTTCCGCCCGAAGGCTCTACCAGGCGGTTGAGGCAGCGCAGGAAGGTGGACTTGCCGCTGCCGCTCAAGCCGAGGATGGTGGTGAACTCGCCGGGATGGAAGGAAAGGGACAGGTCTTCGAGTACCAGGGGGCCGTTGCCGTAGCCCTTTTTAAGATCCCGGACCTCGATGATGGGTTGTGCCAAATTTCTGGGCCTCTCTGTTGGGTAAGGGAATCCTTTTTACCTGATCTTGACCCCGACGCGCTCGAAGGCCTTGCGGACCGGTTCGTAATCGGCGGAAGTGGCCTCGACGTAGCCGTCGATATGATAGAGCTCTCGCAGGAATTGGATGCCTTTCGGGTTCTTGCTCAGGTCCAGGAAAAACTTCCGGATGCGATCGACGACTTTCTTGTCCAGGTCTCGGCTGACGCAGAGGTTGTCGGAGGGGGCCGGGTCGGAGTAGGCGATGACCCTGATCTGGTCCTGGTCCTCCGCCTTCTTGAGGAAATCGGTCCAGGCCCCGCTGTGCCCGCTGGTGTCGTTGGCGAAGGTCGCGGCGGCGTCCACCCTGCGGTGGAGAACGGCCAGGACCGTGGCGTCGTGGCCACCGGCGTAGATCACCCTGCTGAAGTCGCGCTCCGGGTTGATGCCTTCGGAAAGCAAGAGGGATTTGGGGTAGATGGCCCCCGAAACCGAGGCCAGGTCGACGAAGGCGAAGGACTTTCCTTTCAGGTCGTCGAGCTTGTTTATCTCCGAGTCCCGGTGCGTGATGATGGCCGAATAAAAGAAGGACTTGCCCTTGCGGACGCTTTTGAGGATCACCCGGGCACCGGCCTGCTTCTCGGCGAGGACGAAGCCGCCGGGCGCGAAGAAGGCGGCGTCGATCTTGCCGGCTCGCATGGCCTCGACCACGCTGGTGTAGTCGGAAGCGGCGCAAGCTTCGACCTCCATCCCGAGGGCGGCGCGCATCAGGGCGACCAGGGGCTGTGCCTTGCGCATCAGTTCCTGGCTGTTCTCGGAAGGCACCAGGCCGATCTTCAGCTTCTTGGGGGAATAGGCGAGAGTGGGGGGGCATAAAAAGAGCAGGGCCAAAAATGCGCCAAAAAAGCCAGAAGTTCGGGAAAGCTTGCGGAGAAAGGGAAGCAACAGTGATCCTCCTCGATCGCAGCCGACAAAGTCATTCGGAAACGAGTCGGCGCCAGCAAAAAAGCTTTTGCCCATGACGCTTGACTCGTATTATACCCCGATCGGGTGGGCATGCGAAGACTTCCCGCCGGTTAAGCTTTTTGTCAGGAGGCTTTAGGAATTCGAGAGAGCCCTGAGGGCGTTGACCCGACCGTGCCCGAAATGGGCGTCGAAGCCGGCCTTCCCGCGATCGTCGGCGGACTTTTCGATCCGTTGCTTGATCCCCGCGGCGTCGAGGCCGGGATGCAGGGACTTGACGAGGGCCGCCAGTCCGGCGACGGCCGGGGTGGCCATCGAGGTGCCGTCGAGGGCCGCGTAGTTCTGGGGATAGCCGTACTCGTTCATGTCGACCTGGTAGGTGGGGAAGGTGGAATAGATGGCCACCCCGGGGGCGGAAACCGAGATCCATTCGCCGTACTGGGAGAAATCGGCGGTTTCGTCTTTTTCATCGGCGGCTCCCACGGCCATGACCCCGGGGTAGGCGGCGGGATAGCCTTTTTCGCCGTTGCCGGCATTGCCCATGGCGGCGATGACCAGAGCGCCCTTGGCGGCTGCGTAGTCGCAGGCTTCCTTCATTACCTTGCTTTCCTCGGGACCGGAGAGGGAAAGGGAGATGATGTCGGCACCGCGGTCGGCCGCCCAGGTGATCCCCTCGGCGACTCCGGCGTCCGAGCCGTTCCCGCCGGGGCCGAGGACCTTGACCGGCATCAGCTTGGCATTGGGCGCCATGCCGGCGATCCCGACCCCGTTGAAGGTGGAAGCGGCGGCCACGCCGGCGCAGTGGGTGCCATGTCCGTTGTCGTCCCTGGGGGGCTGGCCCTTCTTCATGACGTTGTAGCCCGCGACGAGCTTGGCCTTGAGCTCGGGATGCCCCAGGTCGATGCCGGTATCCACGATGGCTATCGTGACCTTGTCCCCCTTGGAGTACTGCCAGGCCTCGACCGTCTTGGTGATCTGGGGGCCGTACTGCTTGGAGAATAATGGATCGTTCGGAGCATTCACGACGGCCCTGACGGTATGGCAGGCCTGGGCGTAGGCGACGCTCGGGTCGGTCTTCAGCTTGGCGAGGGAGGAATCGAGTTCGTTTTGGGGAACGGCCAGGACTTCTATCGAGAGGCTCTCGATGCGATTCAACGAACGGCCGACCGCGAGGATGGGGCGCACTCCGGGCCGACGCTTGACCGTGATCTGGGCGAAGCCGTCCCGGGAGAAGAGATGGGAAGAAGCGGGGGCTTCTTTTTTCTCGACCGAGGGGAAGAGAGGGGAATGGGCGCAGCCGGAGGAAAGCATGAGGGACAGGATCCAGACCGGGATCGCTTTCTTCATTCCTTCCTCCTCCAAAGAAAAAGGTTAACTTCAGGTTAACCACTCCCTAAGAATAGCATCGAGGCCCTTTCGCGAGCAAGAGGCAGAAGCGATTCTTATCGATGATTTAACAAAGGTCCCGGCGATTCAAAGGAGGCGAAACAAAGAAGAGAAAAAAAAGAGCCGCCTCATATGAGACAGCTCCTTTTTTTGTTAGTCTCGCTTGATCTTCAGGATGACCTCGACGGAGAGATCGACCGTTTTCGTCACGATCTGCTTGTTGCTGTCGAGGGTCCTTTCCAGACGCTTGATGCGGTTTCCCGCCGAGAAGGAGTTGGGGGGGAAGAAGTAGATGCGGGCGGAGACCCCGACGTTGAGATCGCGCATCTTGATGGGCCAGAGCGGGTTGGCGGCCGTATCGACGGGGACGTAGGCCTTTTGACCGGATTGGTTGGCGGCCGCCGGCATGACGATGACGTTGCCGATGGTCTTTTGGCTGGTCTCGTTGAAGAGCTTCGCGTTGGTGACGGTGTTGTAGTAATCGATGGAGTAGCCCCCGATGGTGGTTCCGCTCGAGCCGGGTGGAGCCTGGAAGACGAGCTGCATGATGCCGTCGGTGGGGTTATAGGACTTGACCGAGTCGGTGGCCACGTCGGCGGTCACGTTGGGCGAGGTGTCGATGTTGTTGTTGATAGCCTGGCTTCCGAGGAAGCGCAGGCAGTTGCGGGTGGCCTCGTCGTTGGACTGGATGGCGCCTTCGACCGGGATGGTGACGGCATGGTCGTAGTTGCCGGAGTTGACCGCCACCAGGTTGACGTTGTAGCGGTTCTGCAGGGCATCGACCTTTTCGGTGTCGATCTCGTCGTTTTCGTCGACCAGCTTGTAGGTCTTGCTCGAACCCGCCGTCAGGCGGTAATTGGTGGATTTCTTCTCCAGTTGGACCTGGATCACGTTGGAGGAGACCCCGTCGTAGATGGCTCGGATGGAGGTGGCGCCCTTGTTGTCGTCCGCCACCGGGATGTGCTGGAGGACGAAGTAGCCTGCCGGCAGGGTGATATAACCGCCGTTCTCGTTGCCGAGAAAGACCGCCCTGTCCTCGGACAGGGTGTAGAAGACATCGGCGCCGTTGGTGACCATGGCCCCGGGAAGGGGCATGTTGAAGCGGTCGAGCACCAACCCGAAGACGCAGGTCTCGGAGGACTTGGGCTCCACCGTCTTGTTGGTCAGATTGAACTGGGAGAGGTCGCAGCCCGCCAAAAGGAAGGCGAGAAAGAGAAAGGAGATTCCGGTTTTCCTCATTTGACCCCTCCGGTCTGATCGCTTTGAATCGAGGTGTCGAAGCGGAGGGTGAACTTTGCCTCCGAGACGATCTCGTGTCCGTTGTCGTCCTGTCCGTGGAAGAGGATCCGCCCGGTGAGGTCCTGGGACCAGCCGGAGATGTTGAGGCTCATCTGGTTGTTCGCCATGCGCAGGAACCCGTTGGTGACTCCGTAGTTGATGAGCTGCTCGTTGAAGATCGAGGTTTCGATCGAGACCCCGGGCGTCGAGGTGGCGGCGCCTCCGGTGGTAGAGCCGCTCCTGGGCAGGTAGACCGAGGTCCCCAGCTTCCGGTTGGCACCGATGAAGTTGGGCGAGATCTCCTGGTTGTTCTGGTCATAGAACTTGATCTCGTACCACTTGAAGGAGACCCCGGGGGAAACGTCGTTTTCCGGGTGCTTGATCTGGAACTTGGATTCCGTGGGGGTCTTGGTGAAGTCGTTGCTCTTTTCATTGTAAACGAGCTTCATGACCGAGATCTGCGGTTCGACCGTCACCTGGACGTTCGCTTTGGGCAGGAAGGGGTTTCCGATGGACAACGCCTGGCAACCGGCGATCGCCACTACCGAAAAGCTCAGGATCGCCAGCCCCGTGAGCTGCCGAAGGGGTGCAACCATGGATTTCCTCCTGTGAAATGCGCCGGACGACTTCTTCCTCGATTATAGGCCTATGCCTGCTACCGTTCAACCGTCATCTGTATACCCCGATCCGGTCGATTGCAACCATGTCCGTCCTTCTCTCGCCACTATAGAGGCAGGGGAATTCGGGGGTTGTGATCGAGCGCACATGCGCCTCGGGGCTTGTTGACAATGTGACGGAGTTTACATACTGCCCCGGTGATCGGTTGTTATGCTGCTTTGGCACTGACAGAACAGCGAGGTCAACATCATGATGAGAAGGCGAGCGACCGCCAAAACAGAAAATCCGGAGTCTTCCGTCACTCCCCTGCATCCCGAGGAGGAGGAAAACTTCAACCAGCGGGCGACTTTTTACTTTTCGGAAGAACAACTGATGCAGCTGGAAGTCGTCATGCTCAAGCTCCGCACCGAGCAACGCCTCAAGGTCGGAAAATCGGAGATCATGCGCGCCGCCCTGGATTTCATCCTGGAGGACTACAACCAGAACAAGCAGGAATGCTGGCTGGTCCGGCGCCTGGTAGGAAAGAAGTGACCACCGCCGAAGTCGCTCGGAGGCTGGGCGTCTCCCCCACCACCGCGCGGACCTGGGCCACCGCCCTGGGTTTGGCGATCGCCCGCAACCCGCGGGGCCACCGTGAATACAGCGCGGAGGACCTCGAGCGCCTGGAAGCGGCCCGAGAGACCTTGGCCAACGGGGAACCGATCGCCGAGGAAAAGACGCCGCCCCTGGTCGAATTCTTCGAGAAGCAATTGCTGCTCTCCGAGCGACTGGAAAAAATCATCGGGCGCCTGGAAAACCCCGGGGAGGGAAGACTCGTTTCGGGAGTCCTCAAGCAGCTCCTCGCCCAGCTTTTGGCGAAACAGGGCAAGTTGGTCCAGATCGAGGCGGGGCCGGATCACATCGTCTACCTGGCACCCGGAAACGTGCGCCATGTCATCGATATCGCCTGTCGATCCCCCGAAGAACGCCGTCTCCTGGACTCCGTCGTGTCCCTCCTGGGAGGAAAGAAAGTTGAAAGTCGCTGAAGTTTTGGTTATAATGGGGAGAAAATTTGGTTTAGTAAGAGTCGAGCCCCATCTTTGAAAGGATTGTTAGCATGTTCAAAAAGACTTTGATCCTGGTTTCCATCGCTGCCCTCTCCCTCGTCGGTCTCGTCGGTTGCGGCGGCGGCGGCACCGAAGAAGCCAGCCCCTCCCCTGCCGTGATGGAATCCCCCGCCACCGAATCCCCCGCCATCACCGAGACCCCCGCCACCACCGAGACCGCTCCCGGCACCACGGAATCCCCCGCCACCATGGAATCCCCCGCCGCCACCGTCGCCCCCTAGTCGGTCTTTCCATCGCCCCGGGCTCGCCCGGGGCTTTTTGATGCCTTCTTTTGTTATTAAAGGAACTTTCGGCTATCCCGGTCGAGAGGAACCAACAGCTGCCAGTTCTTCCTGAAGACATCCCCCTGCTCGATCCTTCCCTTTTTCTTGAGGGAATCCAGCAAGAGTTCCCGGATGCCCTCTTCCTTGTTGTAGACCACGGGAGCGCCCTTGAGCATCTCGTAGCCCCCGCCGCCCTGCTGCCGGTAGGAGTTGACGGCCAGGGTGAAGGTTTGCTCCTCGGAAACGGGCTTGCCCTTGAAAAGCAGGCCTGAAATCCTCTGACCTTCCGGTTTTCTGGGGTCGATCGAATAGTCGACGCCCGCGACCATGTCGTAGTTGTAGGCGCGCATCTTGGGGTTCACGGCCTCTCCGCCGGGAGAGTAGCTGTTGTAGTAACAGGCCGAGCACTCCAGGTATTCCTTCAATTGCTTGCCGGTGATGCGGACGGCGGTCAGGCTATTCTCGTAGGGATAGAGGGCGGCGATCTGGGAGAGGGAAATTTTTCCCTTGGGGAGGGTGAGGGTGGAGTTGAAGATGGAGGCGGCCGAGAGATCGGCCTTGGTCACCTCCCGCTGCACCTCGTTCACCAGGTCGACGATGGCGGTGTCTTCGAGGTCGGCGCTCTTGGCCGCCCAGCCTTCGCTCGTTTCCGCGATGGCGGAGCGGATGTACTTCTGGGTCGACTGGTGCATTTCCTGGGTGGCCTTGACCACCTCGAAATCGGACCTGATGCCGACGGTCGGCTCGGTCTTCGATTCCTTCGAGAGGATCTTCCAGCCCTTTTCCTTTTTCTCCAGTTTGAGCTTGACCACGGCGATTCTCTCGCCCCACTTGAGGGCCTGGGCGGCGACCGCCTGGCCGATCATTTCCTGCGGGTAGTCCTGGTGGGTGTGGCCCAGGAGCATGACGTCGATGGGGAATTTTTTCGCGAGTTCCTCCCCGACGTTCTCGGGGGGCAGCCCCGTCGAGGCGGAGTAGCCTTCGTAGGCCGGGCCGTACTTGCCGCCGAGCCCCGCATGGACCAGCGCCACCACCACGTCGGATTTCCGTCGCAGTTCGGGCAGGTAAAGGGCGGCCGATTTCAGGATGTCGCGGAATTCCAGCTTGCCTTCGACGTTGGCCCGATCCCAGAGGGCGATCCCCGGGGGACTGAAGGCGATGATCCCCACCTTCACCCCGCCGATCTCCTTGATCAGGTAGGGTTGAAAGGCGGGTTTTTGAGTGCCGTTCAGAAAGATGTTGGCGGAGAGGAAGGGGAACTTCGCTTCCGAACGGGCCTTCCCGAGGGCCTGCAAGCCGAAGTTGAACTCGTGGTTGCCGAGGGCGAAGGCGTCGTATTCCAGGACGTTCATGGCCGAGATCAGGGGGTTCTTTTTTTTGGGAGCGTACTTGTTGGCGTAGTAGATCAGCTGGGAACCCTGCAAGGCGTCTCCCGAGTCGACCAAAAGGGTGTTCTTGTTTTCTTTGCGGTAGTGCTTGATCAGGGTCCCGAGTTTGGCGAGGCCCATGTTGATTTCTTTGTTGTCGAAGTAGTTGGTGGGGAAGACGTTTCCGTGGACGTCGGTGGTTCCCAGGATGGTCAAATCGACCGTTTGCGCCGCGAAAGCGGGTAAAGCGAGGGAAGTCGAAAAGGCGATCGCGACTCCCGGCAGGAAGAATTTGGCTTTCACGGTTTGGCTCCTTTTGAAAAAAGACGACGGTTGCCTGTATAATGGGGATTGCCTGGAAGAGTAGCTCAACGGCAGAGCAGAGGACTCATAATCCTTTGGTTCAGGGTTCGAATCCCTGCTCTTCCATCGATCCCTTCAATGGACCCCTTTTTCGTTGAGAAAGGGGCCATATTTTTTGTCCGTCCGGAGGATGTGGTTGGTCAGCCAGTCCTTGAGGAAGTTCATCACTTCGGCGGTGGCGACCGTCCGGCCGTACTTCATTTCTTCCTGAAGCTTGAGCACCCGCCCGAGCAGCTCTTGGTGAGCTTTCTGGTGCAGGGCGGCCTCGGGATAGCCGTATTGAAGAAAGACCTTCTCCTCCGCGGCGAAGTGGACCGAGGTGTATTCCGCCACTTCGGCGAGGATCGCGTTCAGGATATGGCGGCCCTTGCCCGTCCTCATGGCCCGATTCAGGCGGTTGATGAGATCGATCAGGATGCGGTGCTGGTTGTCGAGCCAGGCGATGTCGACGGAAAAATGCGCGTCCCAGACCAGCAGTTCCCCCTCTTCATCCAGCTGGAACTTGTCCACGATCCCCTTGAGCTCGCCGCTCATCTTGTCGAAATCGGCGGCCCGAGCGCTGATTTTCCGGCTGGTGCCCTCCATGCCCTGGCTGGCGAGGGAGACCGATTTGACGTCCCGGGCGATCAGAAGGGAGGATTCGGTGCTGCTCGCCACCTTGGCGGTCATCTCTCCGATCTCGTGAGCGGCCTGGGCGGTGTTCGCGGCGATGTTCCGGGTGGTGATGGCCTGTTCCTCGACCGCGGCGGCGATGGAGGCCACGTTGTCGTTCACCTCGTCCATGACCCCGAGGATGCCTTCGATCTCCCGCACGGTCTCTTCGGTGGAGCGCTGCATCGCTTCGATCTTGAGGCGGATCTCCTCGGTGGCGCGGTTGGTTTGCTTCGCGAGCACCTTGACCTCGTTGGCCACCACGGCGAATCCCTTGCCCGCTTCTCCCGCCCGCGCCGCCTCGATGGNNTCGATGGTGGCGTTCAGGGCCAAAAGCTTGGTTTGTTCCGAAATCTCGACGATGGCCTTGATGACCTGGCCGATGTCCTTGGCGTTGCTCCCCATTTCCTGCACCTTGAGAACGGCTCCTTGCACGCGCTTGACGGCCGCGGAGGTGATGGCGCGGGCTTTTTCGGCGTTGTGGGCGATCTCGCCGACGGTGGCGGTCATTTCTTCCGTGGCCACGGCGATCGCATTGGTGTTCTGGTTGGTTTGCTCGGCCTTGAGGGAAACGGTGCGCAGGCCTTCGCTGGCGCCCCTGGAGGAAGTCGCCACCGAGGCGGCTTGGTTGTTCAGGACCTGGGCGCCCCCCGACATCTCGACCGAGATCCCGGAAAGTTCCCCGGCGCTTTTATTGAGGGCCTCGGCGTGGGTGGAGATGGTGCGCAGCAGTCCCCTCAGGTTGGCGGACATGTTGTTCAGGGCGCTTCCCAGGGCTCCGATCTCGTCCTGGCGATCGACGTCGAGAAAGGAGGTCAGGATGCCCTCTTCGATGGCCTGTGCCAGGGCGACGCCTTTTTTGAGGGGCCGGGTGATGGTCGTTCCCAGGAACAGCCCCATCCCGACGGCGAGGAAGAGGATGGCCATCCCGGCCAAAAGGAAAAGGCCGGGCCGGTGAGCGCTCAAAAAGCTCAGGGAAGCGGACATGAAGGCCACGAGGGCGAAGGATGAAGTCAGCTTGGCGGTGATGCTCAGGTCATCGAAAAATTTCATGGCTCTCCGAAAGTCTATTTGATAGCGGCCTGGCCCAGGTACTGGGTGAGCAGTTCGATCCCCTTGAGGTGGGCGGGGGTGAGATCGAAGTTGCAAAGCCTGAAGTAGCCATCGACCTGGCGAGGGGGAACCTTGGCCATCTCGGCCCCGACCTGGATGGCGGTGGGCAGGCAGCCCTCCATCCTCTCCTTGGCGCGGCCCATCAGTTCGGAAACCCTTTCGAAGTCCTCGTCGCCCACTTGCTTGGAGACGGCCCAGACGATGTGGACCAGGGGGGTCTGGGTGGCTTGCCACCAGGCGTCTCCCAGGTCCAGGATGATGGTGTCCGAGGATTGCTCCTCGACGTTGAAGGCGGCCTGTCCCGAGATCAGGACGGCATTGTAGCGAAGAAGCAATTCCGACAGCTCGCCGTCGGTCATGACCACGGCCGGTTCGGTGCCGTACATGGACTTCAAGAGCCAGCGGGCCAGGCAGGAGCCCCACTGCGACCAGTGGGACCAGTTGAACTCCTCGGGCACGGCGATCGCCTCGATCGAGGCGAGGGGGCCCCGGCAACAAAGCAGGGTGGAACCCGAGCGGCCCCAGGAAGAAATCGAGACCCCGGGTAGAAGGTCGAAGCGATCCTGGTAGCGGACGTAGTCGATGATGGAGATGGGGCTGGCGTCGAGGTCGCCCGAAAGCATCCGCGCGCACAGTTCATCGAGCGGAGCGCTCACCAGTTCGATGTCAGACGAATCGGACAGCAGGCCCTCGCGGAAAGGTTGGTAGATGGGCAAGGAACTGACGGTAAGCGGTTCACCAATACGCAAAAGCGATCCCCCCTTTTGCGCACATTATATCACGCCTTCAAGCTTTTTCCCCCCTTCCAGGATGGTGGGTCGCTTCCACAGTTTGACGACTTTTCTTTCCTCGTTCCCGTCCACGCAGCGCCACTTCCCCTTCAAGCTCAGGGAGACGGCCTGTTGCTCCTCGCGATAGGGAGCCCAGGCGATCAGGAGGGCTTTCCCCTTTTTCTCGAAGAGAAAGGCGACGATTTCGGGGCGCAGGGGGATTTTTTTCACGAAGCGGGCATCCTTGAGGATTCTCGCCGCTTTTTGGTAGGCTCGATAGCCCCCGTTCGGACGGCTCATGGTCTGCCAGTCGATCAGGCCCATCTCTTTCCAGCAGGGATTGGTGTTGCTGTAGTAGCAGGTCCCGTCCAGCCCGAGCGCCGCCGAGACGGTGTAGATCTTCTGGATGAAATCGGCTTGCTCCTCGGGTTCGAGGGAAGAATAGCCCGTCTCGGAGCAGAGCAGGCGCTTGGAGTCCTGGCCAAACTTGTGCAGGGTCCTTTTCATTTGACCGTGGACCTTGAGGAACTCCCCGATCCCCTTGTCCGATCCGGGAAAGCCGTAGGCATGGAAATCCAGGCAATCGAAGAACTGCCCGCCCCCTCTTTCCAGGATGGCCTCCAGGTATCTCGGATAGCCGAGGCCGCCCGTCACGATGAGCGCCTCGGGATCGACCGACTTGATCACGGTGTGGGCGATCTTGAGCAGGCGGACATATTGGCCGACGCTCCCTTGCCAGGTCCGCTCGGGCTTCGAAAAGTCGAGCCTTTCCTCCCCCGAGGGAAAATCCGGCTCGTTCCAGACCTGGAAATATTTTACTTTTCCCCGGTAGCGCTTCGCCATCTTTTCGAGAAACACCGCCCAGGGGTTGGCGGGATTGATTTTTTTTTCCGAAGAAAATTTGTCGCTCCCATCGAGGTAGATCGGTTCGTTGAGGCCCATCGGAGGGGCGTTCTTGAAACTCGAAGGATTGTTCGGATCCTTGCGAGGGTGGCTCGAGGCCCAGAAGGGGGTGTCGGTGATCATCTCCTCGATCTCGATTTCGGCCTTCCCCAGTCGGCTCACGGCGTCGTCGAAGTCGTCCTGCCAGGGACACGTTCCTTTTTGGGGCTCGTAGTGCATCCAGATCATGCCCTCGCGGCTCAACTGGACGCCGAGTTCCTCGTGCATCCGCATTCCGCGCTCCCTGGTCCCCCCCCAGCTTCCCGTGCCGGTTCGCTCATCGAACTTGGGGATCGATTGCATCCCGAAGAGACTGGCCCCCTGGAGGCACAAATAAACGGACGTCAACAGGATCGAGGATATTCCCTTCATCTTTGCTCCTCCGCATATTTCCCTATGCTAGGGGCTTTCCCTTTTGAAGGCTTGGGCCGGGGGGAGAAATCTTTTTACTTTTCGCTTACCCGGCAGATGTCTGCTAAAGTGAGGTGAGAATTGGCTTTCGAAGAAAAGGGCATGTTTACTGCTTTTTTAGGGAGGAAGGAAAATGAAGAAAGTTCTCTTGACCTTGGCCCTCGCGAGCATGGCCGCGCCGGCAGTGGCCTTGCCCGCCGCCCGCCTGGCGCCCCAACCCGCCAAAGCGTTGCCCATCATTTCGCCCCGACCCGACAGAATGACCCTGGAGATGGGCAATGCGAAGGCCGAGTTCGTCAGTCTCACCGGAGAAGGCGAGAACCGCCTGAAGGTCGACTGCCCCCTGGGCGCCTGGGCCACGGATTGCATGCGCCAATACGCCAGGGCCGACATCGCCCTCTTGAACTCGGGCGGGTTGGGCGAGTCCATCCCGCCCGGCCCCATCTCCCAGGAAACCCTCTCGAAGGCCTTTCCCTTCGGTCGGGAGAACAAGATGTACGTCATGTCGATGAGCGGCGCCGACATCCAGCGGATGTTCGACGTCTTCGCCACGCTGGTTCCCAAGGAAGGCGTCTACATGCAGGTTTCCGGCATGTCCTGGAAGGCCAGGGGCGACAAGGCTTCCGTCCGGATCGGCGGGAGATCGCTCGATGCCTCGAAGCTTTACCGGGTCGCCACCATCGACTTCCTGGCCACCAACGAGAAATCGAAGTACCACGGCCTCTTCAAGGGAAAGGGCCTGCTTGATCCGGCTCCCCTGAACCAGGTCCTCGCCGAGGCTGTCATGAACCGGACCGTCAGCCCCCCCCGCGATTCCCGCTTCGAAAAATAGACTTTCAAAAAAAGGGCCGATCAAAAAGATCGGCTCTTTTTTTCTGACTTGATTGCCCCACACCCTGCCAGGGTAAGTTATCCAGGCTTAACGCATGGCGATAGACCGACAATAAGCTGAAGTAAGCGATTAGCTTGACTAGCGCTCGCTAGGTTGCTATAAATCGAAAGTGGTTCAACAGTGGAGGATTCGTGAAAAACATCGCCGTCAAAGAAACCCTCAATGAGGCCTGGGCTCTTTTCAGGGAGAGGCCTTGGTTTTTATTCGGGATCTCCCTCACCGAAGGATTCCTGATCAGCATTATCACGTTGCTTCTTTTCGTCACGGCTTTCGCCCGCATCCCACTCCTATTCCGGCTCCCGATCCTTATCCTTTTCGCGATCTGGCTATATGTCGGAAAGGTAACCGTCTGCCTCGGCCTAATCGATCGGCGGCCAGTTTCATTCAAAACGCTCTTTTCTGGATGGAGGCGCCTATGGCCATCGACCGTAATCGGGATCCGCTATAACCTCAATGTAGTGGGGCTATCCCTCCTGCTCCTGGTTCCAGGCATCATCTTTGCGTTGAAATACTGTTTTTGCCAGTTCCTCGTCATCGAGCGGGGCCTCTCTTCCGGCAAAGCTCTGGATTTGAGCGCTTTGCTCACTGAGGGATACAAAACGAGCTTGTTGAAGCTAGGGGTAGCTACTGGCCTGATAAGGCTTCTCGCCTGGCTCCCCTTCAGTAGGATCTCCCCTATCCTCATCAGCATTCTTCCCAAAGGGGCGTTACTCGATTTTTCCCGGTGTGCCGGCGTCTTGGTATTTGGTTGCAGTTACTACCTAACGGCTTCAATAACGCTCCTTGCCATTTTGATCGCGTACCGCCAGTTGGAAAGAGAGAACAAACAAGAAATGGCGGAGGTGATCGGTTAAGCGAGTTATCGGTCGGATAACCGGAATAAGTAGTCTTTTCCTGAAGGGAATTTCCACATGTTTGGTTTCTTTCAAAAGGCCAAATTGGATAAAAAAAGGCCGATCTTTTTGATCGGCCCTCTCCAGTTTGGCCTTTGTGAGAAACGAAGCAATGGATAAAACCCTCAAGAAAAAAGCAGCCCGGAATTGACAATAAAACGCTTGAGTGTATATCCTGAAGGGTACTGATTTTTCCTCTCCACCGAAAGGATTGCGCAAATGCTCTACCTCCATCCAGGGGGAGGCGAACAAGCCTTCTCCCCCCTCGATGGGGGGACGTAAGGGGGGTGATTCCAATTCGTTCCTTGTATCCCCGTCTCCTCCGCAATGCCATGACCGATGCCGAAGTGAAGCTTTGGAATGTCATCCGGCGACGCTCCCTCGGGGTCAAATTTCGCCGCCAGCACCCTCTGGGATCTTATATCGTCGACTTCGTTTGTCTTGAGAGATCGCTCATCGTCGAAGTCGANNCTCGACGGGGTGTTGATTAAGCTCATGTCCGAACTCGAGACATCAAGACAACCCGCGGCTTGAGCGGATAATGAACTTGATTGAAGCCACCCCCCTTACGTCCCCCCATCGAGGGGGGAGAAGTTTTGTGGAGGCTCGATTCGAGGACAAAACGGCCGCTTCTATCTCTACTCAAATAAATCCGACGTCGTTGAAATACAACGCGTACACTCGAAGTCCATTTTATTCCTGAATGGCATCCCCTGCGCCATTCTTTAGGTTTCAGAAAGGCCAAAGACGAGAGACGGCCCGCTGGGCCGTCTTATTCCCCAGAAAATGACGCCTTCACGACGAGGTGCCGCCATTCCACAAAAATTAGGAACTGTTCACCATATGGGGTGTTCAGTTCCTTACGAATGAATGGCGGCAAGGCTGATCTCGAATTTCAAGCGAGGCGGAGGATCATTCCCGGGTAGACCCGGTCGGGGTTCGAGAGTTGATTGCGGTTGAGAAGGAAGATTTCCTGCCAGCGGCTGGAGCTTCCGAGGAATTTCTTGGCGATCGCCGCCAGGGAGTCTCCAGCCCGAACCTTGTAGGTCCTGGGGACCAGGGGCTGGGTATGGGTGACGTCGTGGGCGTCCCGGTTGCCGGAGGTGAGCTGGGCCGTGGCCAGGGACTTCGTTTTGGCCTTTTGGGGCTGCACTTCGTTGGCGCTCTCGAGGGTTTCGAGCGAGGAGACGACTTCGACCAGGACCGACTTGACGGCGGCGGAATAGATCCCGTCGACTTCCAGGCCCACGTCGCCTTCGAAAAGCTTGATGGCTTTCTCGGTGGAGTCTCCGAAGTAACCGGAAATCTCGTCCACCTTGATGTAACCGAGAGTGGAGAGGTCTTCCTGAAGCTCGACCACCATGGGACCGAGGTCTCCCTTTTTCAGGCCTTCGGCGGGCTTGGCGGCAACGAGCTTGGGTTGTTGCTGACCCAGAGCGGCTTTGAGGCGACCCCAATCGAAGGAGGCGGCTTCGGGAGTCCGGTCCTTGGCGATCGAGACTTCCCGGTAGGCGACGACCCGTTCGGCGGGGATGTGATGCGCTTTCATCAAGTGGGAGATGAGTTCGGCCAGGGCCTGGTATTGTTTTTCGGAGAAGCTGTGGTCGAAGGAGGACATGACCTCGATTCCGATCGAGAAATCGTTGACGTTCTGGCGTCCCCGGTAGACGCTGGGGCCGGCGTGAAGAGCGCGGCGCTGATCCGGAACCGACTGCACGATCTCGCCGGCGGGGCCCACGATGTAGTGGATGCTGGCTTTGACCTGGGGGTTCTGGAAGGTGCGGCCGACGAAGGGCGCCGACTGGATGGAACCCCGGGCGGTGTGGTGCAGCACGATGCACTCGATGTCGTGGGGGCCGTTGGGGCGATCGGAGGCGTTGGGGGAGGGCAT
Organism: Cyanobacteria bacterium UBA8530; assembly: GCA_003503675.1. GTDB lineage: Bacteria > Cyanobacteriota > Sericytochromatia > S15B-MN24 > UBA8530 > UBA8530. Next base: position 4,785 of record DOBT01000145.1, on the reverse strand, counting down.
GGAGATGACCGTGGGCTTCGCGAGGCCGTCGGAATGAGCGGCTTCGATTCGCCTGGCCAAATTAGGGAATTTTTCGAAGTTTCCCATGACGTCCTCCTCCTCCGGTGATACTTCTTCTTCGGAATTTTCGGCCCGGAACACGGTAAAAAACAAGATAAATTTGGCCTAAATTTCAGACATGATATACTTTCGATGCGCATGAGCAAAGGAAGGACCCCCATGACCAGCAACTCCTGCTATCCCCTGGACGCTTTGAGAGAAGAAGTCAGCGCTCAACTGAGAGCCGCCGGCATAAAAGAGGAAGACCTCCGCATCGAGTACCCGCCTCCGGGAATCGACGCGGCTCTCGCCTTCCCCTGCTTCCGCCTTTCCCAAAAGGAGAAGAAGGCGCCGGCCCTCATCGCCCAGGAAATCGCGGAAAAAATAAAGATCGGCGTCCTCGGTCTCCTACCGGTCGCCCAGGGCCCCTACGTCAATTTCTCGATCAATCCGGAGCCCTACGACCGCCTCACCCTGGCTTGCATCGACGAGAAGGGCGCACATTACGGCGGGGAAGAAAAGAACGAAAAGACCATCATCATCGAGTACTCCTCGCCCAACATCGCCAAGCCCATGTCCGTCGGTCATCTCAGGACGACCATCATCGGCCAGGTGCTGAAACAATTGTTCCGTTTCCTCGGCTACCGGGCGATCGGCATCAACCACCTGGGCGACTGGGGAACCCAGTTCGGCAAATTGATCGTGGCCTTCCGCAAGTGGGGCGATGAAGAGAGGCTGCAGGAAGCCCCCATCAACGAGCTTTTGAGAATCTACGTCTTATTCCACCAGGAAGCCGAAAAGGACCCCAGTCTGGAGGAAGAAGGCCGCAAGGCCTTCAACGACCTGGAAAAAGGGGATGCGGGAGCGCAGAAATTGTGGGAGCGCTTCAGGAATCTCACCCTGGACGAGATCGACCGCATCTACCAGGCCATGGGGGTCGATTTCGAGCACGTGACCGGCGAGAGCTTCTACGAAGACAAGATGCAAAAAGTGATCGACGCCATCCAGGCCAAGGGGCTGTCGGAGGAATCGGAAGGGGCGCAGATCGTGCCCTTGAAGGAGCATGGCATCAAGCAACCCCTTCTATTGAAGAAGCGGGACGGCTCCAGCCTCTACGCCACCAGGGACCTCGCCGCCGCCGTCTACCGCGTCGAGACCTTCCATCCCGCCAAGATCCTCTACGTGGTCGGCTCGGAGCAGAAGCTGCACTTCCAGCAGTTCTTCAAGGTCCTGGAGTTGCTCGGCTACGACCCGGGTCTCTTCGTCCACGTCGACTTCGGCCTGGTCAACCTCCCCGAGGGCAAGATGTCCACCCGGGAAGGAAGGGTCATTTTCCTCGAATCCCTGATCGACGAGGCCACGACGAGAGCCAAGCAAAGGCTCGTCGAGCGGGAATTCCAGGGAACGCCCGAGGAACTCGATCAGCTGGCGAGAATGGTGGGGATCAGCGCCATCAAGTACCGTGACATCTACCAGCCGAGAAACCGCTCCATCACCTTCGACTGGGACGAGATGCTCTCGACCGAGGGCAACAGCTCGGTCTACATCCAGTACGCCCTGGTCCGGATGAAGGGCATCCTGCGCAAGGGCGAGGTCGAGGCCTTCATCGACCCGGAAGCCGCCAAAATCCTGGTCAGCCCCCAGGAAATCGCCTTGATCAGGGAATTGTCGCGCTTCCCGGAAAAAGTTCGTCTGGCGGCAAAGGAATACGAACCCTTCCACGTCGCGGACAGCGTCTATGAGATCTGTCAGGCCTTCAGCCGCTTCTACAAGGAGAACCCGGTGCTGATCGCGAGCGAACCGCAAAGGTCCGCCCGCCTGACCCTGGTCTCGGCCACGGCCAGGGTGCTCGAGAACGGCATGGACATCCTGGGCATCGCCAAACCGGAGAAGATGTAGTGAGAAGTGAGAAGTGAGAAGTGACGAAGAGGAGATCAATAAACCATTGCCCATTACCAAGCATTCATCGCCCACCACTCATCACTCATCACTTCTCACTTCTCACACCCGCGTCGTCATGGTCCACCCCTTCTTTCCCGAGAACGTCGGGGCCGCGGCCCGGGCGATGAAGAACTGCGGCCTGAAAAGGCTGATACTGGTCGGGGGGATCGCCCCCGACCATCCCAATTGCCTCAAGCTGGCGGTGGGCTCGGAAGAGATCCTCGAAAAGGCCGAGATCGTCGAAACCCTGGACGAGGCCCTCGAAGGGGTTTCGCTCACCTTCGCCTCCACCAGCCATGCCTACCGCAACTTCCGCCCGCTGCCTCCCCGCGAGGCGGCGGCGCTGGCTTCGAGCCAAAATGGGGAAGTGGCCCTCGTTTTCGGCAACGAGAAGAACGGCCTGAAGAAAAGGGAGATCGCCCTTTGCCATCAAATGATCCAGATCCCCTCGGCGGTGCTCGACGCCTCCCTCAACCTCTCCCAGGCCATCATGATCTGCGCCTACGAATGGCAAAACGTGGGGTTGCCGCCCGGAGGCGAGGTGGGGCTTTCCGATCTCGCTTCGGAAAGCGACCTGTCCAGGGTAAAAAAAGGCTTGAATTCCCTGCTGGAAAAAACCAATTTTTACGCCCCCCACCACGCCGAACGCAACCGCTCCGTGCTCAACCGGGTCCTCACCAGGGTTCGCCTGGATGACGGCGAGGCGAAAATATTCATGAGTTTGGTCGAAAGGCTTAAATGGGCACTCGATCAAGCGGCGGAACAGTCGGTATAATAGGCAAGGGAGCCCCCTGACCGCAAAGGAGGATTCTTGAGCCTGTTCTCGCTACTTTCTTTCTTCGCCTTCCTCGTTTATCTCACCCTGGGCATTCACGTCCACCGGCTCGACAAGAAGGCGCGCCTGAATGGAATCTTCTTCGCCCTTTGCCTCGCGCTCGCGGTCTGGGCCTTCTCGACCACTTTCATGTTCTCCGCCCCGAACAAGGAAACCTGCTGGTTCTGGTATCGCCTTTCCGCCTTCGGCTGGTGCTTGCTTCCGGGCCTGCTCCTGCACTTCTTCCTCCAGCTCACTTCCGAGGTGAAAAGGCCTTGGCTGCCCTTGCTTTATTTGCCGGGCCTGATCTTTCTCGCCCAGGCCCTGATCGGCAGCATCACCGTCAAGGACTTCCTCCGGCAGGGAGTGACCTGGAGCGCCGTCGCCCGCCTGGATTCCCCCTGGTTCTGGGGCTACAGCGCCTACTACCTCGGCTTCAGCCTGCTCGGCACCATCCTGGTTTGGCGCTGGGGAAGGAAATCTACCCTCCCCAAGGAGAGGCAGCAGGCCAAGATCATCGTCTTGACGGCCTTCATCGCCATCTTCCTTTCCTTTTTGAACCAGACCCTCTTGCCGATGCTGCATTTCGACCTTTTGCCCGGTATCCCCTCCATCCTCGTCCTCATCTGGATCTTCGGCATCTGGCTGGCGATCGCCCGCTTTAAGCTGATGGCCCTCACCCCCTCGATCGCCGCCGAGGAGATCATCGCCCACATCATGGACCTCCTGATCCTGGCCGACAACAAGGGCGACATCCTGAAGATCAACCGGCAGCTCCAGGAAATCCTCGGCTACAGCGAGGAAGAACTCTTGAGCACCCCGATCTCCGAGATGATCCTGGAGGAAAACGCCTTCCTCGAGGAGTTCGGCAAAAACGAGGACAACGGCCCCTCCCGCATTTGCGAGTTGACCTACAAGGCCAAGAACGGGGACAGAATTCCGGTATTGGTCTCCGGTTCGACCATCCGCGACCAGGAAGGCGAGCCGATCGGAGTGGTCGTCGTCGGACACGACATGCGCCCCACCAGGCAGCTTCAGGGCGAGATCCGCGAAAGGATGCGGGTCGAGGAAGAGGTGCGGACCCTCAACGGGGAACTCGAAAAAAGGGTGTCGCTGCGCACCAGGGAACTGGCGATCGCCAATGAAAACCTGGAATACCGCAGTGAATTCGAACAGCTGATCGCGAAGCTCTCGACGGGTTTCATCAACCTTCCTTCCCCGGCCATCGACCAAAAGGTGCTCGAGGCCCTGCAGGAAGTGGGAGAATTTCTTCAGGTGGCAAGGGCCTCCATCCGCCTCACCTCTCCGGCGATAACCCTGGAATGGGCCGCGGCAGGGCTCGATCCCCGGGAAGGCAACCTCATCGAGCACTTTCCCTGGGCGAAGAACTGGCTGCAGAAAAACGAAAACCTCGTCATTCCCTTCGTGGAGGAGCTCCCCGCCGAGGCGCAGGAAGAGATCTCCTTCCTGCTTTCGGAAGGGGTGCATTCTTTGGTGGTCATTCCCCTGCGCTCCGGTTTCCTCGAACTGCAGGCCCAGCGGGAGGAGAAATTCTGCACCCCCGAAAGCGTCGCTCTGCTCAAGACGGTGGGTCAGATCCTCTTCAACGCCCTGGAGCGCAAGCAAGTCGAAGAAGCCCTCTGGACCAGCGAGCAGCGTTACCGCGAACTGATCGAGAACGCCAACGACATCGTCTACACCCTCGATCTCGAATGGAACTTCACCTCGATCAACCAGGCCGGATTGGCCCTCTCGGGCTTTAGCCGGGAGGAAATCATGGGAATGAACATGCTCGAGCTCATTTCCCTGGATCACATNNTCAGCGAGCGCAAGCGGATGGAGGACAGGCTGAATTACCTGGCCTTCCACGATGACCTGACGGGGCTGCCCAACCGTCCCCTCTTCCACGATCGCCTTTCCCAGGCCTTGAAAAGGGCCGAAAAGGAAAAAAACGAAGTGGTCGTCATGCTGCTCGACATCGACCGCTTCAA
>DOBT01000114.1:50714-56178 GCA_003503675.1 Cyanobacteria bacterium UBA8530 | reverse complement strand
TGGCGGTGCGCTTCCTGGACAACGTCATCGAGATCAACCGCTTCCCCCTGCCCCAGATCGAGGAGATGACCAAGAACAACCGCAAAATCGGCCTGGGCATCATGGGCTGGGCCGACATGCTGATCCAGCTCGGCATCCCCTATGATTCCAAGGAAGCCACCGATCTCGGAGAGAAGGTGATGGGCTTCATCACCGAGGAAGCCCGGGCCTACTCGGTCGAACTGGGAGCCAAGCGGGGTTCTTTCCCCAACTTCAAGGGCTCGATCTACGAAGACGTCTATCCCTGCCTCCGCAACGCCACCTTGACCACCATCGCCCCCACCGGCACCCTCTCGATCATCGCCGGGGCCTCCTCGGGCATCGAGCCCCTCTTCGCCGTTTCCTACATCCGCAACATCATGGACAACACCGAGCTGCTCGAGGTCCACCCCTTCTTCGAGGCGATCGCCCGCCAGCGCGGCTTCTATAGCGAAGAACTGATGAAGAAGATAGCCAAGAAGGGCACCCTGCACGGCATCGAGGAGATCCCCGAAGAAATCAGGAAGGTTTTCGTCACCTCCCACGACATCGCCCCGGTCGACCACGTGAAGATGCAGGCCGCCTTCCAGAAAGCCTGCGACAACGCCATCTCCAAGACCATCAACTTCTCCGAGAAAGCCACCAAGGAGGAAGTCGCGGCGGCCTACCACCTGGCCTACGACTCCGGCTGCAAGGGAATCACCGTCTACCGCAACAACTCCCGCGACCAGCAGGCCATGAGCATCGGCGCGGTCAAGGGCAAGAAAATCGAGGAAAAGCAGGCCTTCCAGCAAATCGAACCGCGGCCGAGGCCGGACGTCACCCGCGGCGCCACCATGAAGACCGCCACCGGCTGCGGCCACCTCTTCGTCTCGATCAACGGGGACGAGGTCGGCCTCTGCGAAGTCTTCGCCCGGATGGGCAAGTCCGGCGGCTGCGCCGCTTCCCAGGCCGAGGCCACCGGAAGACTGGTTTCCCTGGCCCTGAGGGCCGGGATCAAGGGCGAGGCCATCGTCCGCCAGCTCGAAGGGATCCGCTGCCCCTCCCCCTGCTGGGACAAGGGCCAGACCATTCTCTCCTGCTCCGACGCGATCGCCAAGGTCCTCCGCCGTCACCTGGAAAACGAAGAAGGAAACGCCCTCAAAAACGACAACACCAACGGCCTCTGCCCCGAGTGCCCGGAATGCAGCGGCATGCTGGTCTTCGAAGAAGGCTGCGTGAAATGCCCCGGCTGCGGCTTCAGTCGCTGCGGATAAAGGGGGCCCCCTCATCCCCAACCCCTTCCCCCAACCGGGGGGAAGGGGCTTTTTAATGAAAAGAAGCTCGATAACCGAGAGGCTATCGAGCTTCTTTTTGCGAACGGGACTCAGGGATTCAAGGTGATCTTCCGGATGCGGTGAGCGGAATCGTCCGTCACGTAGAGGAATTTCTCAGTCGGATCGAGGGAAACCCGGACGGGAGTCTTGAAGGTGGCCTCGAAGGCAGGGCCTCCGTCCCCCGTGTCTCCGCTCTTCCCGGTTCCGGCCAGGGTGTAGATCTTGCCGTCGGGGGCGACCATCCGGATTCTTTGGTTCAAGGAATCGGCGATGAAGACATTGCCCTTCTGGTCGACCGCCACTCCGGTCGGTTGGTTGAGGCGCTTGTTGGTGGCGAGATCGCCGTCGCCGTCGAAGCCGCCCAGGTTGGCGATGACATCCCCCCCGATAGCCTGCTCGTTCTGGCCGGTCCCGGCCAACGTCGTGATCTTGCCTTCCCTATCGAGGCGGCAGATCCGGTGATGCGAGCGATCGGCGACGTAGAGAAAGTCGTTCTTGTCGATGGCGAGGCCCACGGGGGACTTGAGGCCGGACTGGGCGAAGTCCTCGAGTTCGGAGGTGGCGGCGTTCCAGCGGCGGACGGCGTTGTTGCCCGGCGCGGAATAGTAGATGTTGTTGGCGCCGTCAACCGCGATCCCCTCGGGCTCGTCCTGAGAAAAGGTGTCCTTTATTTCGTTCGACCAGGAAAGCCCGCCCGTGGAGGCATCGACCTTGTAGAGACGCCGGACGTCCGAAAGGAAAAGGTCATTCCCTCTCAGGAATAGGCCTTTGGGGCTATAGAGGCTTTTGCCGGTTGGTAAGACCAGCGAAAAGGTGGAGATCTTCCCGTCTTTCACTAGGCGGATGAGGGAATTTCCCTTGTCCGCGATGAAGAGGGAGGCGTCGTTCATGGCGATCGTCTCGGAAGGCAGCCGCAAGGCGCAGAGCAGGGGGTCATCCGAAGTTCCGTTGCCCGTTTCGCCCGTTCCGGCGAGGGCCTCGATTTTGGCGTTGGGGAAATCGGGGGGGGCCACCTGTTGAGAAGTCGGAGTGCCGGATGGGGTGATTTTCGGCGTTCCGGAGGTCGAGGGGGAAAGGATGAAGACGTTGCAGCCCACGCTCAGGCTTGCCGCCATGAGGATAAAAATTCGCCTTGCCATTTTTTTCATTTCCGAATTCCCTCCATATATTCGATATCGGATTCTATCGCAAATTTCGTTTGCGCAAGACAGCGAGGGTGTGTCCTTCGATANNTAACCCCGTTTCCGGGGTTTTCAAGAACAATCTACCAGGTAGGAGCGGGTAACATCAGCACGTTTTCGATAGTGTCTGCAGCAACCGGAGCAGCGGTAAGGGAGCCCTCTGAAGTCGGGGCAACACTGGTAGAGTTGACGAGCTGAAAATTGACTTCCACAGGGGTAGCGGCGTTGTCCACGATTTCCGCGAAGGTGATGAGGCCTTTGCCAGTATCGACCTTCGCGAGAGGGAAACCAGCCTTTACAACGGCTTCAACCATGAGTGCGCTGGCATGCCCACCGTTCTTGGCCATCGCCATGGAAACGCAGGACTTGATATCGGCCAAGCGTGCTTGGGCGTTGGTCTTCTTTGCGCCGGACGTGATGTCTACGTACTTCATGACGCCGACACCGGCCAGGATACCGATGACGGCCAGGATGACCGCCAATTCGATCAGGGTGAAGCCGCCTTCTTTCTTGCCCAGAGCCTTGAAGAATTTCCGAATCTTCTCGATCATAGTTTTTTGCCTCTTTCGAAAAACAACTCATACGCCCAATCGAACGCCACCTTATCATAGCAAAAAGCAGCGCATCGGCAAATAGTATTTTTGCACCCCCGAGAGTTCGTTGGAGTGACGCACAGCCTTGTTGCGGCCAGGGGTTTCTGCTACGATGCGCTCGCATGGCTGTCAAACAGGATTATCGCCCTTATGAGAATCGCTGAAACATTCCGAAGTTGCCCCTTTTGGGCATTGCTGACATTGCTCCTACTGGTCTCCGGACCGACCGGGGCTACGGCCCTTGTCCCTACGGGCCGGGCCAACCCATTCAAGCCGCTCATCCGTTCCAAAGGCGCCATCACCCCACAAAGCATGGTTCTGCCAGGGCTCCCATCCCTGCAGGCTCCCCGCATCACCGAAGAACCGAACTTCGAGGAAGCGCCGAAACTCCTCGGCATCATTTCCGGCCCGANNTACCGTCTGTACCTAGCCACCCAGGAGAAAAAAAGATGAAACCACGGTGCAATTCTCTCGCGGTATTTCTCGCGGCCGCGCTCTGTCTGCCGGCATCCGCCCAGGAAGCCTTCCAGGGCAAGGGCTTCGAACAGAAAATCTCCTTCAGCGCCGACGGAATGCAGCTCCGGGATGCCCTGCGCATGGTGGTGAAGAAGGGCGGACTGAATGCGGTGATCGACGAATCGATCAAGGGGCCCGTCAACGTCGATCTCCAAAACGTTCCACTCGGCAAGGCACTGGAGACCCTGACGCTGCTGGGCGGTCTCCACTGCTACCAACGCGGTGAAATCCTGGTCTTCGTCAGCCGCGACGAAGCACTCAAGCGTGGCCTCGTCCGTCTGAACTCCAAGGTCTTCAAGATCCGGTTCACCTCGTCCGCCAAACTGGCCGAAGTCATCAACAACGCGGTCTTCGGCAACGCCAACAACCAATTCCAGGGTCAAACCTCGGGTGCCCAAAACTCCAATCAAAGCGGGCAGTTCGCCAGCGCCGACCAGAGGACCAACAGCCTCTTGGTGGTCGGAAGCCCCCAGGAAATCGACCGGGCCGGTCAGATCGTTCAAGAGCTCGATGTTTCCCTCGGACGAAAAATATTCAAGCTCTCCAACGCCAACGCCGTTCAAGTCGCCTCGATCCTCAACTCGAGCGTCTTCAACTTCGGCCCCCTCAACCAGCAGGGAATGGGGCAAACGGGAAGTCAAATGGGCGGGNNAAGGCGCAGAAGGACGAGGCCAAGGCCGCCGCCCTGATGGCCGAGGTGGAGTCGCTGAAGGATTCTTCCGGCGGAACTGCCAACAGCAGCGCCCAGTTGGGGCAAGGCGCCCCGAACATCCGCAGCACGTCACTAACTAGCCAAAAAATAGACATCCCCTACCGCGGGCCGGTGGTTGTCCCCGACAGCCGCACCAACTCTTTGATCGTGATCGGTACCCCCGAGCACCTCGCCCTCGCCGAATCGCTCATCAACCAACTCGACCGCCGCCTGCCCCAAGTCACCATCGACGTCGAAGTGATCGAACTGACGGAAAGAGGGATAAAAGAATTGGGAACGGGTTTCTCTGGACAAAGCGGGAAGGTCCAGTTCGGCTTCGAGGCCAACGGAACGAATCCGGGCTTCTCGGTTTCTTCGGACTCCAGCCTCCCCGTTGCTTCCAGCTTCCGCCTCAAACTCGGAGCCCTCATCAACGACAAACTCGCCAAGCTGCTCGCCAACCCCAGGATCACCGCCACCGATAACACCGAGGCCCAATTGGAGATCGTCGACGAAGTCATCAAGGGGACGAAAATCAGCAACCAGGTAATGGGCACCGGCACCCAGAACTTGGTGGTGGTCGAACCGATCTTCGGAGTGGCCGGAATCATCCTCAACATCCTCCCCAAGGTCGGCGAAGACGGATTCGTCACTCTCAGGCTGCACCCCACCGTATCCAACATCCGAGAGACCATGAAGGATTCCCTGAACAATCAAATTACCCTGCTCAGCCGGCGTGATCTCGTCAGCCAACAGGTCAGGGTGAAAAACGGGAGCACACTCGCCATTGGCGGCATCACCCAGGAGAACCTCATCCGCAACAAGACGAAGGTTCCGCTCTTGGGTGACATCCCGCTACTGGGCTCGATCTTTTCCTGGGAAAGCAGCGAAAAAAACAAGACGGAACTGGTGATCCTCTTGACGCCGAGGATACTCGACGATCAGGCATCCCCCGTATTAAAGAAGCCCTTTTGAATCACCCCTTCATCAGGATCTTCGGGAGATCGAAGATGGGTAAATACAGCGCCAGGGCGATCCCCATGACCACGATGCCCATGACGATGGTCATGATGGGCTCTATCATGGTGGTTAGCCCCTTGATCTTGTAATCAATCTCCCGCCCCGAGAATTTGGCGGCGTTGTCCATCA
>DOBT01000114.1:0-50697 GCA_003503675.1 Cyanobacteria bacterium UBA8530 | reverse complement strand
CCGAAGACGGTCGCGAAGGCGCGAACGAAGCGGTTGACCATCTGTGCCTTCAGGATCTCTCCGAATAGCGGCATGCTCAAAATCAACCGATCCACGATCGGCTTGCCGAGGCGGGATCGCCTGAAGAAGGAAAAGGCGATCGCCCCGAAGACCAACAAAGAAAAATAAAGGAAAAAACTTTCGCGCAGGTTGTTGCTGATGGCGATCAGGATCACGGTGGGGAGGGGGAGGGCCGCTTTGCCCTGGTAGAGCTTGGTGAAGATCGGGACGACGAAGGTGAGCATCAGGACGATGATGCCGAAAAGGGCGACCATGACGATGGCGGGATAGGTGAGCGCCCCAACAATTTTCTGGTGGATCTCCAGGGAGGACTCCATCATNNGATTTCGCCGGCCAGGGCCAAATTGACGTACAGCGGCGAAAACACCCTTGGGTGTTTTTTCAGGCACTCGCTGAACCCCTGGCCACTCAGGAGATCCTGGCGGACCTGCTCGACCGTGTCGCGCAGAGTGGGGTTGCTGATCTGGTCGTTCAGAATGGTCAAGGCCTCGATCAGGGATATGCCCGCTGCGATCAGGGAGGAAAGCTGCTGGGTGAACTGCAACAATTCTTGGGGTTTCACCGCCCGGTAGGTCATCGCCTTGGCAAAGCGCTGATACCAGGAACTGCGCGAAAGCTTGGTTTCCTCGAAGGGGGAGATGGATACCGGAATGAAGCTGCGGGAACGCAGCAGGGCCCGCGCCAGCTTGATGTCCTCCGCATCGATCGACCCCTCGATCGAACTGCGGCTGGTTATGTCGAAGGCGCGGTAGAGGTAGGTAGGCATAAGTCTTGAGACCAGTTCTTTCCGAGCACCCGGTTGATTTCCTGGACGGTGGTGATGCCGTCGAGGATCTTGGCGAGGCCATCCATGGCCAGCGTATCCATTCCCTCACGGATGGCTTCCTGGCGGATGCGGTAAGCGGAGGCGCTTTGATCCACCATCTCGCGCACGGTGTCGGAGAAGGGGAGGACCTCGAAGATCCCCAGGCGGCCGGAATAACCGGTCTCGTTGCAACGGGAGCAGCCGCGTCCGTAGGAAAGGGTCTGCTCGGACAACAGGGGGATATCCACACCGCCCTCGGCCCCCTGATAGGTAGTGACGCAGAAGGGGCAAATTTTTCGGACCAGACGCTGGGCGACCACCCCGAGCAGGGCCGAACTGAGCAAATAGGGCGCCAGGCCCATCTCCAGCATGCGGGTGATGGTGTTGGCTGCGTCGTTGGTGTGGATGGTGCTCAAGACCAAATGGCCGGTGAGGGCGGCGAAGACCGCAGCGTCCAGGGTCTCCTTGTCGCGGATCTCCCCCACCANNCCGCCGTCTCCTGGTCCCGGATCTCCCCCACCATGATGACGTCGGGATCCTGGCGCAGCATGGAGCGCAGGGTGGCGGCGAAGGAGAGGCCGGCCTTGGGTGCCACCTGGGTCTGGCTGATGCCCTCGATGGGGTACTCGACGGGGTCCTCGACGGTAAGGATGTTGCGGTCCGGGGTGTTCATCTCGTAGAGGGCCGAATAAAGACTGGTGGTCTTGCCTGAGCCGGTCGGCCCCGTGATCAAGAGGATGCCGTGCGGCATGGATATGATCCCGCTGACGATTCTGTAGCTTTTTTCGGAAAGCCCCAGGCTGTCCAGGCCCCCGAAGAGCATGGCGGGACGCAAAATACGAATGACGACTTTCTCGCCCCAGATGTTGGGCAGGGTGTTGATCCTCAAATCGAAGTTCTTGCCGTCCATGGTGAAGCGGCTGCGCCCGTCCTGGGGCCGGCGGCGCTCGGAGATGTCCATGCCGGAGATGATCTTGATGCGGGAGATGGCGAGGGGTTCGAGGTCCTTGGGGATCTCGGCGGCGTCGCGGAGGACTCCGTCGATGCGGTAGCGCACCCTCATGCATCGCTCCCGGGATTCGAGATGGACGTCCGAGGTGCCTTTGGCGATGGCGTCGGTCAAGATGGAGTGGATCAGCTTGACCACCGGCTGATCGTCGATCGCCAGTTCGTCCATCAGGCGCTGCTGGGAAGCCTGATCGTCGGAGCTGCCTTGGCGGATGGAGGCGATCGCCTCGGATATCTGCCGCTGGGACTCGGAGAAAAGCAGGTTGTAGGTCTCGTCGAATTCCTTGGAGGTGGTGACCACCGGAACCGGCTTCAAGCCCGTGATGAGGCGAATCTCATCCAGGGTGGCGGTTTCGTTGGGACGGACCATGACGACTTTCAGTAGGCGACCTTCGATGGAGAGAGGCAGAACGCGGTGCTCCCAGAGGAAGTTCTTTGGAAAAAGCTCGATCAGGGCATGATCGAACTCCTTCCCGCCGATCTTGACGTAGGCCGTACCCGCCTGAAGGCTGAGAACCCCGCCGAGTTGATCCTCGTCGAGGTAGCCCCGCTTCAGCAGAATCTTGCCCAGCGGCTCTCCGGTTTGCTTGCTTTCACCGAGGGCCTTCTGAAGTTGATCGAGGTTTATGAGCTTGGCGTCGAGCAGGAGATCGCCCAGACGCTTCCCATGAGGGAGGTCGAAAACGGAGTTCATGCCCCTTATCATAGCACCCCAAAAGGGGATGCGCACTTGATTAGGCAACCGTGTTATAATTTTGCGATGAAAAAGAAGAGGATAGATCATCAAAAGGGCTCCATGCTCATGATCCTCTCGCTCCTCATGTTCTTCGTGGTCACCGCTGGCGCGGGCCTGGCCACCCTTCAGATTACCCAGAGCAAGGACGTGTGGATGAACGTCTATGCCAGCCAGACCTACTACCTCGCCGAAGCCGGCATCCAGGAAGAACTCGCCCGGACGACCTTCGTAAACAACCTCGCCGGGAGGGTGAACAAACTGGATGGAACGACCTTCGGCACTTACAACGTCACCGTCGCCGTCGGCGCGACGGACAGCACTCTCGTCAGCACCGGCCGGCTGGTCGGAAACGACGAGATCTCCTGTAAGCTTCAAGCGAAAGTCGATGGCTCAGGCTATGTCTACGAATGGAAGCAACTGCCGCCTTAAGGGGTTCACGCTGGTCGAAGTCTCCGTGGCGATCGCCATCGCGGCGTTGACGGTGATCCCGGCCGCGAACATGATGGCGAACATCCAGGCAGCCTCCATCCAGAACGAAAAGGTCATGGAGGCGGGATTCCTCGCGCGCAGCATGCTGGAGCGCTACGTGAAGAACGCCGACCCCGAGGTGAATTACTCCGCCCCTTTCGAGGCCACCAGGGACATCGACCCGGCCTCCGGCTTACCCTTCCTCGTCCGCATCGGGATAGGAAACGAAACCACGGCCAGCGCTCAGGTCGACGTCACGCTACCCGGCGGAAACATCCTTTCACTGGTCACCGTGGTGAAGAAGAAATAAGGGAGACGAGACAGTGAGAAACAATCGGGGCTTCAGCCTCTTCGAAATCACCATCGCATTCCTCTGCGTCGGTCTGATCGCCATTCCGATCGGAGGTTTCCTCATCACGCATGTCCAAAGCCAAGGGGTCATGCGGAGCGGGGTCACCAACCAGCAAGAGACGGCTCGCCTCGTCAACCAGCTCACCGAAGACATCCGCTTCAGCAAGAGTGGAATCGAGAAGAACGGGGGGACGCAGCTCATCATCCACTCCGATACCGCCCGCTACATCACCTACGCCTACGAGAACGGCTTCCTCAAACGCTGGGAAAGCCCCACCATGACCGCCGCCCAGTCTTCCGCCCCCTCGGATTGCACCTATTATCCCAGCCAGAACAGCGGGACCGCCTTTTCGGGGACGGCCTTCACCTTCCAGTATTTCGACAAGGCCAACCAGGACATCCCGCTCAACACGGCCACCGACAGCATCTGTGCCGTCTCCCTCACGGGGGCTCGGATCGGTGGCAGCCAGGTCGCCGTTTCCATCCCCCCCCTGACCGTGGCCAACCGCTACGCGATCGAAAAAGACGACGCAGGAGACCCTTTCGACTACTGCTTATTCTCCGGCAACTCCTCGACGCCCTTGACCATCAACTGCAACAACTTGAATGTCAGCGGGAAGATCCACTCCAACCAGAACGCCGCATTCAACTGCAATAACTTCGCCATGAACGACACTTGCGAGGCGGTCGGCACGATCGTCACCAAGGCCAACCATGCCCCCAGCCCCGACATTTTCCTCAAGGCCGCTCAAATCGCCATGCCGGACAGGTCGGATCTCGAAGCGAAAATCAAGACCCTGGCGGGAACCAAGGTCTACACCGGCGACAAGGTTTACGCCGAAAACAACGTCGACCTCAACGGCTCGATCTACGTCAACGGCAAGGTGACCATCACGTGCAACAACGTCACCGATGTCGGCTCGATCTTCGCCACCGACGGCATCGAAATCACGGCGAACACCTTCACTCCCACAAACCAGAACCCTGCCTACCTCTACTCAAAAAAAGACATCGTCGTAAAGATCAACAATTTCACCGCTCATGGGGTTCTCTACGCCCCCAACGGCGCGTTCCAACTCCAAGCCAACAACTTCACCGTCTACGGCCAAGTCATCGCCGACACGATGGATTTCAAGGGCATCAACAACTTCAACGTCACACGAACTTGTCCCTGAGAATATGGCGCGCTACACTTGGATACAAGTTCGTCCCAACCCCCAGCCGACACCAGCCCTGTCGATAAAAGAGGGCGAAACCGAGAGCAGGCCATGAGTTCAGCATCAAAACCAAACAAATTTCCTTTCCTGCAGTTCTCCTCCCCCCCCCCCATCGGCATCGCAATCCATCCCGACCGCATCGAGGTCTTTCAACCAAATCCCGCTGGTGAGCCCCGCTTCTGCCAGTTCGACCTGCCCGAAGGCTGGATCGATGCCGAATCGGGCGTCGTTGAGCCGGTCCTGCTTGGCAAGGAGATTCGCCGGCGCTTGAGGGATGAGCGCATCCATCCCAGAAAGGCCATCGTGGGAGTGGCGGGTGCCATCGTCCGGCAAATCCACCTTCCCTTGCCCTACGTTCCCTCTAAAGAAGAACTCAAGGTGGCCATCACCACCGAGGCGGAACGCTACGCCATGTTCAGCGAAGCCGAGGCGGTGGTCGATCTGGTCGCATTCAACCAGGAGGCCCCCGGGATCCGCGTACTTTTTTCGGCCATCCGCAAGGACGTCGCCCAGAGCTGTCAAAAAATGATGAAGAGCGCCGGAATCAACCTGCTCTCCATCGAACCGCTTTCGCTGGCCTGCCTACGGCCTTTGCTTTCCGATGAAGAATCTTTCAAGGAGCACTGGGGGATCCTGGCTTGGGGCGATCAAACGATTTCGATCTCGACTTGGCGTCAAGGGAATATCCAGATCTGGCGGGAAATCGAGAAATCAAGCGTGGAGGAAAACGAGGATCTGGCGGCGGAAGTCCTGCGGACGGTAGGGAATGACCTTCCCGAGGAGTGGCGGGTGCTCTCGCCGAAAAAGATCGACGGTCTCGCCGAGCGTCTCAAAGCCGAGATCGATTGGATCGACGCCGAAAAGGAATCGAGAATTTTTGCCGTCGGGACCGCACTCGAAATTCGAGAAGAGCAAAATTTTTCCCTGCCCAAATTCGACCTGCGCTTCATCGAACCCGCCAAGGGCACCGTCATTTCGCGGAAGCAAGCCATCTTAATCAGCACCGCCGTGCTCTACGGGATCGGCATGCTGAGTTGGCTTTTCGTCCTCAATATCAATTTGAGTCGCCTCCAACAAGAATTCGATCAAACCAACCGGCGTCTGACCCTCCTCCAAAATGTCGCGGCAGCTCCTACTAATCCACAAGAGATCGCCCGAAAAAAGGGTGTCAAAGAATATCGAGAGGGAATTCAACTGATCGGCAAATTCAAGCGGATCCGAGAAATCATCCCGGGGGACACCTGGCTGACCCGCATCGAGATGGGGGGCGAAAAAGGGTTTTCCCTCGATGGCTATGCCCTGAATCAAAGATCCGCCCTCTCCCTCGCCCTTTCTCTCGATCGGGAAGGCTTCGGAGAAATCGCGCCGCCCCAGTTGAAAAGGGAAGAGTTGGAAGGCGAGAAAATCATCCGCTTCACCATGTCGGGGAAATCCGAGAAGGGAGGCCAAGAATGAGCAAGGCCAAGGGCTTTTCGGCTCGAGACAAGAAGCTCCTGATAGGTTTTTTGCTTTTTTCGGAAGCTTTCCTCGGCTACTTCTTCCTGGTCGATCCCGCCTTGAACGCGATCCGACGCAAAGAAACCGAATTGAAAAGCGCAAAAACCAATCTTCAAATTTCCGAGCAACTATTCAATAGCCAAACCATCCAAGGCTCCCAGCCTGTGGCCTCGATCCCCCCCGTCTTCCCCGCCTCTCCGGCAGAGGCATCTATCCTCCTACAAGGGAGAATCAACGATCTGGCCGAAAATTCCGGAAACGAGGTGACTTCGATCAGCACGCAGGAACAAGAAGGCGATAGCCGTCCCTGCGCACTCACGCTCATTGGCACCTACGAGACCCTTTCTTCCTTCATCGAAAAGCTCGAACATCCCCCCTTCCTGCTCGCCGTCAGGAAGATCAGTTTCAGCAGCACCAATGACGACCAGAATCAGGATCGACTCGAAGCGAAATTCGACCTTTCCCTTTTCCTGAAACAAAAGGATCAAGCGACAGCGTCTATTCCTTTGTAACCACCGCCGCATGCCTCGCGGGCCTGTCCGCCAACTCCGAGAACCAATCTCCCCGCCTGAAAACCTTCATGCCGAGCTCTTCCAATAATTCCAGCAGCATCTTCGTTTCGTAGTCGAAATTCACGATCACCAAGTACCCTCCCTCCTTCAAGAGGGAATAGGAATGAAGGATCAGGTCTTTCGGATAGAAGCAAGAAAGCGGCAAGCCCCCTTCGAGGTGCTCGTAAGAGCGCAGGAAGGGGTGAAAAATCGTGACGACGTCCGCCTTCTCCTCGCAAAGAAGGAAATCGATACTCCGATAGTCCATCCCGGGCAGGTCCCGGGAAAAGAAACGGGCGAAGTCGAGGCGGGAATGGCCGTCAATGTAAGTCAGGTAAGGATCCAGCTCGAAACCGGTGACCCTGACCGAACGCGAAGAATCGCCCGCAAAAGAAAAGAAGTGCCAGAGAGCTCCGGCGTAGAACCAATCCCTCGCCCCCACGTCGAGGACCCGCAGCGGCTCGTTCGAAAATTCCCGGTCTCCCAGGCAAAAATCGAGCAGTTCCAAATAAAGCAGGTTGTCGAGGTAATTCTCCTTCTTTTCCCTTTTCTTGTAGGAAGCCAGCTGAAAGCGATCGATCAAAAAACTTTCCTTTTCCAGCTTTTCTCCCGCGAAAAGGCCTTCGAGGTCTTCGGGAAAAATATTGAGGCCGGATCGACTGAATCGCAGCAGATTGCGCAGCCGAAAAGCCAGGGAGTTCCAGAAAGACCAGTATGAAAGAATCGGTTTAAACAAGAATCGGTTTATTCATGAATCAACCGTGCATATGTTGGAGGCGCGCCACCCTTTCCGGGATGGGGGGATGGGTGCTCATGAGGCGCATGATGCCTTCCATGGTGAAGGGGTTGACGATGAACATGTGGGCGTTGGCGGGACTGGCCTCCGCCAGGGGGCGCACTTGGTTGGCGCGATCCAGCTTCTCGAGGGCGCTCGCCAGGGCCTGAGGGCGTCCGCAGATCCTCGCTCCGGTTTCATCCGCCTGGTATTCCCTGGAGCGGGAGACCGCCAACTGAATGAGCATGGCCATGAAGGGAGCGACGATCATCATCAGGATGCCCATGGATGAACCGCCCCGGTCCTCGTCGTCCCTACCCATCCCGAAAATCAGGCCCCACCTGGCCCAACTGGCCAGACTGGCGATGACCCCGGCCAAAAGGGCCGTCACCGAGGAAATCAGGATGTCCCTGTTCTTGATGTGGGAGAACTCGTGAGCCAGGACGCCTTCGAGTTCTTCCCGGTTCAGGATGTCCATGATGCCGGTGGTCACCGCGATAGCCGCATGCGAGGGGTTGCGTCCGGTGGCGAAGGCATTGGGCGTCGGATCCGAAATCAAATAGACCCTGGGCTTGGGAAGGCTCGCTCTTTGCGCGAGAAACTCGACCGCTTTGTGCAGATCCGGGGCCTCGGAATAAGTCACTTCCCTCGCTCCGGTGGAGGCGAGGGCGATCTTGTCGCTGAACCAGTAGCTGGAAACGATCATGACGGCCGAAAGTCCCACGCCCAACATCAAGCCAAGGTTGCGATCCAGTCCGATCATCCCTCCGAGCGCCCTACCGGCGAACACCAAGAGGGCAGCGAGACCGGCCAAAAGAATGAAAGTCTTGAAATTATTGCCCATCGTTTTTTCCTCCGGAAAAACTATACCATCAAATTTTTCATCTCGCGCACCGCCCGCTCCAGGCCCACCAGGACGGCCCGACTGATGATCGAATGGCCGATGTTCAGCTCGTTCATGTGCGGGATGCGGGCGACCGGAACGACGTTCCAGTAGGTCAGGCCATGCCCGGCGTTCACCCCCAGCCCCAGCTCATGGGCGAAAAGGGCGGCGAACAAGAGGCGATCGAATTCCTTGGCCTGGTCCTGGGCATCGGCGTAGGCGCCGGTGTGCAGTTCGATAAAATCCGCTCCCGCCACGGAGCTCGACTTGATTTGGCCTTCGTCCGGATCGATGAAGAGGCTGACGATTATCTTGTTCTTCTTCAGCTTTTCGATGGCTCCGCGCAGGCTCGATATTCCGTTTTCGACGTCGAGGCCACCCTCGGTGGTCAATTCTTGACGCTTCTCGGGAACCAGCGTCACCTGGTCCGGCTTGAGGAGGCAGGCGATTTCGACCATCTCGGGGGTGGCCGCCATCTCGAGGTTGAAGCGGGTCCGGATCGTCTTCCTCAGGACCTCGACGTCGCGGTCCGAAATGTGGCGACGGTCCTCCCGCAGGTGGGCGGTGATGCCGTCGGCTCCGGCCAATTCGGCCAAAACGGCGGCGGCGACGGGATCGGGCTCGACCGCCCTTCTCGCCTGACGGACGGTGGCGACGTGATCGACGTTCACACCCAGCTTGACCATGGAGACCTCCGAATTTCTAAAAAAGATCCAGCATGCATTTTATGGAGAGGGCCAATTCCGAGTCCTCCTCGAGCAGTTCGTTCGCCCTTTCGAGGTAAGGCCTGGCCTTGTTCTTTTCCCCCGCCTGCATCAGGGCGAAGCCGAAGTTGGCATAGGCTTCGCCGAATTCAGGATCCAGTTGCAGGGCGTAGTTGAAGGAGGCCGAGGCCTCGTCGAAGAGCCCCTGCAGGGAATAGACCGTGCCGAGGGTATTGAAGTAATGGGGATCCTTCGGGCAGTGGTAGATGGCGGCGGTCATGGCCTTGCGGGCAAGATCGTACTGGCCGGTGTCCCGGTAGAGGATGGCCAGTCGATGCTGGGGCTCGGGGTCTTGCGGCTTCAGCTGGGTGATCTGGAGGTAGACCTCGATGGCCGCCTTGACCTCGAACAACTGTTGGTGCGACCAGACCAGGACTTCGAGGGCGTCCGTCTGGTTCGGATCGACGTCCAGGGCCCGGAAGGCTCGGCTCATGGTTTCCTTGGGATCGCCCTGCTCTTTCGAGACGCGCGCGAGGGAAACGAGGCTCTCGACGTGGCGGGGCTCTCGCTGCAGGATCTGCTCGAAAATCTTCGCCGAGCGGTTCAAATCGCCCTGCCTGCGGAAGAGATCGGCGAGCAGGAAGAGGGTGTCGAGGTCGTCGGGATCTCGCTCCAGCAGTTGCTGGTAAAGCAGGGAAGCCGACGCGATGTCCCCGCTTCCCAGGTAGGCCTGGGCGACCTGCCGCAGGAGGGGCAGGTCGTTCGAGGAAAAAGCCAGGCAAACCTGCCACCAGGCGATGGCGTCGGAGAAGTTGTTGAGGCGGAAGGCGACGGCGCCCAGTTCATGGGCGATGCTGGAGCGCAGTTCGAGGCCCCGCTCGTTTTCAGGGTCCACCGAGAGCAAGGTCTCGATCAGTTCCCAAGCCCGGTCTAGGTCCTGAGAGCGCCAGGAGAAATCGGCCAAGCGCAGCAGGGAGGGGATGTGCTGGGGATCGCCCGTCAGGACATGGTCATAGGCGATCACGGCCTCCTGCTCACGGCCCAGGCGCTCCAGGGTTTGTCCCCACTGGAAGAAGACCAGGGGCTTTTCTTCCCCCAGCTCGATCATCTCCCGGCAAAGTTCCTCCGCCTCACTGAAGCGCTCGGACTCCCAGAAGATCTCGGCCAGGCGATAGCGGGCGTCGAGCTCCGCGGGGTCGAATTCGATGATCCGCTTCAAATGGCCGATTTCCCCCCGGAGGTCCCCCGACTGGCGAGAAACCCCAACCAGGCGGCTGGCGATCTGGATGGCCAAAATCTTGGCGTTGTCCAACTCGGGGGCAAAGTCCATGACCCTTTCGATCTCGAGCAAAGCTATCCCCAGATCGTCGGCCTGCAGAGCCATTTCGCTGAGGGAGAGGTGGGCCTGCACGTTGAAGGGGTCCGCCTCGATCACCCGATCGAAGAAGGCGCGCCCCGCTTCGAGGTCACCTTCGCGCCAGCGGCGATCGGCCAGTTCGAGCAGGGCCGGGAGGAAGGCCTCGTCCCAGCCGAGGATCCGTTGCAACCATTCCTCGGCTTCCTCTTCCCGGCCCTGCTTTTTCAGCTCGGTGGCGAGCAGGAAGGTCAGATCGGAGTCCACGCAAACCTCGAGGCAGCGGCGACACAGCTCCTCACCCCGCTCATCCCCTCGGCTCAGGAAGATTCGGGCGAGTTCGGCCATGGCTTCGGGGTCTCCGGGCACCAGTTCGAGGAGGCGCTCCCAGTAGGAAAGAATTTCCTCCTCTTTTCCATCCAGTCGCGCCAAAATCCGATAAGTCTCGATGGCGAGCCGATGAGCGGTTGAGTGTTCTCGATCGAGGGACAGGGTTTTTTCAAAACGTCGGAGCGCTCCCTGGAAATCGTTTCGTTCGAGGGCGGCCTTCCCCAGGGCCACCAGGCTGGCGATGTCTCCGGGATCGGCCGCCTCGGCGATCGCCAAGAACCTGGCTGCCTCCCCTTCATCGCCCCGCAGATTGGCGCTCCGGGACAACATCAGCTGGGCCCCCACGGAAGCGGGGTCTTTTTCGAGGACCTCGGCGAGGACTTTCTCGGCTTTCTCGATGCAAAGCGCGTCCAGGTAGCAGTCCGCCAACAGGATCAAGACCTCGGGATCCCACGGGGGGAGCTTGCTTCTTCTTTCCAGGATCGGAATGGCCTCCTCCGGACGCTGCGCGTCCAGGTAGCAGCCTACCAAAAGGTCCATGGCCTCGGTGGAGCTCGGGGAGAGCCCGACTCTCCTTTCGAGGAGCGGAATGGCCTCGAGGGGGGTATCCTCGGCGAGGATGCTGCCCAGGTTAAAGAGGGCCTCGCGGTCCTTCGGGAGCACTTCGAGGATTTCCTCCCAAAGCTCGATGCCTCGCGGGCCGCCCAGGCGCGCCAGTTGGCGACAGGAAGAAAGGAGGATGCCCTTAGAGGCCCGGCGCAAGGAGGTTGTAGCGAGGAGGCGATGGATGAGGAGCCGAGCCTCCTCCGGATTACCGAGCCCCAGCTCGAGCTTCGCTAGGCGGAGGAACGCCCCGGCATGTCGGGGAGTCGTCGCCACGATCCCCTGGATGATTTCTCGCGCGAGCCGGGGCTCGGATTCGAGCAAGAGCTCGGCCAGGACCAGGGAAGCCTCATGATCGTAGGGGCAGGCCTCGAGCAGCCTTCGATAGGCCTCGACGGCCTCCTCGCGCCTTCCGGCGGCATCGAGGTCCTGCGCCAGTTTTTTTTGGGCGCGGGGATCCGCGGGATTGAACTCCAAAATCGTGCGACGGAAGACCAGGGCCAGGGAGAAGTCGCCGGAACGCTCGGCCTCGGCAGCCAGCTTTCGATGGCAAGCCAGTGAGAGGGATTTGGCGATGGGATGGTCGGGATTCTTTTCAAAGACGGCAGAAACGTAAGCGAGGGCCTCGCCGACGCTTCCCTCCTCGAAAGCGATCTCTCCCAGGGCCAGCCGGCTTTCCGGGTTATCCCGATCGAGTTCGAGGATCTGGATGTGGAAGTCCTTGGCATCTTCCACCAGGGAGAGGCGGAGGGCGATCCGCGCGAGGAGGCTGAGAACCGGAAGTTGATCCGGCTTGAGGACCAACAGCCTCTCCAACTCGCGCTTGGCATTTTCCAGCTTCCCGGCCCCAAAGAGGGCTTGGCCGAAACCGAAGGAGGCTTCCAGATCGGCCGGATTTTCTTCCACCAACTTTTCATAAGCCCGGATCGCCTTCGGATGGTTGCCCGCCATTCGATAGGCCTCGGCCAAACGAGATAGCGATAGGGTTTCGGGTTTTATCAACTGCTGCTTTTCGAGAAAGAAAGCCGCCGCTTCGAACTCTTCCAGCAACAAGGCTTCGGCATAAAGGCGTTCGAGACAGTCTAGTCCGAGTTCCACCGCTTCCTGGTAATTGGGACGACGCTCGAGCACCTCAGCCAGGAAACGCCAGGCCTCGCTCAAGTTCCCCATTTCCCAGTGGGCGCGGGCCAGGCCGAACTTGCAGGGGAGGTGGTTCTGGACGAGTAAAAGCCCCTTCTGGAAGGACTCGATGGCGCCTGCGTAGTTTCTCATTCTCAAGAGGCATTCGCCCCGGGCCTGGCGGGAAAGGGGATCGTCCTGGACTTCGCAGAGCCGCTCGAGCATATCCACGGCTTCGCGATCCTCCCCGCGATCGAGGTGGAAGTCGGTGATGGCCAGCAGCGCCTCGAAGTCCTGCGGCAGGATTTCCAGCAGGGAGTGCCAGGCCGCCATCTCGCCCGATCGCCCCAGGGCTCGGCAGGACATGAGGAAGATTTCGACCGCCCGGGGAACCCCCATCATCCCCTTGACCAGGGAGAGGGCATCGCCGGGGCGCTCCATTTCCAGCAGCAAGGCGGCCAGGCGGAGCTGGGAATCCTGGAGATCGGGCTGCAGGCGCAGCAACTCCTTGAGCCTGAACTCTTCCTCAGAGGCGTCGCCCCTGGCGAGTTCCGCCAGGGCGAAGGCGGCACCGAAATGGGAGAAGGCGATTTTTTCGAGAAGCTCTTTTCCCTCTCCCTTTTTTCCCGTGGCGAGCAAACAGTTAGCCAGGAGGAAGGTGGTTTCTTCATCTAAGCCGCCATCCGTTATGCGCTGCAGCTTCTTGACGGCCTTGGCGGGATTCCCGATCTCATGGTAGAGGCGTCCCAGTTCGAAGAGTGCCTCCGCATCGTCCGCAAAAAGCCGGCTGACCTTTTCCCAGTAGGAGATGGCCTCTTTCGGGTTCCCGGCAGCGATGGCCTGATGGGCCAGCTCCCGGTAACAGCGGTTGGCGAGATCGGCCGCATCGCGGTGGTCCGGCTTGCGGGAAAGGACCTTCTCGAGGTGCTCGATCGCCTGCCTGTCGTCCCCCGCCTGCCAGCAAAGATCGGCCAGCGCCAGCTGAGCGGGGAGGTGATGGGGGTTATGCTCGATGATCCCCTGGAAGACGTTCTTCGCGCTCTTCTTTTCGCCCCGCTTGAGAAGGGTCTCGCCAACCAGGAAGGCGATGTCACGGTCGTTCGGATCGATCTGCAGCAGGGCGTTGAAACAGCTGAGCGCCTTCTCGTAGAGACCGAGTTCCGAATAGGTGTTACCGAGGTGTCGCAGGATGCGGCGGTCGGGGGCCAGGGAGCGCAGGCGCTCGAGGGTGCGCACCGCATTGGTCAAGTCCCCTTCCTGGCGAGCGTGATTGACCACGTCCTCCATGTACTTCAAGGCCAGGGTCTTGGCCCTCTGATCGTTGCGATCGAGGGCGAGTGCCCTCTCCGCCATTTCGAGGGCCCACTGCGGCTCGCCTTCCCCGTAGGCGATCTCGGAAAGGACGAGGGGAATGGTCTTATCGCCGGGGTTCTTGGCTATCGCCGCCTCGCAGGCCCCCAGGGCCTCCTCGACGAGCCCCAGGCTGCGATAGCAGTCGATCACCGCCAGCGCCTGGCGATTGGGGTCGAGGTAGATCAGCCCCTCCTCGAAGCGTCCCTTCTTGTGGAGCAAATCGCCCAAGTTCCTTCTAGCGTCCCGGTCCCGGGGGGCCAGGGCGAGGAGGGAGCGCCAGTGACTCTCGGCATCATCCTTCTCCAGGGAGGCGAGTTGGCGGTGGCACTCGATGCGAGTCGCCTCCGAACGGGGAACCCCTTCCAGATAAGAAACGGCTTCTTCCCAGCGCTCGTCGTCATAGGCCATCCTTCCGAGGGCGGCCCGGGCGGTTGTGTTCTCGGGCTCCAGGGCGAGGACCTTCTTGTAGCGGAAAATCGCGTCTTCCTCGTCCGTTTCTTCGAGGATACCGGCAAGCAGGAGCAAAGAGGGCACATGCGAGCGGTTGGAAACCAGGAGTTGCCTGGCCTGGTCGAAAAGCTCCAGGCCCCAATCGGCCTGAGCGAGGAGGAAGCGGATGTCGGCTCCTCCCACCCGATCGTTCAGGCGCTCGAGGAGCTCCTGGGCCTCGGAGTGGTTGCCGCTCTGGAGGTAGATCGAAGCGAGGGCGCGCATGGCCTCGATGTCGTCCGGGGCGAGGTCTAGGACGCGGTGCCAGTAGCGCCTGGGACGGGCGACCCGCTTCGCCAGTTTCCTGAAGCAGCGGAGCGCGATCTCCTTCTCCTTTTCGTCCAGGGCGCGGGGCAGCTTGGGCAGGGTATCGTCCCCCTGGTCGATGGCGATCTCGGCCAGCATGAACTTGACGTCGGAGCGGGCGGGTTCTTTCTCCAAAATCCGCTGGTAGATGTTCTTCGCTTCTTCGGCTCGGCCCATTTTGGAGAGGGCTTCGGCCGCCAGGAAAGGCTGTTCCTCGCAGTCTAGGTGGTCGAGGGCCTCCCCGTAACGCTCCTGGTGATAGAGCAAGGCCCCCAATTTCTGATGGGCTTCCCCGTCATCCGGCAGAAGGGCGAGGAGCTCGAGCCATCTTCCTTCCTCTTCCTCTTGCCGCGCCACCTGCCGCAAGGCCTCGGAGCGCAAGAGCAGGATCTCGATGTTCTTCTCCCGGGGATCGAAGTCGAGGATGTTCAGGGCCTCGCGATGGCGTCCCTGTTCGAGGTAGCTCTTGGCGATGGAACGGCGGATGGCCTTGTCGGAGGGAGCGAGCGCCAGGGCACGCAGGTAGCGCCTTTCGGCTTCCAGGAAGTCGTGCTCTTCTTCGGCTAGCCTCGCCAGGGCGAGGGCCACTCCGGGATAGCGCGGGTCGATCTCGCCCAGCAGGTCGTAGGCCTCCCGGCGGCGCCCGGTCCCTTGCCAGCATAAGGCGAGAAGATAGGAAGACTCGTCGTCGGCCTCCCTGGGAAGGAGGCGGTTGAGCAGAGACTCCGCTTCCCCCAACTCCTGCCGCTCCAACAAAAGGCGCACCAGTTGGTGGATCACCCTTCGGTGATCCGGCTTCCGACGCAGGGAATCCCTCAGGAGCCTTTCCGCCTCTTCCGGGGAAACCGCCTGGGCGGCCAGCTCTTCATAGACCAGGGCACAGCCTTCGAGGACCTCGGCGTTCTCGGGAGAGAGGGCGAGCAATTGCTCGAAGACCGGCAATGCCTCGGAAGGGGACAAGAGGCGGGCAAGGCGCTGCAGAGCCGGAAAGTGTTCGGGAACGAGGGCGAGGAGTAGAAAGATATCCGGAAGGGCGTCCTCGCCTTTTTTCAACTCGACCAGGGCCTCCTGGGCGGCGAAATGGTTCGCTCTAGCCAGGGAGGAAAAAACGAGCAAGGCCCGCTCCTCTTCCCCGGCCTTGCGGAGGGCCTCCCCGAGCAGGAAGCGGGTGCGGGGAAGGGGCAACAAACGCTCGAGCCGCTCGAAAGCCTCGATCGCCTTGAAAGGCTCGAAGGCTTCCTGGTAAGCCTCGCCCAGACGCTCCAGCCAGGCCGGATCGTTCCTGAGCAGCAGCAACTCCTCGATGAGTTCGGATCTTTCGGAGGGGCTCTTCGCCCTCCCGGCCAGGTTCTCGAGGGCCTGGATAGCCCAGGCTCGTCCTTCCTTTCCCTCCGGAGCAAGGACGAGGCACTCGCGGGAATGAAGGAGCGCAACGGAAAAGTCCCCTTCCTTGACGGCGACTTCGGCCAGGGCGAGGCGATAGGAAAGGCGGTCGGGCTTTTTTTGAAGTAGGTCGCGGAAGACCGCTCCGGCTTGCTCGAGGCTTTCCCCCTCGAGCAAGGTCCGCCCGAGGGCGAAGAAGATCTCTTCTCTGCTTTCTTCTTTTCCTTCGTTTTCCAGGGCCTGGCGATAATGGAAGACGGCCTGGAGGAAATCCCCGTTCTGGCGATCGATTTCGGCCAGGGCTATCGCCGCCGCTTGGTCGCGATCGGCAATCCTTTCGAACAGGGGATAGGCCTCTTCCCGGCGCCCCTTCTTCAAGCGATAGCGAGCCAGCCGGGCGATCGACCGGTCGTCGGGGTCGAGCTCTATCAGGCGGAGGAGGAAATCTTCGGCCGCCTGGTTGGGAAGGATGACGCTCAGGCGTCGCAGGGCTCCGAGGTGCTCGGGGACGATCTTCAACAATTCCCTGAGGTAGCCCTCCTCCTCGACCTTCTCCCGGCTGGAACGAGCGAGGTCCTCGAAGGCAGCGATGGTTTCATCCCTCAATTCCCTTTCTTCGGGAAGGGCCAAGCGCAGCTTTTCGAGGACGGGCAGGGCCTCGAGGGGCGGTAGAAGCCGGGCGAGGCGACGTTGGGCGGGAACGTGCTCCGGCACGAAGAGGAGCAGGCGCTTTATCAAGGGAATGGCCGCTTCACCCCGGTAGAGCCCGGTCAGGGTTTCGAGAGCGGCCAGGTGGGGCTCGGCCCGGTCCAGGGCCTCCAGGACCTCCCTGGCTCGCTCGACCTGACCGGCGGCGGCCAGGGTCTCGCCCAGGAGGAAGAGGCTGCGGCGGCTGCGGGGGTTCGCCAAAACCAGCCTTTCGTAGGCGGCGACGGCCTTGGGCAGGTTTTTGGCCTCGATCTGAGCCTGTCCGGTGGCCTCAAGCACGAAGAGGTCGTTCGGCTGAAGTTCGAGCAGATCCTCGCAAAGCTTGGCCCTTTCCCGGGCGGTAGGAGCGGTGCGGACGAGCTCTCTGAGGCAGGATATCCCCAGGGCGCGGCCCTCCTTGTCCTTGGGGCTGCGCGCCAGGATCTCCCTGGCGTGGAGCAGGCACTCGGACAACTCTCCCCGGTTCCAGGCGATCTCCGCCAGGCCGACATGGGTCGGCAGGTGGTTGGGATCGAGGAGGAGGCGCGCGCGGAAGACTTCCCTCGCTTCCTCGATCCTTCCCTGCTGGCGGCAGAGCTGGCCGAGGATGAGCATCAGCTTGGTATCGCCCGGCTGATGCTCGAGGGCCTCGTGATAGCGGGCGATCGCCTCGTCGGGATGGCCCCCCTGCTGGTTCAGCCAGGCGAGGTTGACCAGGGCCGAGAAGTTCTCGGGGTCCAGGGCGTGCAGCTTTTCGAAGACGGGCAGGGCCTGGCGATAGTCCTTGGAGCGCAGGTAGATGGTGGCCAGATACTTGACGGCTTCGAGGTCGTCGGGCTGGAAGGAAAGGAGTCTCTCCCAGTAGTAGGCGGAGATGGGGAGGTCCTTCTTCTCCAGGGCTTTCATGGCCATGGAGCGGCAGCAATAAACGGCGAAGCGGGTGGCGGCAAGGTGGCCGGGCCGCAGCTCCAGGAGCTCCTCGGAATACTCGAGGACGCCGAAGGGGTTTCCCTCTTCCTGGCAGGCCTGGATCAGGAGTATGAGGATTCTGGGGCGTTTCTTCCTCTTGAGCGAGGCGTGGAGCACCCCCTTGGCCTGAGTGTTGAGATTCATCCTCTGGTAAGCGGAATACAGGCCATGGATGGCGCCCATGTCGGCGGGATCGATTTTCAGGATGGCCGCGAAGGCTTCGGCGGACTTGGCGGTGACGCCCTTTCTTCGACAAAGCCTTCCTTGCAGGCGCAAGGAAGCGGGATCGAGGGGATCTAGCTCGATCAGGCGGCCGGACAGTTGCAAGGCCAAGGTCAAGTTGTCCTTCAGCGCGGCTTCGAAGGAAAGCCTCTTCAGGCAATCCTTGGCCAGGGAGACGGTGGCGGGGGAACGCTCGATCTCGATGGCCAGCTGGGCCTGGGCCCAGGCCTTGACGAGCTGTCCTTCCTTCAGTTCCAGGCGGCCGAGGGCCACCAGGGCCAGGGGGCTTCGGGGCTCCCAGTCCAGGGCCTTCGCGAGGTGGGCTCGGGCGTTGGGGGGATCGCCATCCGCCAGGGCGACCGCGGTCGGGACATGGGGAAAGCGGGCGATGATGGCCTGAAGGATGGCTTTCGCCCCCTCTTCGACCCCCATCCGGCGGTAGAGCAAGGCCAAAAGAAAGGCGATCTCGGTATCGCGGGGGCTGATGGAGAGAAGGCGCTTGAGCACCTTGACGGCCTCCGCGTCGCGCCCGGTCTCGGCGAAAAGGCGCCCCAGGCGACCGAGAGCCTCGGTATCGTCGGCCTTGAGGCGAAGGACTTCACCCCAGCAGCGGATGGCCTCGGGGGGAGCAACGGCTTCCGAGGCCTTCGCCAGCGCCCGGTAAGCCAGGGTATGCAGCTCGAGGGCACGGGGATTGGCCTCGACGGCGAGGATGGCCTCTACCCAATCGGCCGTCTTTTCGAGGTCCCCCCGTTTGAAAGCGTCCTCCGCCAGGCTGAGGAGGGCATCGGGATGGCAAGGGTCGATCGAAACGATGGCGGCGGCGATCTCGGCGGTGCTTTCCCGATCCTCCTTCGCCAACCGGAAGAGGCGGTTGAGGGCGGCCAGAGGATGATCCCCTTCGGCCAGGGAGCGGAAGACCTTCTTGGAGCGTTCCCTCTGCCCGCACTTCAGAAGGGTCTCCCCGAGCAGGAACAAGTTGGGGGGCTCGGGTTTCCTTTCCACCAGGCGTTCCAGGACCCGGATCAACTTGAATAGGTCCCCGAGATGGAGGTAGAGGCGCTTGAGCTCCTCGAGGATCTCGAAAATCTCCCCCTTTTCGAACACTTCCCCGCTCTCGGAGAGAAAGGCCAGGCCTTCCAGGTTCTCGGCGTATTCCTCGATCTTGTTGGTTTCCTTGGCTTGATCGGCGAACATGCGGTAGCACCAGGCGCAGAGTTCGCGGGCACGAGGCTCCCGGGGGTCGATCTCGAGGACCTCCCTGGCGTATCGAAGGGCTTCCCTGGCCATTCCGTCCAGCCAGGCGCATTCCGCCAGGGCGAGCCTGGGAGCGGGGCTGAAGGGATCGTGCTCGACGGCCATCGTGAAGGCGAGACGGGCCTCCTCCTTGCGCTCGGAGTCCAGGAAGAGCTGGCCGAGTTCAAGCTCGATCTTGGGATTGTCCGGATCCAGGCGGTCGGCGCGTTCGATCGCAGCGATGGCCGGCTCCAGGTTCCCCTGCCGGTGGTAGAGCCAGCCGAGATTGAGGAGGCCCGGAGCGTGATCCGGCTCGAGGGTCAAGAGCTTCTCGAGCTGCTCGATGGCCTGAGGCCACTGTCCCAGGGAGGAGTAGAGGCCGCCGAGATTGAAATAGGCCTTGGGGTTGAGGGGGTTGAGCTCGACGAGTTTGAGGTACTGGGCCGCGGCCTTCTCGTGCTCGCCCAGGCGCAGATAGAGGGCGGCCAGATTCGAGCGCGTCAGCTCGAGATTCGGATCGATGGCCAGCGCGCGTTGATACTCTCGCACCGCGGGGAGAAGGTCCCCCGCTTGGTGGAACTCTAGGCCGTTCTGGTGATGGGCCAATGCCTGAGGATGCATTCGAAGCTTTACCGATCCCCTATCGAAGAGTGGGCATTTCGGCTCGAACCGCCGTATAATGGAAAGACTCGCCCCAAATAACAAAGTATGCGGCGTCGGGGTTCGAAATGCAAGATCGGGAGGGGATTACCGGGTGCTCTACGCAGTGATGCAGGCGGTGTCGACTTTGGCCAGGCGCTTGCCCAGGGGGCTTTCGCTGCTTTTGGCGAACGCCTTCGCCAACACGGTGTACTTCCTCTACCGCCTCACTCCCTACCGCTCCTATATTTCGGGAAACGTCCGAAAAGCCCTGAACGAGAAGGGGGAAAAGATCTTCTCCCCTTCGCAAAGCCGAAGAATCGCCCGCTCGAGCGTCGTAAACCTGGTGCGGGGGATCGTCGAGGTCATGCGCTTTCCAAACCGGGAATCCGGAAAGATCGTTTCGATCGAGGGGATGGAGCACCTCGAAGCCGCGTTGGCGAAGGGAAGGGGGGCGCTCGCAGTCTCGGCCCACTTCGGGAACTGGGAGCTCTTGGGAGCGGCGATCTCCGAACAGGGACACCCCCTCTCGGTCCTGGTCCAGCCCCCCAGCAAATCCGCCTTCGAGCGCCTCTTCATCGAGTTCAGGGCCTCGGCGGGGGTGAAGACCCTGGCCAACCACGGGGTAGCCTCCCTGCGGCCCGTCTTCAAGGCCCTCCAACGGAACGAGCTCGTGGGACTGATCTGCGATCAGCACGGGGAGAACCTCGACGCCTTCGGAAGGCTTTTCGGACACCCCGTCTCCATCCCGGCCAGCCCCTATTCCCTTTCGAAGAAAACGGGGGCGACCATCCTCCCCATGTTCATCTTCCGGCAAAAGGGGGATCGCCACCTGCTCCGGATCTCCCCTCCCCTCGAGGCGGATTCGCCCGACGATTTCGCCCGAAAGCTTTGCCGTTTCTACGAGGCGGCCATCCTGGAGCGCCCCGAGCAGTGGCTATGGGCACACGACCGCTGGGCCAGGGAAAAGGAATTCAGAGGCCCCGAATGAGAAAAAAGAAAGGAATGAAGGCCTTCTTTTTCGCCCTTCTCCTTTTCGCGCAGCCGGCCTTCGCCGCCGAAACATCCGATCTCCTGTTGCTTTATCCGGACAGACTGCTGGTCGTGCAGGGGGATAGTCTGGGGGAAATCCCTCTACATGGAAGAGTGAAGGGCTTCTTGCTCGTCAAGTTCCGGCCCCTCCTGGTGTTGCACCTTCCCGACCAGGGCACCCTCGCGGTCGTCAACGTGCGCCCCTTCAGCCCCACCAAATACCAGGTACTGGCCAGCTATTCCTCCTCCGAACTTTCTCAGGAGGGGCTGGAACTGGTGGAGTCCCTCCAGAAGATTTACTTGGTGAAGGACAGGACGGTGGTGGCAAAGCTGGATCTCGACGGATTGAGACTGGAGCTCGAGGTCTCGAAGTACGACACCCTCCCCATCTCCCCCCTTCCCAGCCGCATCCTCTCGACCGAAGGCGGCAGGCTGTTCTATCTGGACGGGGGCAACCTGTTTTACGAGGAAACCCGGCCCCCCACCCTGCCGGCCCCCAGGCCGATCCCCCTCGAGAACCGGCCCGTGGACCTTCTGCAAAAGGGAAAGAACCTTTTGATCCTGGAGCGGGGCCAGGGACAGGGAAAACTGACGATCCTCGACACCGAGAGCCTGTTCGTACTCAGGGAATTTCCGATCGAGGGGACTCCGAATTCGATGGCCTTCTCGGGCGAGGGAAAAATCGCCGTTCTCCTGGATGACGGCTGGCTCTGGCTGTTGGACGAAAATGAAGGGAAGTGGACCAAGAAGTGGAAGCCAAAATCGCTGCGCTCGCCCTTGCGCTTGCTTCAAATCTAGTTTCGACGAGCGTCGCCCCCATCCTTTTCGAGCGGGGGGGGAGGATCTATGAAGTGGATCCCGACCGCGCCAACGCCAAACCGACTTGCCTCACGGATACTTTCGAGGGAAAGCAGCGCTGTGCCGCCTGGTCCCCCGACCACCAACGCTGGGCCTTCATCGAGGCCAAGCCCGGCGCGAGCCGGATCTGGATGCAGCTGAGGAGCGGGGGAAAGCTCCTGATAGGAGCGTGTCCCGACACCGCGCAGGACCTGACCTGGGGAAACGCGGAGACCCTTTACTACACCTACACCGCCTTCGGGCGCAACGGGGCCATCCAGGTCATCCGAAAGCTCGGGGCCTTCACCGGCCGCAGCAAGGACCTCTTGAGCGGCAGCGTGGAATCTCACCCCAGCTGGAACGGGCGCCGCCTGATCTGGGCTCGCGCCCGCCAGGGGCTCTCCTGGGAGATCTGGTCGGCCTCGGAAGAGGGCAACGACCCTCGTCCGCTCATCGGCGGCAACTGCGCCGAGCCGTCCTGGTCCCCCGACGGGAGCCGGGTGGCCTTTTCGTCGAACCAGAGCGGCGGCTGGGAAATCTACGTGACGGACGCCGCATCCCGCTACTCCAACCGCCTCACCACCTCCCCGAAAGGGGGATATTCCCGCCATCCTTCCTGGTCCCCCGACGGGAGCCGCATCGTTTTTCAAACCAACGTCATTCCCCAGAACCAGGCATTGGCCCCCGTTCCCGGCCTGGCCTGGATCCCTTCGGGTGGGGGGAAGGCGATCCGAATCCTCGAGGAGGCGGCCAAACCGGCCTGGTGATTGAGAGGCGAGCGCTGTTAAGCAAATGTAAATTTTTCGTTCAAAGCGGCTTTCAGCGCGCAAGTTTTCCGGAGGGATGAGCGATAGAAAAAGGGTAATCAGAAATTTCACGCCACTGCCTAAGAAAACGGAAGGGGAGTATGCGTATGTCGCTACAAAACATCGGGGGAAGCGGTCCCCTCAAACCGGGAAATGCCTTCAACAAGCTTCAATTGCCGAAAGCCGCGACGCCGAAGCCGAACGCCCCGTCCTCAAGCGGAGACAAGCTTCAAATCGGTTTCGAAGCCCGTTCGATTATCAACCAGGCGGTTGATGAGCCTTCGATCGCGACGGCTTCGCCCATCGACCTGATCCGGGGCACCAAGAATCTCGCGGAACTGGTAGACAAGATCGTCGAGCAGGAGTTTCCCGGAACCTTGCCGGAGAAGCACCTCACCAAGCTGAAGGAATTCATCGGGAAGGAACTGGAACGCCTGGGACTGGATTTCAATCAAATCAAGAAGTCCGCATAAGGTAGGAGGGCAGCATGCCCGTCGATCCCGTCCGAAATGACCTTCCGGAGCAGAATCGGCGCTTCAAGGCCGAGGATCAACCAAATGAAGCCAGGGGGCGGCAAAATCAAGAGCCGCCCCCTATTACCGTGTCCGCGCAGCGCCTCCTCAAAAGGGACGAGCTTCGACTCACCAAGAAATCGCCCGGCAATCCCTTCGAGGCCCTGCTCAAGTTCCGCAGGCGCAAGCGCTCCGGAAAAGAGGACGATCGCGTTTAATTTTTTTCTGAAATGCCTTTAGGGCCGCACCCGCGGCCCTTTTCCTTGGAGTCCTTCGAATTATCGCTTTAGAAGCGACCCTTGATTTCGTTGAGCGCCCGCACGAGTGATTCGAAACCGTCTCCCACGCGCTCGCCCGTTGATTTCAAGGAACAGCAATCGTACTGTTTGTCCCAGAGGGCGCAATTTTCGCTTCCGCACTCGACACGACTCTGGGCAAAGCTCATAATTGGACAAACGGCCATTACCAGAAACACCGTCCTTTGCTATGATTGGGGAAACGTTAAAGCACAGGATATCGGAAAGGCCCCACGGGGTCAAGCGACGGGAAAAACGATTTGCCAGAAAAGGAACGGCCGGAAGAAGAGAATCCGGTAACAAACCAAATCGAAGAAGAAGACGAGGGGTTCCACGACGATCTGTTGGCGGAACTGCTGGTCCAATCTTCCCTGCTCACCACCGAACAATTGGAAGCGGCTCAAAAGAGAGCGGGCGAGGGGGATGGCAATCAGGCGATCCCCATGGGAATCCGCTGCTGCGTCGGAGTGGGGCAGAACGTCGTGGAGATCGGGGAAAAAGACCCGAAAACCGTGGCGCTCTCCGATGCCCTGGCCGTCGACACCTCCGAATGGCCCGCCTACTCGAACGGAAAAATCCTGATCGTCGATGTCCTGGAAGCGAAGGTCCACCGGGAACTCCCTACGGAAGACCTTTCCCTGGGATTGATTCCGACACCGGTGGGATGCTTCTTTTATCCGGGACAGCCCCCCCAGCGGGAGAACAGCCCCATGCTCTTCTCCCTCCCCCATCCCCGCGTCTCCGCCTCCGCCATCCGCAGCGGACCGGTGGATCTGACGGCATCGCGAGGGGGAGAGTTCGTCATTGCGACCAACCGAGGGGGAGGAACGGTCCACGTGCTCGCGCCTCAATCCGGACAGCAACTGGGGGCGATCGCCCTCCGCGCCGCCGGCTCGAAAAAGGCGATCGGGGTCGCCATCCATGGCAAGACGGCCTACTTCACCGACGGACTGACCCCCCGCCTGACCATCCTCGACCTGCCCTCCTGGAAGGTGCGCCATCAAACCTTCCCGACCGGTCCGCTGGGACCGATCCTCGTTTCGCCCGACGGGACCAACATCCACGTCTGCTTCTACAAGAGCAACGAGGAGCTCGGCTTCCTGACGGTGAGCACGGTCGACCTGAGGGTGCGCCACCTCCTCAACCTGCCCGCCCGCAGGCTTGCGGACGCCCCCACCGAGCCCCTGGTGCTCAACTCCGTGGGGACCCTGGCCTATCTCCTGGCGGGCTCCCTCGACATCCCCCATGCCTACCAGCTGATCGGGATCGACCTGGGCCGCAAGAAGGTCGCCAAGGCCCTGCCCCTGGGCTCCTTGCCCCTGGCGATCGCCTTCGAACCCCCTGCCGGCTGGCTACCCACCAAGAAAACCCTGCGCGAGGCCGTCGTCGAACTGGGCCTGGCCTCGGACGGCGAGATCGAGCATCTCCTGACCTCCGATCCCTCCATGTCTCCCCTCGACGACCCGTCCCTGGACCCAACCGTCCTTTCCCAGCTGCCGGAGCGGCTGATCCGCCTCATGGGAATCGTCCCCATGCACCGGGCCAGCCAGACCCTCCAGGTGGCCATGGTCAACCCCCAGGATTCCACCAGCCGCCAGCTTGCCCAGCAACTGGCCGGCAACCTCCAACTCAAGGTGGTCCCCATCGAGGCGGCCGATCTCGAGCTGTTCCTGGCGGGACGCTACCGGACCCTGCTCGAGAACCTGGCTTCCCTGCGGGCGATCGCCCCCGAAAGCGAAGAAAAAAAAGAGGAAGAAAAGAAGGTCCGGCCACAAAGAAGCGAAAGAGCCGAAAAAAGCGAAAAGCTGAAAACGGAAATCCCCACCTCGGTGGACCAGTGGGCCGGCTTCAAGAAGGGGCACATCCTCTTCGTCGAGAACCTCAAACGCCAGGTCCTGGAACTGGATGCCGACCACAAAGAAGTTTGGAGCCACAAGGGGGCTTTGATCGGCTATGCCGCGGCCCTGCCTTCCGGCAACTACCTCTTGCTGGATCTCGGAAACCAACGGGCGCTCGAAATGGATCCCGGCCATCAGGTGGTCTGGCAATTCGGAGACCCCGCCGATCGAAACAAGCAACTTCGCTCCCCCCGGGGGGCGAGCCGAATCTCCAACGGCAACACCCTGATAGCCGATACGGGCAACCATCGGGTGATCGAGGTGGACAAGAAGGGGGAGATCGTCTGGCAGTACGGGGAGCTGGGAAGGGCGGGCTGTAGCGGACAAAGCCTCTTCAAGCCCCAGTGGGCTCGAAGGCTTTCTTCCGGGAACACCCTGATCGTCGATACGGGAAACCATCGCGTGGTCGAGATAGACATCCAGAAGAACATCGTCTGGCAGTACGGCAACAGCGCCAACCGCCTCGGGAGCGGGCAAGGCAGCGGCATCAACCAGCTATCCGAACCGACCTGCGCCATCGGCCTTCCCGGGGGCAACATCCTGCTGGTCGACTCGGGCAACCTGAGGGTCCTGGAAGTCGATCCCATGCGCCAACTGGTCTGGCACTACCGCCCGGCCGCGGTGAAGGGCGGGCTGGCCGTCAAGGATCCCATCCTGGTGGCCCGCCTGGAGAACGNNGTACTGATCGGGGGTCGCCAGTCCCTGGTCGAGGTGGACGCCGACCTCAGGGCCCACTGGGACTACCATCCCTACAAGGAAAAAGAAGAAAACAAAGACAGCAAAGAAAACGACGGCACCTCCGACGGGCTCACCAAGGTGGTGCCGAAGGCGGAAGAAGCGAAAAAGATCGGCCTCCCTCCCCCGCCCAACCTTCCGGAATCCTTCCTCATGATCGACCGGAACGCCAACCGCATCGTGGAGGTGGATCGCAAACACCAGATCGTCTGGCAGTTCACCGGACTGGCGGGCGGAGAGAAAAACCGCCTCTTCCATCCCCACTCGACCGTGCGCCTGTCTTCCGGCAACACCCTGGTGGCGGACACGGGCAACCACCGGGTGGTGGAACTGAGGGACAACGGCGTGGTTTGGCAGTTCGGACGCAAGGGCGAACAGGGCAACACCCCCAAGCAACTCTCCCAACCCCACAGCGCCGAGCGCTCCGGGGGAGGACACACCATGATCGCCGATACCGGCAACCGAAGGGTGATCGAGGTCAACTCCGCCCAGGAAATCATCTGGACCAAGGGCGACCTCAATGCCCCCTACCATGCGGTCCGCCTACCCCATGGCAACATCCTGGTCACCCTTTGGGGGGACCACCAGGTGGTGGAGATGGACGACCTGGGCAGAAACGTCTGGTCCTACGGTCAAATCGGCTATTCCGGGAACGAGGAGAACCAACTCTTCCACCCCGAGTTCGCCACCCGACTGGAAAACGGTCATACCCTCATCGCCGACACCCAGAACCACCGGGTGATCGAGGTGGACCGTGACCGTCAGATCGTCTGGCAATACGGCGGGGCATCCCAGTTCTTGGGGAGAATCGGCCGCTTCGGCATGCAACTCAACACGCCGGTAGCCTGCTGGCGACTCGGCAGCGGCAACACCGCCGTCATCCACGCCGGCAAGAACCATGCCGTGGAACTGGACCCCGAATTGAACATCCTCTGGCAATACACCCTCTGAATTTTTGGAAAAAAAATGAAACTACCTTTGAAAGTCGAACAAACCATATTGAACAGCCGACGATACACCCTCTGGCTTTTGGAAAAAAAATGAAACTACCTTTGAAAGTCGAACAAACCATCGAAGTCTCGCTTCCCATATCCGGGCGGATGGTTGCCTGCGATGCGGAAATCCTCGCGGTCTTGGAGAAAGCCTTCACGATCTCCTTCCCCAAGCGGAAGGGAGTTCTCATTCCGGTGGAGGTGGATCCGATCGCCGTTTGCATCTCCACGCCGGACGCCATCTTCACCATGGCCTGCCGCGTGGAGGTTCTCACCGCGGAGGGAATCACCCTGACCATCCCGCCCCCGGAGGAGATCCAGCGACTGCAGCGCCGCAAGTACCTGCGGGTCAGGGCCAAGATGCCTTGTTTGATCGAAGCCGAGCAAGAAAACGGGGAAGAGGATTTCAAGGAAGGCTTCGCGGGCGTCCTCATGGACCTCTCGGGAGGCGGCTGCGCCGCCGTCTTCACTCAAAACGTCCCCAAGGAGAAGATGGTGAGGCTCACCCTGGAGCTTCCCGACGAGGGCAAGACCATCCTCATGGGCAAGGTCATCCGCTCCACCATCGTTCGAACCCCGCATGGCCCCAGCTTCCAGCTCTCGATAGAGTTCAGGCTGCTATCCGAGGTCGACCGCGCCAAACTGATCCGCCAGGTCTTCTCCATCCAGCGCCGAATGGCCTGGAGGGCTGCCCCCCCCTCTTAGCACCGGCTTTTTTCACGAGACCTTTCTGCTCCGACTCCGCTTCATATTTCTTGACATTTCTCGGGCCGCCCCCTTATTATTGCGCAACGAAACGCTTTTCCGCTTCCCTGGGCTTCCGGGCCGAACGGGGGAGAGGCGCGAGAGGAGGGGCGAATGGAAACGTGGAGTCCCGAAAAAAGGCTCGAAACGCAGCCTTCGAAGAAGCTAGAGGTCTCGGTACAGGTCGTGAACGTTCCCAAATTCGAAGAAGCGACCCTGCGGAGGGTGGTCACCCCGCGAATCGAGATCGATCCGGACAGCCGGACGATCTCCCTGATCTCGCAAGGGCTGACCTTGAGCGAGGAGAAGAGGACCGAGGGGATCGAAGCGCTGCTGCTCGAAGTCGCGGCCCGCTACCGCCACGGGGAAGGTTCCATCAAGCAACTTTATCGCTATCTGGTTTTCTCGGAGAACGGAAAGCTCTACTGCCAACGACTGCCGATGGGAGCCTGGGCCCCTACCGACCCCGACCTCTGCCTGGAGTGGCTCGGCCGGGGAGGCCTGCAACAGGGCGACTTCATCCTCCTCCCCCGCAAACACCTCCCGAGCGGGGCGATCGAGGTGGAGCGGCCGACGCCGAAGGAAATGGGCCTCTGGGGCAAGGGGATGGAAATGGTCCGGGAATTCATCGGGGAGACCCTGCTGGATCAAGAGGTCCATGCCTCGGAGTGGGAACGCCTGCTCGGGCGCCATGACCCCGTCGGTTGCAAGGCCTACCGCAAGGATAACCGGATCTACCTGCAGGCCGATGCCGCCACCGAAGTGCGTCATCCCGAGCACGCCACCCTGTCGATCCCCGCGGGGACCTACGAGGTGGTCGAAGATCGGGCGAGCTCTTACTGGCGCAAGGCCATCGACTAGACGAGTGAGAAGTGAGGAAACGAGGTAATGCCTTTCCACTCTTCACGTCATTTTTGGATCGGCCTAAAGCGTCGAGGGGAACTGTTTTATTGCAGCAGTTTCTCTTCGTCTTCGACCTGGACGAAGAAGACGGTGAAGGCGGCGCGGAAGTAGACTTCGGCCACCAGAGAGGCGAAGGAAGCCGAAAAGGTCAAAAGCGCCAGAAGGGGGCCGGTGAAGATTTTTGCCGCCTGAAGGAGGACGACGGCCACGAGCCAGGCCAGACCGTTCACCGTCAGGATGGCGAAGAGGGGCTTCCAGTACTTCAGGGCCATGCGGGCGCTGAGCGCCCAGGCCTGGGGCCAGGAGAGCAGGCGGATCACGACGGCCTGCTTCCAGAGAAGGAGGAAGTAGCTGGCGAGCCCGTATAAAAGGAAAACCAGGCTGAGGATCAGGGACCAGCGGGACAGGGTGAGGAGCATGCCGGGATCGAGGGCGGAGAGGTCTCCCTTCGACAACTGAACCTGTAGGCTCGCGAAGGGAATCCGCGAGGGATCGCCCGCCCAACGTTTGGCCAGGGGCATCCAGGGCGCGACCAAGAGGATCAGCCCCAGGAAGAAAACCAGACTCCCCAGGACCAGCTGGACGAAATGACGCCCGATCCCGCTGAGGAACTCGTCCATTCCCGAGGGACGGTTGAGCGTGGCGAGAGCCAGCATGCGATACCACCCCCCCGTCACGGCCAGGTTCAGCAGCCCCAGGGAAATGAGGGTGGTCGGCTGAAAACCGCTGCCGAGAAGGAATCCCGACAAGAGGACCATCACCAGCGGCGGCATCATGAGGATCGGCCGTTCCTGCAAGAGACGGGAAGTCGTCCTCAACGCCCCGGTCGCCGTCGCCTCCTCGGGCGCCGCGGATGGTATAATCTTCTCTTCCGTTGGACTTTCGAGCGGCGGGGATTTTTCGAGATCGACTCGCTCTTCGTCGTTGTTTTCTTTGTCTTTCATCGTCTTACCTCGGGGAGATGATACTTGGTTTACCGGTGGGTGTCCAGGGAAACAGGNNAGGCTTTCCCGGGCTTTTAGGGGGGGTGACATGGGGATCGGCTGGTTGGATGGGATCGCCATCCTGGTGATCGCCTACAACGCGGCAAGAGGGCTTTCAAGCGGCCTCATCCGCTCCTTGTTCTCCCTGGGCGCGATCTTCGCGGCCTCCTTCCTCGCCTGGCGAAACCACTCCTGGGGCGCCAACCTCCTCGACTCCTTCCTGCCCTTCCTGCCCCGTCTGCCCGCTTCCCTGGCCGATCTCGCCAACCCGAGCGCGGTGTGGCTGACCGTTTTCCTCCCCATCAACACCGCGGGCATCCTTTTGAGCCGCTTACTCCACTTCACCCCCCTGGCCCTGGCGGACCGTATCGGAGGCCTGATCCTGGGACTCTTCAGCGGCCTGATCTTCCTGATTCTGCCCCTCTTGTTGATCGCCACCTTTCCCCTGCTCCAGCAGATCGCCCCCATCCAGACGGCCATCGCCCACTCCCAGGTCGCCGCCCTCCTCGGCCCCCTCTGCCAGACCATCCTGAACCGGTAATTCTTGTGATACAATTTCCTTTACAATGAAGACTTCAGCAGACGAATTCCTTCCTTTCGCCCTGGAACGCTGGCTCTGTCGCTACGAGCCCGTCGCCCGCCTCCACTTGGCCGGAATCGGCCTGGCCCCCTTGACTCTCGGAGATCTCGAGGAAATGAAGGTCCTCCCCAAGCTCGACGACCTCCCCCTCGGCTACGTCGACTCGAACGGCCAGGAGTCCCTGCGCGAAGCCATCGCCGCCACCTATGAAAAACAAGGAAAAGAAAACGTTCTGGTCACCCACGGCGGCATCGAGGCCCTTCACCTGATCCTGCTGGCGCTGGCCGAGCCGGGAAAAAAAGCCGTGGTCATGGCCCCGGGTTACCAGGGAATGAGCGAGCCTTTGCGCGCGGCCGGCATGGAAATCGTCCCATGGAACTTTCTTTTCGAGAAGAACTACGCCCCCGACTTCCAGGCCCTCGAAGAATTGCTCCCCACGGCGAAAATTTTGGTGCTCAACAGCCCCCATAACCCGACCGGCCTCCTTTTTTCCGAAGAAGACCTCCGAAAAATCCTTTCCTTGGCCGAAAAAAACGATTGCACGGTCGTCTGCGATGAGGTCTACCGGGGCCTCTCGCTGGACGGAAAAAAAGTGCCTTCCATCGTCGATCTCTCCCCCCAGGCCTTCGCCACCGGCAGCCTCTCCAAGCTTTACGGACTCCCGGGCCTTCGAATCGGCTGGATAGCCGGCGATCCCAATGTCCTGCAGCGCTGCTGGGAAAGAAAAGACTATTCTTCTCTCTCCAACAACACCCTGGGGGAGAAGATCGCGGAAAGCGTGCTGAACCACCATTCCCTCTTCCTCGAAAGAGCCGCCCTGCTCGCTTCTTCCAACTGGAAAGCTCTGAGAACCTGGCTACTCGAACACCGGGAATTCGAATGGGTCGAACCCCGCGCGGGCCTCGCCCTCTTCCCCCGCCTCAAGAAGGAAAGAGACACCGAGAAGTTCTGCCTCGATCTTTTGGAAGAAGAGAAAGTCCTGCTCTTGCCGGGCAAGGTTTACGGAGAAGAGAACCACCTCCGCTTCGGCTTCGGAAACTTCGCTCCCCTTCCCGAGGGACTGAAAGCCCTGGACGGCTTTTTGAAAAAAAGGAAAGCCCCATGAAGCTTTCGGCGGGAAGGATCGTTCTCGCCCTCTTCACCCTCTACGCCGCCGTCATCCTGGGAAGGCTGCTTTTTCAGGAAACCATTCTCCTTTACAAGGCCCACGTCCTGCAGACCGAACGGGTGATCGTCCTTCAAAAGAAAACCGAACTGCTGCGGGAAATCAACCGTTCCGGTACCCCGGACGGCATCGAGCGGCTGGCCCGGGAGAAACTGGGGCTGGTCCGTCCCGGGGAGGTTCCCGTCAAATCACCCGAAGGAAGCGCGAGCACCTCGTCCGATGAATGAAAAAAAAATTCTTTTCCTCGAAGAAGTGGGAAAAGGGCCTCTGAATCTTCTCGAAGCCTTCGGCGAGCCGATTCTGCTCGCGGCGAAGGCCTTCGGCTCGATCCTCCGGGGGAAGATTCATCGGGGCAACGCGCTTTCCCAGCTTTCCCTGATCGGGGTGGACTCCTTTCCCATCGCCCTGTTGACCGCCCTTTCGGTGGGCATGGTCTTCACCATGCAGGTGGCCTCGGAGTTCATTCGCTTCGGAGCGACCTCGGCCATCGGGGGAGTGGCGGCCATCGCCATCGCCCGCGAACTGGCCCCCCTGCTCACCGGCGTGGTGGTGGCGGGCAGGGTGGGGGCGGCCATAGCCGCCGAACTGGGGTCCATGAAAGTGACGGAACAGATCGACGCCCTCAAGGTCATGGCCACGGATCCCGTCGACTTCCTGGTGGCTCCCAGGGTCCTGGCCTGCGTCACCATGCTGCCGTTGCTCACCCTGCTCGCCAACATCATCGGAATCTTCGGGGGGGGAATGGTCGCCGTGGCTCTGAAAGGGGTCAGCCCTCAGTTGTTCTTCGATTCGGTCCAGCAGCTCTTGACGGCCGGTGACGTCTTCCGGGGCCTGATCAAGGCCGCCTGTTTCGGGGCGATCATCGCCGTGGTCGGCTGCCAGAAGGGTCTCGCCACCTCCAACGGGGCCCAGGGGGTCGGCCGCTCCACCACCGACGCGGTGGTGATCTCGCTCATCACCATCTTCGTTTCCAACTACTTCCTTTCTTCCCTCCTCTACCCGGGAAGCAGCCTCAAGTGAAGGGAATCGCCGTTTCGATCCGGGACCTCTCGAAGTCCTTCGGGGAGAAGAAGGTCCTGAACGGGGTGAGCCTCGAGATACCGGCAGGGCAGAGCACCGTGGTGATCGGCCCCTCCGGCTGCGGCAAGAGCACCATTCTGCGGATGATCGTGGGCTTGTTGAATCCCGATTCCGGAAGCATCGCCTGCGACGGAAAAGAAGTCACCCGAATGAGCCCCCGGGAACTGGGCGAGTTCCGGCAGCGGATCGGCATCGTCTTCCAGTCCTCCGCCCTCTTCGACTCCATGACGGTCGGCGAGAACGTTTCCTTCGCCCTTTCCCGGCACACCAGGCTGTCGCAAAGGGAAAAAAAC
Source organism: Cyanobacteria bacterium UBA8530 (assembly GCA_003503675.1). Lineage (GTDB taxonomy): Bacteria > Cyanobacteriota > Sericytochromatia > S15B-MN24 > UBA8530 > UBA8530. The sequence goes on along the minus strand of DOBT01000114.1, from coordinate 18,096 downwards.
GGGATCGTAGAGGAAAAACTGCGCGTGGTGGGCCTGGAAGGCAGCAGTCAGCTTTATCCCGCCGAGTTGTCGGGGGGAATGCAGAAAAGAGTGGCGTTCGCCCGGGCGATCGCCCGGGATCCCTTGCTCATTCTCTACGACGAACCGACCACCGGCCTGGATCCCATCATGAGCACGGTGATCGAGGACCTCATCAACGCCATCGGCCGCGAAAGCGGAGCGACGAGCGTGGTGGTCACCCATCAGCTCTCCACCATCTTCCGCACCTCCCAGCGCATCGCGATGCTTTCCCGGGGACAGGTCATCGGGGTGGGGAAGCCCGAGGAAATGAAAAACACGAAGGATCCCCTGATAAGGGATTTTCTCGACGGACGCCCCTCATAAAGAGGAAATAAAGAAAGTTCCCGATAGCCGACCTTCTTGAAAATGGTCTAAAATATCATGAAACCTTGGGAGGTATCTTCATTGCGCAGCAAAGCCTTCAGTCCGGCGGCGAAAGTTGGTCTCGTTTCCCTGTTGGGCCTCGCCCTCTCGGTGGCGGCGCTCGGCTGGCTGACGCAGTTCCGCCTGCAATCGAAGGGCTACCAACTGCACGTGGTTTATTCCGACGTCAACGGCCTGCTCCCCGGTGCCAGCGTCCTCCTGATGGGGGTACGCATCGGAAAGGTCGTCAAGGTCCTGCCGGGAAACCGGACCGTGGACGTCTCGATCGAGCTTCCCGACCCTTCTTTGCGCCTCTTGCGAGGCTCGAAGTTCAAGATCCTCACCAAGGGAATCGTGGGCGAGAAGAACCTGGAAATCTTCCCGCCGCCCGCCGGGACGGAGGCCTTGCTGGCCCCGGGGGAGAGCGTACGGGGGGATGACCCGCCGCGCCTGGAGTTCGCCCTCGAAAAGGCCAACGAGACCATCGCCTCCTTCCAGAAGATGTCCAAGTCTTCCGGCCTCACCAATCTCACCAAGCGGCTGAACCGCATGATGGGGCGCTTCGAGGGAACCTTCGACGAGGTGAACCTTTTGGCCCTGCACCTGGACGAACTGGTGAGGCAAACCACCGGAGTGGTGGGCAAGACCTCGCAGCTCGCGGGTTCGATCTCCCCCGAGGACGTCCGCCAACTGACGGGCGACCTGAAGGCCCTCAGCAAGGGCTTTCGGCGCACCTACGAGGACGTGATCGGGGCCCCGGAAAACGTGGACAACACCCGCCAAATTCTTTCCAACGTCCGCAACCTCAGCGATCGCCTGGAGAACATGGCTTCCGGCCTCGAGAAGTTCGTCGAAAACCCCCAGACCAAGAAGGACCTCGACGACGTGGTCCAGAGCTCCCGCTCGGTGATCTCCCTGGTCGGGCGGAACCGCAACGAACACGACGAGATCCCGCTCAGCCCCAACCTCGCCATCGCCGCCGTCAACGAGAAGAACGCCAACCTCCTGGTCTCCAACTTCGGGCTGCAGCTGAACTTCCCCACCAGCTTCTTCCGGGCCGGCCTCGAGGAACTGGGCGAAGCCAACCTGTGGAATTTCATCTGGGGAAGACCGAAGCTCTTCGGGGATAGAACCGGCTATCACCTCGGGATGATCCGCTCGAAGATCGGCGGGGGAATCGATTTCGCACCGGACCGAACCCTCAGCCTCACCGGACAGATCTTCGATCCCCTCAAACCAGAACTCCGCCTGGGTTTGACCTACTTCCCCGAAGGCCTCGAGAGGAAGTACGGTATCTTCGGTCAATGGCAGAGAGCCCTCATGTCAGGGGACGCCCGAATGGTGTTCGGGGTCCAATGGCGCCCGCTGGATTAGGTGAAGATGGAAACGATTGCGAACCGCTATCAAGTCGAACGTCTCCTCGGAGAAGGAGGCATGGGAAAAGTCTTCCTGGTCAAGGACACGGTCGACGATCGCCAATTGGCGCTCAAGCTCTTGAAGGGGGGGAACGCCCTGCAGTTGAAGCAGGAGTTCTTCACCATGACCCGGCTGCGCCACCCCAATGCCCTCGAGGTCTTCGACTTCGGGCAACTGAACGACGGTTGCTACTTCACCATGGAGTTCGTGGCGGGCGAGGACCTGGATGAAAAAAAGGGAATTTCCCCCGAAAAGCTCAAGGAAGTCCTCGTCGAGGTGCTGCGCGCTCTCGGCGCCATCCATCAGCAGGGCTTCGTCCACTGCGACATCAAGCCTCAGAACATCCGACTGACGGAAACGGGCCTCAAGCTCATGGACTTCGGACTGATGGAGCCCATCGGAAGAACCCACGGCCCCGTGAAAGGCACCGTCTTCTATTTCGCGCCCGAGGTGATCAAGGGAGGAAGGGTCGATCAGCGCTCCGACCTTTATTCCCTGGGAGCCGTCGCCTTCCACCTGTTGACCGGGCATCCGCCCTTCGAAGGCGACCTCTCGGAGGTGATCGACGGTCACCTCAACCGGGAAATCGAAAAAACCGGGACCTTTCTCGATCCCTTCCTGCGGAAACTCACCGCCAAAAATCCCCTCGAGCGCTTCCAGTCGGCCGACGAGGCCCTGATCTTTTTGGGAAGCCCGCCCGAACAGAAGGCCGGCGTGCTTCTTTCTCCGCCTTTCACCGGCCGCGAGGATGAACTCGAACTGATCGAGAACCACCTCGTCGGAGTCTCGAAGGGAATGCCCGCCCGCCCCATCCTCCTGGTGGGGGAAAGCGGAGTCGGCAAAAGCCGCCTGCTCGACGAGTTCCGCTTCAAGGTCCAACTGAGCGATATCCCCTTCCTATCCGGCAACTGCCGGGAGGGCAACGAGGCTTCTTGTTTCGTGCCCTTCCTGCCCTTCGTTTCCATCCTGCGCCAGATCATCCCCCTGGCCAAGAGCCGCCAACCCGAGATTCTCGAGAGGCTCTCGCCCCGGCTCGCCAAGCTGCTGCCGGAAATGTCCACCCGCTCGGTCGAAGAACTCGAACCGAAACAGGAAAAGGTCAGGCTCTTCGCGGCCTTCCAGGAGCTCTTGACTTCGATCCTTCCGGCGGTCCTGGCGATCGAGGACGTGCAATGGCTGGACGAAGCCAGCCGTGAACTGCTCGAATACCTGCTTCGCAACTCGAAAGCATTGCCGCTGCTCTTGATCGCAACCAGCACCTCGAGCGAGTCTTCCTTCCCCCTGTCCTCCCACCTGAACCTTTCGGGATTCTCCCGCCCCGAGTGCGGCGATTTCGTGGCCTCCATCCTGGGGGGCGAGGCGCCGAAATCCCTTCTCGCCTGGCTCGAGGAAAAGGCGAACGGAAACCCCCTGTTCATCGAGGGCATGCTGCGTCACATTCAGGAAAAGGGGTCGCTTTATCGGAAAAACGAAGAGTGGCGGGTGGACGAGGCCTTCCACGAGGCCGCGCTTCCCGATGGCCTGAGGGACCTCCTATTGGAGCGCATCCGCACCCTGTCCGTGGGGGCGAACGATTTGGCCTGCGCCCTGGCCGTCCTGGGACGCTCGGCTTCCCTCGAGATGCTTTCCCTCGTCAGCCCGCAGGAAGAAATCTTCGCCTCCCTGGATGAGCTGGAGCGCCTGCAAGTCCTGGATCGCGTCGAGGGCAACTACTTCTTCCGCCAATCCCTCATGCCCGTCATCCTCTACCAGCAGCTGCCTGATTCCGAGCGTCGCCTCGTTCATGCCCGCATCGCGGAGGTCCTCGAAGGCGAGGGGTACAACCCCTCGGCCGAGCACCTCAACGCCCTCGCCCGCCATACCCTGGAAGCGGGGATGAGCGTGGCGGTCCGCTATGCCCTGGCAGCCGCCCGGGCCAACCAGCGTCTCTACGCCCTCGCCGAGGCCGAACGCCTCCTCGAAGCCGGCCTCACCCACCTCGAGGACAAAGACGAAGTGCTCCTGCTCGACTACCACCACCTCCTGGGGGACATTCAGCGCACGCGCTCCCGCTACCCCGAAGCCCTGCTCTCCCTTCAGAGGGCGCTCGAACTCGCTCACGGGGACCTCGACAAGAGCTGCAACATCCTGACCAGCCTGGGCAAGATTCACCAGGTGCTTTCCCACTACTCCGAGGCGATGGGCTTCATGGAGAAGGCGATGGGACTGTGCGAGCGGACCTGCAACCGAAAAGCTCTCGCACGCTGTCACACCACCGCCGGACGCATCACCTTCTTTTTGGGGGACCCCCAGAAATCGAATGAGCACTACGCGGAAGCCTGGAAGATCGCGAAGGAAATCGACAACCCGGCTCTGGTCGCCGAAAGCGTGGCCTTCCTCGGCTTCATGGCGGTCAGCGACGGTCGATTCGAGGCGGGAATGGAATTCCTCAAGCAGTCCCTCTCCATCAAGGAAAGCCTCGGGGACAAGTTCGGACTGATCGACACCCTCATGCTGCTCGGGAACGCCCGGCTGAGCCTGGGAGAACTCGAAGCAGCCCAGGGTGATTTCACGCGCTGTCGCGAACTCGCCCACGAGACCGGGCTGATGGACGAGGAGATCTTCGCCGGGATCAACCTCAGCCTGACGGCTATCGAGCGGGGGGATTTCCGTCTGGCGGCAGGCCTCGCCGAGGAGGCCCTGTTCACGGCCGAAGGAACGGGCTCGAAGTTCGCCATCGGCTCCGCCTTGACCCTCAAGGCCCTCGCCCAGGCCCACCGGGGGGAAATCGGCGAGGCCCTCGAAGAAATGGCGAATGCCCTGGATATCGGGCGCGAGACCAACAACCGCTACCTCGAGACCTTCACCTTGATCTACCAGACCGAGATGCTGGCTCTGCTCGGCAACTGGGGCGAAGCCCTGGACTGCGGCATGGCGGCCAAGAGCATCATTCAGGAAACGGGCAACCATGAAGGGGAGCTGACCCTCTTCGCCGCCATGGGCGAAATCTACTCCTTCCTGGGGGAATGCGAACTGGCGGAAGGGTACATCGAGAAAGCCAAGAACCTTTCCCGCGAGCGCGGGTTGAAGGGGGCGCTCGCACGTGCCCTCAAGGCTCAGGCCGTCATGGAATGCCGCCGTGAGGGCTGGGAAAAGGCGCAACAGTCGTCAAGGGAGGCGATCGCCCTGGCCCAGGAAATCGGCGCCCGATTCCTCGAGGGAAGCGGAAAATGGCTGCTGGGTGAGGCCTCGATATCTCTCGGCCGCCGCGAGAAGGCCTGGGAGAACTTCCAGAGCGTCCTCCAGATCGCCCGCGAGACCGGCTCTAGAGCGCTCGAACTGTTGGGCGTCAGGGGACTCGCCGGCAGCGATCCGAGTGGCGGCTCTTCCCACCTGAAACGCTTCCAAAAGCTTCTCGAGGAGATGCTGCGCACGCTCACCCCTCAGGTGCAGGAGACCTTCCGCAAAGCCTGGAACGGTTATTCCTTCACCCGGGGCAAGGAAGCCTTTTCTCCCGAAGAGCTGGATGAGCAGGCTATCCGCCTCATGGACCAGATGCAGGGCTTTACCGAGCGCCTGAGGGGCAAGATGGGGGAATGGTCGAATTTAAAGAAGTCCCACCGCAATCTGGAAGAACTGGTCAACTTCTCGCTCGCCGTCAACCGCATCCATACCCTCGACGAGGTGCTGAACCGGACGGTCGAATTGATCGTCGAACTCACCGGCTCGGAGCGCGGCTTCCTGTTGCTCTACCGGGACGGCCAGTTGCAGTGCCGCGCCGTCAAGAACATCCACGAGAACACCGCCCTCGATTGGCAGCTTTCCGAAGGGATCGCCAAGGAGGTGTTGCTGAGCGAAGAACCGCTCTGCGTCTTCGATGCCCTCACCGACGAACGCTTCCGCCACCAGGAATTCGTCCAGCTGCTTCATTTGAGAACGGTGATCTGCGTTCCCCTCAAAATCCACGATCAAGCGGTCGGCGTGATCTACGTCGATCGGCAGTCGGTCAACGAGCAATTCTCCCAGGAAGACCTGGATCTGGTGTTTTCCCTGGCCAACCAGGCGGCCAACGCGGTCGAGAACGGCATGCTGCACGACGAGTGGGCGGACAAGTCCCGCAAGCTCGAGATGCTCAACACCCTCTCGAGAACGGTCTCGAACACCCTGGTCTCCTCCGAAGTCAACGAACTGGTCCTGAAATTGACGCTCGAAGTGACGGACGCCGAAAGGGGCTTCCTCTTCATGAACGAGGAGGGGCAACCGCATTGCGTGGCGGCCTTCGACCGGGACGGCCAGAAGCTGGACATCGTTGAAAGCCCCGTCAGTCAGAGCATCATCAACCGGGTGCTGCGGGAAAACGAGCCGGCCATCATCCTCGACGCCCTGGCGGACGAGACCCTGCAGTTCCAGGCCAGCATCATGGCCCTCAACCTCCGGACGGTGATGTGCGTTCCCCTCAACGCCAAGGAAAAGACCGTGGGGCTGCTCTACGTGGACTCGCAGGCGGTACGCTCCTTCACGGGCACGGACCTGGAACTCCTGGAGGCTATAGCCTCCCACGCCTCCATCGCCGTCGAGAACGCCAACCTCTACACCTCGCTCAGCCGGAGAGCCAAGGAACTCGAAGTCATGGTGGAGGCCTACGAGGAAGCCACCTTGAGGGCAAACATCGATTTCCTGACCGGAATCTACAACCGCCGCCACTTCATCGACGCCTTCAAGCGCGACTTCGACCAGGCCCGGCGCCATGACCGCTCCTTGGCCATGATGATGATCGACATCGACCACTTCCGTTCCTTCAACGACACCTACGGCCATCAGGCCGGGGACAGCGCCCTCCAGGCGGTGGCCAAACTGATTCAGCAAGCGGTTAGGACGGTGGACGTCGTCGCCCGCTACGGAGGGGAAGAGTTCATCGTGGGCCTTCCGGACACCGACCTCGAGGGGGCCATGATCGTGGCCGAGAGGATCCGCGCCTCCGTGGAGAGCTTCCCCATGGAATCGGTGGCGGAAGGAAGCCGCCACCTGACGGTCTCCATCGGAACCAGCCTGGCCTCGAACAACGACCAGCGCATCGCCGAATTGATCGAGAGGGCCGACCATTCCCTCTACGAGGCGAAAAAACAGGGAAGAAACAGGATAATAGCCGACTAAAAAACGAAGAGAGCCGGAGGATCGAGGATCCCCGGCTCTCTTCGTTTGAGGCTTTTCCGCGTAAGGTACCGGAAGAACAGGCTCGGAAGAGCCGACTCGTAATAATGGGCGATGTCCGATGCGGGATCTGCGCCCTTGCAAAGAACCCTGGACAACGCCTATTGGCGTACCCAGGGTCTTGTAAGTCTGGTAGAGATTCAGCGATTGCGTCATATCTGACGAACCGCCGGATGCGGACCCGCACGTCCGGTGGTGCGAGAGGGGGGTGGGGCGCCCCTACTCGATGCGCAGTGATGGGTGATCCGATTTGGCCAAGCGATCACCCTTTTAGTTGGTTGCCTTTATTGAGAGCATAGTTTTCTGCGCCGTCGTAGCCGTGACGATCCGCGAAGTCCGCTACGGCGAGAATCTCCTTGACCGACTTGCTGAGATCGGCGGCCCGATTGAGGGCCTTGATCGCTGCATTGTCGTACGCATGGGCATTGGCGAATTCGGCGGCTTTCAGGGATTCCTTCATCGTGGTGCTACGCTCGCAGGCCTTTTCCAAGGCATGGACGGCGGCGTTGTCGTAGGCATGGGCGTTGGCGTACTCGGCTACCGCTAGGGCTTCGTTGTTGGTTTGGCTCTCGTCCGCCGCCTGTCGGAGGCTGGCAATGCAGGCTTGATCCTTGGCATGATCATGGGCGTCTCGTGCCGCTTTGAGGAGATCGCGGACCCTCTTGCCGATGAAAAGGTTGTTCATGACCCCCTGGGATCCCAGGGTGCTCGCTTGATTGTTTAGGGTGATTGAAGGGGAACTGGCGACATTCGCCGCTCCACAGCCCGTGGACAGGCAAAACAACAGGGAAATGGCGATCGCTTCGAGCTTCATTGCCGAACCTCCTCAAAAAGCTAGTTTGTCTTAAACCTATCTATCGCCGGAATTAATAAAAACTTGTCATATCGTAACTACTCACCGGGGGGGTGCTTGATTTGATCTCCTTGTTTACAATTGCTCCATGGAGATCAGCCCAGAACTTACCCGGACTCTTCCTCCGGAAGTACTCAAACTCATTCAAGACCTTTTCGACCCTCGAAGCTGAGAATGCGGAGCTGTGGGGCTCCTGACCTTGGTCTATGACGGTAAGATGACCAAGAAGGGGGCGGCACTCCGACGAAGACTCGTCGAAAATCCCGAAGGCTGCCTCAATTGGTACCGATTCGAAGTGCCACCGGATAATCGCGCTCCGACCAGTGGCGGTCAACCGCAAAGTGTCCGGCGGGAGCCGGAGCCAATGGGGCGCCGAGTTGACGGCCTTCGTGTATCGGATACTTTACAAGCTTATCTCTTGGCCTTGGCTCATCCTGGCCGCTCCTATCCAAAAAAAGGGCTGCCCGAAGGCAACCCCTTTTGAGAATCGAATTACTCGGCGGTCCAGATGTCTTCGCAGTGGGACATGTTGGCGTAGGGCATGTAGAAGTAGCCCTTGTCGCCCCAGGAGGTGCCCCAGGAATTGCGGACGATGAGCATCTTCTTGGCATCGTCGTAGCCGACGAAGACGACGGCATGGCCACCCACCGACTGTTCGTTCGGCTTGGGCATCGGCATGATTCCGGTCTTGGCGACGCCCTGACCCATGAAGCTGTTGAAGACTTCGAAGCCGAAGACGACGGCGTTGCCCTTGGCGAGCTGTTCCTTGATCTGGGCGAGCTGATCGTCGGGACCGTTGCCCTTGACGGGGATGGCCTTGGCGATCTTGTACTGGGCGGCGCCCTTTTCGGCCACGTCGGAGGGGGCTACGGTGAACTTGCTGGTGATGTAGGGCCAATCCTTCTCGGAGCAGACGCCGGTGTCGGTCAATACGGTCATGCCGTCGGTCATGGTGGCGCCGGAATCCTCGTTGACCGTGTTCTCGATCACGCGTTCCTTGTAATACATGTAGAGGGCGGAAAGCTGGGTGTATTTCTGCTGGTTCTTGTTGAACATGAACTCGCGCAGTCCGCGGGCCATCGACCAGGCGGTGCAGGAACCGATATTGCCCTGGTCGCCGACCGGGCTGCAGGTGGCGCGAAGGTCGACCTTGGCGGGCAGCGGAGCGCGGGTGGTCAGGTGGGTGAAGGGGCGAAGGGCCTGCTGAGCGGCAGCCTTCTTGAGGTCGAAGGAGAAGGTGCGTTGGTGGCCATTGCCGTCGGAGTAGCTGCGAACCGTGTTGACCTGCAAGCCGGAAAGCGAGGTCTGGAGGGCGTTGTTGTTGACGCCGCAGCCGACAGCCAGCAAAGAGGCGATGATGACCGAGCAACGCTTAAAGTTCATGAAACTCTCCTTTATTTTTGGGGAAACAACCTTAAACTTGATTTAAACTTACTTTATCAAAAACCGAGGAGGAAGTATTCAAGGAATGAATAAGGGATCGTTAAAAGCTCGTTAGCTCTTGCCTCTTCTAAAATAAATTTCATCTCAACATGTCCTCACCTCGATTTCAACGAACTCCCTTGCCCTTCCCAAGAGGCGCCTCCCGCCGGATAAAAACCGCCTTCTCTTCCATTCATCGGGATCCGAGGGAAGAGGAGAGAAGCAATGCATTCATTTAAAAGGGGTGCGATCATCCTGCTGCCAAAGGGAGAAAATGTTCCTTTCTTCGAATTCCCCCGGAAGGCAGGCGGGCCACCGCTTGATATTCCCCTCGAAAAGGGCAAAGGGGCAGGCCCTGACAGGTCTCTCTTCGAGGGAGACGGACGCACTTGACAACCCTTGTTTGGCGGCATACCATATGCGTGTCCACCGAAAAGGACGGAAAACGACCTCCCCCCATCGAGGCAAATGCGCCAGTAGACATTTTTTAAGGAGAAACGAACATGAACAAGCTCTTGTTGGGNNGACCTACAAGCCCGGTCATGGCCTGGCCAGCCTGGGGATCAGCTACGGCATGCAGACCGGCACTCGCAATGATTCCGGCACCTTCACCGCCCTGCCCGACAAGACCGGCTTCACCCAGTTGATCGTTCCCCTCACCCTCCGCCTCGGCCTCATCGACAACCTCGAAGGAATGGTCGGTCTCCCCATCAGCATGAACACCGCCACCCCCGCCGCGGGCAGCGCCCAGAGCAGCACCGGCATCGGCAACCTCGGCCTCGCCCTCAAGTACCAGCTCATGCACGAAGCCGGCGTTCCCGCCCCCATCCTTTCCGACGGTTCCTCCGATCCCGCCTACGACGGCTCGATGGACCTCTCCTTGGCCCTCTCCGTCAACACCCCCACCGGCAAGACCGCCTTCGACAAGCCTGACGCCGCCAGGCTCGGCACCGACATCACCGCCTGGGACAAGATGGACGTCGGCGCCACCCTCCTGACCGCCAAGACCTGGGGCGCCTTCAAGCTGACCACCAACCTCGGCTACTATTACACCCCCGAAGTCGACGGAACGGTTCCCGTGCTCAACACCACCGTCAAGGTGAACTACTCCGACTACTTCGCCTACGGCTTGACCGGCGAATACGCCATGATGGACAACGGCGGCCTCATCCTCGAGCTCATGGGCCGCAACGACCTCGACACCCTCAAATTGGCCGGCGTTGCCGCCCCCAACTCCCAGTCCTATGGCCTCTACCTGAACCCCGGCATCCAACTCAGGCCGATGGACAACCTGGACCTCTCCCTCACCTGCGCGGTTCCGGTTGCCGGCCGCAATAGCCAAGACTTCATCCGCCCCACCCTGACCGCCAGCTACATCTTCTGATAACCGCAACTCAGTCGAAGAGCAATAGGGAGCCTCGATCCGAGGCTCCCTATGTGCTATTCTGACCAAGAAAGTCCCCTCTCTCGATAGGAGTCTCCCATTGACCAGCCCCAAGGTCTGCAAGCTACCCAAAGTGGAGACGATGGTCGACGAGTTCATTCGACTCGTTCCCGAAGTGGATGCCTTGGCAGTCGAAACCCTTTTGCAGCTGATGTACGCGAGCCGNNCCCTCCGATGTGGCGAAAAAACTGGGGGTCACCCGAGGAACCATCACGGGCTTGCTGCATGGACTGGAACGCTCGAATCTGCTTCGGCGCGAGGCCCATAAAGAGGACAAGAGAAAGCAACTCTTGCGATTGACCGATCAGGGGCGAGAACTCCTGGCCAAGGTCCTGCCGGATTACGGGCTGAGGATCGCCGATATCATGGCCGGGCTCGACGCCGAGGAGCGCCGGCAGTTGATTTCCTTGTCATCGAAACTCATCGCGGGCATCCCGACCCCCGGGGATACCTAGAAAGGAAAACGAATGTGAGGCTTCCCCATTTTTCTTTCCTTGCCCGGTGTTGCCTGCTGCTCCTTGTGTTCGGGAAAACCGCCTCGGCGGCGCCCGCCTTCGATTCCCTCACCCCGGAGGAAGAGATCCGCGTCGCCCAGGGCGAAGCCATCGTCCACGTCGAAAAAACGAACCTCCCGCTCAAACACTTCCTGGTCGTCGGCCAGTTCAATGCCCCCATTCGTCAGGTCTACCGAATCTTCACCGATTTCGAGCACTACGCCGAGATCTTCAAGCTCAAGGACAGCCGCGTCGTGAAGAGAAACGGGGACACCGTTCAGGTGCGGGCCTCCATGCTGACCACCTGGCCCATCGGGGACAAATGGGTGACCAACGAGACCTACTTGTCCCCGGAAGACTACTTCTTTTCCTTTCACCGGATCGAGGGAAACATCCCCCAGTACGACGGCTCCGTCAAGCTGATTCCGAAGGGCCCGAATGCCTGCCAGGTCTTCTACGTCGCGCAGGTCGATCCCGGCATTCCCTTTCTTCCGGTTTGGCTGCTCAACCAATTCCAGGCGAGCATGCTTCCCAACACCATCCGCAACGTCCGCGACTACCTCGAATCCCACCGATAAGAAACAAGTCAACAAAGCGACTCTTTCGCCGGGGGCGACCCAGAATAATACCCGGATGATATTGACAGAAGAATATCATCCGGGTATTATTCTGGGAAAAGCGAAAGGAGAGCGGAATGACGATAGAAACGCACACCTACACGGCTTTCGGGAAACAAAGCCTCGTCGCCACGGGTGCCATCGAGGAAGTGGCGCTCAAGACCAAGGAATGGCAAGACCAAGGGGGAGAGACGGTGCTGATTTTCGAAGATCAAACCGGCCAGCAGATCGATCTCGATCTCCGGGGAACCTCCCATGAAGCGCTGGAACGACTGCAGAGGCATCCCTGGTTCCTGAAGGAAGAGAAGCGGACGGGCCCCGGGCGTCCGAAGCTGGGAGTGACCCCCCGCGAAGTCACCCTCCTGCCCAGGCACTGGGATTGGCTGAACGAACAACCGGGCGGCGCTTCGGTGACCCTGCGCAAGCTCGTCGAGGAAAAAATGAAAAGGAGCGCGGGCAAGGATCGCGCCCGCAAGTCCCTCGAGGCCGCCTCCCGGTTCATGTGGGTGATGGCCGGCAATCTGCCCCATTTCGAGGAAGCCTCGCGCGCGCTCTCTCGAAAGGAATACGAAAGCTTCGATCGAATCATCGAAACGTGGCCGAACGATATTCGGGAGCACGTTCGGAAGCTCATGGAAAAAGCCGTTCGAGACGAAAGAGAGGCGGAAAATGAGCCGTAAAGAGGAGCTGAAGGCCGCCTACAAACAGAATTGGCACAAGCTCCGGACGATGGGGGTCTACCAGATCAAGAATCGAGCCAACGGAAAGGTCTTCCTCGAAGCGAGCCTCAACCTGGAAGGCACGATCGACCGCGATCGAATGTGGCTGACGATGGGGGGCCACCAGAACCAGAAGCTCCAGCAGGAGTGGGATACCTTCGGAGCGCAAACCTTCACCATCGAGATCCTGGAAACCCTGACACCGACGGACGATCCCAGGGATTATGCCCTGGAAGCCAAAATCTTGCTCGAAATCTGGCTGGAGACGCTCTCGCCCTACGGAGAAAAAGGCTACCTTCCGCCGCCCCGCCGGTGATATCGGCTAAACCGAAAAAAGCGGATCCCCGGGATGGCTCCCAAGGATCCGCTTTTTTTCAGCGTTTCCGCCATTACTGTTTGAGGAAGGACTCCTCGACGGCGTCTTTCATTCCCTCGATCGAGAGCTTGGTGATGGCGGGCGTTCCCTCGAAGGAAAGCGGCCAGTTCAGGGGGCCGTCGAGCGTGGTCCTGAAGAGGTTGTCACCACAAGAAGTGAGCGGGGCTGCGATGCGTCGCGCCCCGAGATAGGCCTTGAGGGAAGTGCCCTCGAGCACCACCTCGACGGGACCGTAGAAGGAGTTTCGATAGGTCCCGGCATACGCTTGCAGGGGCAATGCCGGCACTCCATTCTTCAGTTCGTTCGGCTTNNCTCGACGGTTTTCTTGAAGGAATCCATCATGGTGGCGCTCCAGTCCTTGGCGGGATTGCCGCAGTACAGATCGAAGAATTTCTGCATCAGGGCTTCGGGCAGCTGATGGTCCACCAGGTTGGTCAAAACCACGATCCCGACCCCGGCTTCCGGCATGAAACCGACGATGCTGTGAGCGCCCAAGGTGGCCCCGTTGTGCCAAACGTAGGAGTAGGGCCGGCCCTCGGTGTACATCCAGCCGTCGCAGTAGGAGTGGAGGGTGCCGGCGATGGGGGTCTTGGGGGTCTGCAGGTAGGAGAGTTGGCTTTCCTCGAGTAACCGGACTCCGTTGCGGGCGCCTTTTCCGAGTTGCAACTGCAGCCACTTGGCCATGTCCAGGACGTTTGAATTGATGCCGCCCGCCGGGCCCGCCGTATCGGTCCAGTCGTTCATGGGCCAATCCATGGAGATGGCGGCGGGAGCGGGAACGGTCCCCGCCACGGCGCGGTCGAGATCGTAGTAGTGGTTCCAGGCGACGTCCGAAGCGCTCTTGAACGAGGGGAAGGAATAGGTGGTGTCGGTCATTTCCAGGGGATCGAGGATGCGCTTCTGGAGGTTCTCCTCCCAGGTATTGCCGCTGGCCTTCTCGATGAGGCTGCCCGCCGCGACGAAGAGGTTGTTCATGTAGGCGAATCCACTCCGGAAGCTCGACACCGGCTTGAGCAGGGGGATCCTCTCGACGATCTCCGCACGGGTGCCGTTGCCGAGAAAGAGGAGCTGGTCCCCGCCATAACCGGGGAGCCCGCTGTGCTGCGCCATGAGATCGGAGATCCGGAATTCCTGGGTGACCCAGTTGTCGTACATCTTGAACTCGGGCAAACGGCTGGCCACGGTGTCGTTCCAGGCCAGCTTGCCCTCCGCGACCTGCTGAGCCACCATGGTGGCGGTGAAGGCCTTGGAGGTCGAGCCGATCTGGAAAATGGTCTTGTCGTTCACGGCGGAGCCGCCCTCCCGGGTGAGGCCGAAGCCCTTCGAATAGATGACCTTATCTTTCTTGGTGATGGCGATCGCCATTCCCGGGACCCGCCAGTCCTTCTGCGCCTGAACGGAGTACTTCTCGAAATCCGAAAGAAGGACTTTCAGCTGGTTGTCGTCCGGCAGCCTTACGATGTTCTGAACGGGGGAAACCGGGGTCACGGACGAAGTACAGGCGGTGAGGAAGAAGGCGAGAGCGAGGAAACCGCGTTTCATGAAACCTCTCTTTTCAAACTAGCGACGAACGATGGCCTCGACGAATCGAAGTAATTCCTTTAAGGAGCCGAATAAACCCGGAAGGCGAAGTCGGTGGACATCTCGCTCCAGGCGGCGTTGTTATAGCTATCGACTGCTGTTCCGAGGGGGTAGCGGTCGTCGTCGGAGGCCCCCATCATCCCGGTGGAGCCTGAAATGACCCAGGCGTACTTCTGGTTGACCGCGGCGGTAAAGGGGTTGTCGAAGACCGCCGTGACCCAGTTCGGAGTGGTCGTGATCGTGCCACCGGGAATGAAGGCCGAGGCGATCGGAATACCTGTCGGCAGGCCATCGCTACCGACCCGGTAGAGATCGAGAGGCACGTTGGCGTTCGAGAGAATCGCCCGGCCGAACACCAGCGAGACCGCCGTGATCCTTCCGGCTCGGCCCGCGGCGAAAACTTGTCCCTTTCGGAAGGAGGGATCGATGCCGTAGGTCAGGGGGAAATCCGTTTGCTGCTGATCGATGGAGCCCGTGATCACCGGTTGGTTGGGAGGAGTGGTGGCGTTGGGCTCCGGGACGATTAAAGTGGTCCGGAAGGCCAGATCGCTGGCCGGAACGTTGGCGAACCAGGGACCGTTCGCCGCGTTGCCGAACAGCCCTTCCCCGTTCGAGTAGGTATCGCTGTTCGAGGCGAAGACTTGGGCGTTGTCGTTGGGAGCGTTATCGCTCGAAAGCATGATGACGTAATGCTCCTGGGCCGCCACGGGAACCGGGGTGCCGAAGGATGCCGATACCCAACTCTTGAATGTCGGGATGCTGGCATAGGGAATGGCCACGCTGGCGAGTTGCGCTCCTACCGGACTACCGAGCGCATCGGCCCGATATAGCTTGAGGTCGACTCCCGTTTGGAAGGCATTTCCCCGCTTCAGCACGACTTCCACCTTGGTGAGTTCGCCGTTCTTGGTGGCGATGAAGCTCTGCAGCCTTTTGTTCATCGCACCGATCGGATAGGAAATCGCTTGATCGAGCTGTTGCTGATCGAAGCCGATCGGCGGCGCTTGAGTGGGAGTGGGAGTGGAGGTCGGCGCGGGAGTCGGCGTGGCCGTGGGTGCGACGGTCGGGCCGGGGGTCTGGATGGGCGCAGTGATCGAGAGATTCAATTCATTGCTCTTGAGTTCGTCGTTCAGAGCGAAACAGGCGTTGATCGCGGCGTTGGTCGCCACGCTACCGGCCGTGAACAATCCGCTCTGGGTGATGGTCCCGGCGCCGGCCGGGGTCACCTGCCACTTCGGCAGCGGCGGGTTCCCGAAGGAGGCCGCGGTCTTGCCGGGATCCAGCGCCCACTGGACATCGTTGTCGAACTGCAAAAGACCTCCCGCTTCGACGCTCATCCGGGGAACGCTGATGGAAAGGGATTGCAGAACCCAGAGCACGTAGCTGGAGGAGGAGTCGATTCCGTTGACCCGGACCATGACCAAACCGGTCCTGGTTCCATCCGGCACCGTGGCCATCAGTTGGTTGTTCCCGCTGCGTACCAGGGAAGTCGCCTTCACCCCGTTGAACCATACCTCGACGGGATCGCCGTCCGCACCGAAGTTGCTCCCGGTGATGGTGATGAGTTGGCCGCTCTTCGCCACGTTCTGGTTCAAATTGCTGATCGATGGAACGTTCTGCAGGGCATCGAGGGTGATGGAAACTCGGCTGTCCTTGCTCGGCACGATGTTGGCCACGCCGGAGCCCCGAGCGAGCGGCCTTGCGGCGGAAGGCAAGGGCAGGGCTTCCGCATAGGCGGACACCTCCACGTTCAGGTTGTTCGCGGCCTTCAAGCTGAAGTTCTCGGTCACGCTCGCGATGCCGGGAGTCCGACCGATGCTCTTTTCGGCGATCAGTACATTGCCCTGGAGGACGCGGACCACGATGGTGTTGGTCTCGACCGGAATGGCCTGGGCCTCGAAACCGGACAGCTTGCGAACCGGCCAATTGATCTTGATGCTGAGAGTCCCCGTTTCGTTCGGCAGGATGGCTTTCACGCTTTGACTCAGCGGTTTGTTCACCAGGGCGGGCAAGAGGACGCATCCTGAAAGCCCCAGGGAAAGGGCCATGAGGAAAGCGCGCTCGATCTTGAATTCTTTCCTCATCACTTCACCTCCACGGAAAGCTTGCCATCGGCAACGAGGTTGACCAGGGCTTGCGAAAACTTGTTCGGATCGAAAATCGAAGTGGCGGTGATGGTCACCGCTCCCTCCGACGCTCCCCGGACCGCTTTCACGAGGCAACTGTAGGAATCGCCCGCGTTCGTCTCGTTGGTGACGACGACCCGGCTGGCATCGGAAGTCGACCAGCGGACTCCGCCCGCGTTCCCGCTGCTGGCCATCGTCGCGGTGAGCAGTTCGAAACACTTGTAGCCGGGATCGGGTTCACCCTGGTCCGGAGGCACGTTGAGGGTGAGCTGCGACTTGTTGAGGGAAACCGCGATGACCACGGGGGAAGGAGTGGGGGTGGGGGCCGGAGTGGGAGTCGGGGCGATCGTTGGAACGGGAGTCGGCGACGCCGCCGTGGAATTTTGCAGGCGTACCCGGCGGATGCGATGGTTCGCGGTGTCGGCGATGTAGACCGAGCCCTTGGTATCCAGTGCCACCCAGCTGGGGGTATTGAACGAAGCGCTCTTTTCGGCCCCGTCCAGGAAACCCATGTTGCCGCTGCCGACGGCATCGAGCGAGACGCCGTTCTTGGAGAAGCGCTGAACACGGTGGGCCCCGCTGCAGGCGACGTAGATCGCCTTTTCGTCCGCGGCGAGTCCCATCGGCTTTTTGATGGACTTGGCGAGGGTGATGACTTCGCCGTCGGGCTTGACGGCACGCAACGCGTCGTTCTCGGTGTCTCCGACATACAGGGTTCCGTCCGGGCCGACGAAGATGCCCTTGGGAGCATTGAATTGGGCGCTGGCGGCCGGTCCGTCCTGGAACCCCTGTTTGCCGCTCCCGGCAAAAACCGATACCAGACCGTTTTTCAGGTCGATCTTCTTGATCGCGTTGTTTCCGGAATCGGCGACGAAGAGGAAGCCGTTGAAGAAGGCCACGTCGAAGGGGGCGAGGAAGGCCGCATCTTTTCCCACCTCCACCGCGCTTCCATCGGACTTGATCTCGAGGACCCGATTGTTCGCGGTATCGGCGACGAAGACGGCGCCTTCCTCCCCTAGCGCAATCCCGCTGGGAAACTTCAAGGATTCATTCCCGTAGAAGCGTTTGACGTTGCCCGAGGGATCGATGATCCGAAGGCAGTGGTTGAGGGANNTCCGCGACGTAGACGTTGCCCCCGCCATCCACGGCGATATCCTGGGGCAGGTTGAATTTGGCCAGATTTCCCGGACCTTCGAGATAGCCGGACTCCGAGGTTCCGGCCAGCGTGCTCACGAGGTACTGAGGAACGAATGGGCTTCCCGAGGTGACGGGGAGCTTGGTGGCCATGTCACAGGCTACCAGGGCGGATACCGCCAAAATCGCGAGAGGGATGCGCTTCATCTATACCGCCTTTTTCCATCAACCTTTGCTTGCTTCGATTATAGCGCACAAGGTCGTGGCAAAGGGCTTTAACGCAAATTTCGTTTGCACAAGACAG
>DOBT01000025.1 GCA_003503675.1 Cyanobacteria bacterium UBA8530 | reverse complement strand
TCGCCATGCCCAGGAAGAGGGTGGATAGAATGACCGCCATCCACAAGAGGGTCACCACGGCGTTTTTGGCCTGGGGTTCCTTGAAGGCCGCCACCCCGTCGGCCATGGCCTCGGTTCCCGTCATGGCCGAACAGCCCGAGGCGAAGGCCCGCAAAATCAGGAAAACCGAAGTGGGGGCGATGACGGCGCTGGGAAGGGAAGCCACCGCTTCCACCGGGGGAAGTCCCATGAACATTCTCCAGAGGCCGATCCCTATCATGGCGAGCATGGAAAAAATGAAGACGTAGGTAGGCAGGGCGAAAATGGAGGCGGACTCCCTCACGCCCCTGAGGTTGATCAGGGTGAGCAGAAAGAGGGAGACCAGCGCCAGTTCGACACGGAAGGGCAAGAGCCCGGGGAAGGCGGAGGTCACGGCGGCGACTCCCGCCGCGGTGCTGACCGCCGCGGTGAGGANNGTAGCCGAGCATCAGGGAGGACCCGGCCAACAGCGCCGCGGTGTCCCCGAAGTTGTCCATCGTCACCCGATAGGTGCCTCCCCCCTGGGGATAGCGGTAAATCGTCTGGCGGTAGGAATAGGTGACGATGGCTATCAGGACCACGACCGCGATGGCGATGGGCAGGTTGAGGGTGAAGGCCGCGGAGCCTGCCAAGGCCAGAACCAACAGGATTTCCTCGGGTGCGTAGGCCACCGAGGAAATCGCGTCGGAAGCGAAGATCGCGAGCGCCTGCAGCTTGCCGAGGCGCTCGTGGATCAAGCCCGACGTGGGAAGCGGCTGTCCGATGAGGACGTGCTTCATCTGGTTGATCAGCCCATGGAGGCCCTCTTTGGGCACGCTGGCCTCCTCGGAGGCGATCAGGTGTCCGGTCTGGAGGCCTTTCTTGAAAAATGACTTCTTGTCATTCTTGTCTTTTTTCGGCGGAAAGTCCATCTCCCCAGAACCTCGCTTCCTTTTCGAGGGTAGGATAACTCTTCCTCGCTCGAATGGAAAGGTCCGGAGGGGGGAACAAGATCGGCTAAAAAATTACATCCGCCTCTTCCAGAGGTTGCCGTAGGAGATGCCGACCAGGGTCTTGAGGTTGGTGCCGACGTTTCGGTTGGACTCCAGCTTGCCGTTGAAGAAGAAGGCGTCGGTCGTCAGGTTGAGGTTGAAGCCGCCCCAGAGGGGCACCAGCACCGTTCCCACCAGGGAAGAGGTGAGGCCCAGCTCCTCGGGGGTGTCCTCCAGGGTCCGGAAGATTTGCTTGGTGTCCATGAAAAGGGTGAAGACCACCGGGTTTTCGTTTCCGAAGCGGTGCTCGTAGTTGCCGGCCAGCTGGATACCCGGTTTCAGACTTCCCTTCGCGGCGGCGAAGTCGTGGCGAATCAAACCGCCGAGCCGGATTTCCTTGAGGTCGCTCCCCGGATAAAGGACCAGGCNNGGCGGGGGTTCTTTTGGTTGGTCTCCGCGTTCACGGTCGGGGTGAACTCGGTGTCGTAGTTGGTGCTGACGAAGGGGACCAGCTCCATCGAGGCCTGGGGAAGCTGCAGCTTCACGAACTTCAGGCGGAACTCCGAGGCGAGGGTGATGTCGTCGTCGCTTTCCTGGCGAATCTCCGCCGCCCCCGCCGGTTGCAGCACCATCTGGGTGAAGGAGGTCTTCACCTTGTTTTCCCAGGCCAGGGTCTCGTTGTCGTAGGTGATCGACGACTTGAGCTTTCCTCCCAGGGAGTTGCTCTGGGGATTGTTGACGCGGCTGTTGCGGACCTGTCCGAAGTCCCCCTGGGTGCGCACCTGGTTGTTGTTGAAGAGCAAAGTGATTTCGTCCAGGCTGAACGAGAGCTGGGGCGGAGTTTCGGAACGCTTCGCGTCCAGCAGGCCCTTCAGTTCGACCAGGTAAGTATCGTCGAAATCGGGATGCCTTTTCCTGAGGTCGAGCAAGGTCCCGACCACCAGGTTCTTGAGCGGAAGGCGATCGCCCGTCGAAGAAGCCCGCAGGAGGTTCTCCCTGCTCGGAAGCTGATTGCCCAGGATGAACTTGTCCGAGAAGCCCTTTCCCTCGAAAACCCGTCGGAAGAGGGCGTTCTTGAAGATGAGATCGGTCAGGGCCACCCGATAGGATTGCTTCTCGTCCAGCTTGCGACCCCCTATCATCTCCTTCTCGGGGTCGAAGCCGGCGCAGTTCAGGAGGTGGGTCTTGCCGTCGAGGGCGTTGAGCTTCTTGATATCGTTCCCGCTGATCTCGGCTAGGACCACGCGGTCCCCGATGTCCAGCCAGTTCTCCACGAAAAAGCGAGGGATCTCCCCCACCGTGGTGCTCTCCAGCTGCAATCGGCGAGAAAGCCCGATGTCCGCGCCCGCGGCGTTTTTGAGGATGTTGGCAATCATTCCGCTCCAGAGCCCCCCGACCATTCCGACGGGGTAGCCGCCGTTCTCGTCGCGGAAGACCGCCTCGTTGCGGGTCACCCTTCGAATGTCGGGCAGCAGGGTCTCGGAGCGGGCCGTGTAGAAGTTGTCGGTTTGGAGGCCGATTTTCAGCCGCAACCTGGGATCGAAGGGCAGGTCGTCGTCGATGGTGCGGGTGGTGTGGAGCAGTCGTTCGATGACCATCCTGCCGTTCTTCGCGCCGAAGCTGCCCTGGATGAAACCGACCTTCTCGGGCCCCGAGAGGGCCAGGAGATGGGCCTTGGGTTGGCGCATCCTCTCGACGTCCCTCAGCTCGATTTCCTCTTCGCGCAGCCCCTTGGAGGTGTTGGTGAACTGTCCGATCACCGTCCCGATGCCCGAGACCTGGTCACGCAGCTTGTAGAGCGAAGAGTCCGAGAGGTTGGCGAGCATGAGGATGAAATCCACCCCCGACTCCTTCATCTCTTCGACCACTTCCTCGGCCGCTTTCAGGGGATCCGTCGCCGTCCAGTCGGAGTCCCCCCCCACCAGCCCGGCCTCGGTCAGCGCCTTTTCGTCGGTCACCCCCGAGATCCCGACCTTGATGCCGTGGACGTTCTTGACCACGAAGCGCAAGAGGGGAGAGACGCTCTTGGAGCGAAGGTTGGCGCAGACGAAGGGAACCAGCTTCGCCAGGCGCTCGAAAGCCGGGCGCTCCAGGGACAACTCGTTCAAGAAGGGAAGCACGGCGTCGTACTTGATGTCCGCCAGGGCCTCCAGGGTGATCGCCCGCTCGGCCAGATCGAGATCCGATTCCCCCTGGTTGATGAGGTTGCCGGAATCAACCAGAAGGGACTCCGGGCCGTTCTGGGCTCTCATGCTCTTGATGAGCTCCCTTCTCCGCAGGCCGTCCCCGAAGGTCTTCCCGAAAGCGAAGAGGTTGGTGTTTTTTTTCGCCTTCTGGGCCGTCGCGGTGAAAGCCGGCGAGATCTCCCACATCCCCGGCTCTCCCAGCAGCTTGGCACCGGGCGGCTCGTTTCCCAGGGAAAGCAGCAGGTAGTTTTTCCCCTTGCCCTTGAGGGTGTAGACCAGGGCCATCTTGGCGTCGAGGTCGGGGAACTTTCCGGAGTCGCGGTTGAGCTCCCAGAGCCAGCCCGTCAACCACGCCTTCTCCTGCTGGGGATACTGAAAGACGACGGAATAATCGGAGTTGAGCACCGAGACCTTCTCCGAAGCGGGCAGGACTTCGACCCCGCCTTCGAGGAATTTCTTGAGCTGGAGATAGGGGATGGGCCCCTCGGGGGAAAAGATGAAGTATTTCCCGCAGCGATAGGCCCCGTAGGCGAGCTTGGGGCTGCCGACGGTGAAGTTGCGGCCGATGCTCTCGTCGAAGAGGGGGACGATTTCGTTGATTTGAACGCTGCTCTGGGCGAACCCCTCGGTGAAGCCGGTGTAGATGACGTCGACCTTCGGGTTTTCGGCTTTTTCTTTTTTTTCCGTTAAAACTTCGGAAGGGCTGGCCTCGAGGCTTTTCACGCTTTCCGTGGCTATCATGAGCGAAGGGGTGGCATTCTCGGCGAGAGCGGGAAAGGGGAAAAGAAACAAGGCGAAGAAAGCCCAGGGGATCAAGGGATACGAGCGCATCTTCCCTCCAGGATGATCCAAAAGCAACTGTCTGCCTCACTATAGCATAGGAGGCTGGATCGATCCCTCAAGATCCACTATCCTTAAAGTGTCGCCCGTACCGATCAGGAGGAATGATGAAAACCATTATCGAACCGTTCAGGATAAAGAGCGTCGAGCCGATCAAGATGACCACCCGGGAGCAACGGGAAGCGATCCTGCGCAAGGCCAAATACAACCTTTTCGCCGTTCAGGCCGAGGACGTCCTCATCGATCTCCTGACCGATTCCGGCACCGGGGCGATGTCCGCCGAGCAGTGGGCCGGGATCATGCGGGGGGACGAGTCCTACGCCTGCTGTCGTTCCTTCGCCAGGCTGGAAGCGGTGGTCCAGGATTTGACCGGCCTGCCCGTCATCCTTCCCACCCACCAGGGAAGGGCCGCCGAACGCATCCTCTTCTCCCAGGTCGGCGGGAAGGGCAAGATGATCCCGAACAACACCCACTTCGACACCACCCGCGCCAACATCGAGTTCACGGGAGCCCTCGCCCTCGATTTCGTCATCCCCGAGGGCAAGATCCCCTCGAGCCGCCACCCCTTCAAGGGCAACATGGACGTCCCGGCCCTGGTCGCGGCGATCGAAAAGCACGGCAAGGAAAACGTCCCCCTCTGCATGATCACGGTGACCAACAACGCCGGTGGCGGCCAGCCCGTCTCCATGGGCAACATCAAGGAAATCAAGAAGGCCCTGCAACCCTTCGGCATCCCCATCTTCATGGACTGCTGCCGCTTCGCCGAGAACGCCTACTTCATCAAGCTGCGCGAGCCCGGCTACGAGAACCGCACGGTCAAGTCGATCGCCCAGGAGATGTTCTCCTACGTCGACGGGGCGACCATGAGCGCCAAGAAGGACGGCCTGGCCAACATCGGCGGCTGGCTGGCNNTACCGCATCCGCTCGACCGCTTATCTCGGGGAAGCCATCAGCGAGGCCGGAGTCCCCATCGTCCAGCCCCCCGGAGGGCATGCCATCTTCATCGACGCCGCCGCCCTCTTGCCCCACATCCCCGCCAACGAATTACCCGGCCAGGCCCTGGCCTGCGAACTCTACCTGGAAGCGGGCATCCGCTCCGTGGAGATCGGTTCCCTCATGTTCGGCAAGCCCCAGGCCGATGGAGCGGAAATCCCCGCCCCCATGGAGCTCGTCCGGCTGGCCGNNCGCCTGGCCATGCCCCG
This sequence comes from Cyanobacteria bacterium UBA8530, assembly GCA_003503675.1. Lineage (GTDB taxonomy): Bacteria > Cyanobacteriota > Sericytochromatia > S15B-MN24 > UBA8530 > UBA8530. The sequence goes on along the minus strand of DOBT01000025.1, from coordinate 9,171 downwards.
GCGCGTCTACACCCAGAGCCACATCGACTACCTCGTCGAGGCCATCCTCGACGTCTACCAGCGGCGCGACGCCATCCGGGGGCTGAAGATCACCAAGCAGCCCGAATTCCTGCGCCACTTCAGCGCCGAACTGGCCCCCCTCTCCCCGGTCCTGGTTTAACGGTTTTTTCCCGGCACCTCTTTCGAGAGGTGCTTTTTTTTGCGATCCCCCTAGACAAGCAGACCGGAGACTGGTAGAATGACTACATTGCGGACGTAGCTCAGCTGGTAGAGCGCGACCTTGCCAAGGTCGATGTCGAGAGTTCGAGTCTCTTCGTCCGCTCTTTTTTTTTGAAGACTTGCGCATCCGATCGAATGCGCAAGTTTTTTTCTGCTTATCCTGATATAAACCATGCACGTTCACCGCGAAGGAGGTTCCCTCTTGAAGATTCAAAATAGCGCTCCCGCCTATCAACCCAAAAAAGTAGCGGCCACCCAGACCGACGGGGCCGCCCCCGCTGCCGTCACCCAGACCGTCCCCGCCACCCCCGTCGCCGCCAAGAGCTTTTTCTCCGGCATCACCGATTTCTTCAAGAATGCCTGGTCCGGCATCGTCGACTTCTTCAAGGGCATCTTCGGAAAGTAAAAATCAAAGAAAAAGATCGAAGTATCTCGACCAGCCTCCGGGGGCTGGTTTTTTAGTCAAACTTTAAGGAGGGCTTAGGGATAATGCCGCAAGATTATCCGTCCGAGAGGGATATAATCCTTGTGCGTCCGCCGAGAAGGAGGGTCAGCCATGAGGATTCAAAATAACGCCCCGGTTTATCAACCCCGAAAAGCCGTCTCGGCGCAGGCCCAGACCGACGGGGCCGCCCCCGTCGTTGCCCAAAATGCCCCCGTCGCCACCGCGAGCGCCCTGTCCGGCATCACCGGCTTCTTCAAGAAGGCCTGGACGGGCGTCGTCGATTTCTTCAAGCGCATCTTCGGGAAGAAGGACCCGGCCGAGACTCTGACCCCCGACGAGGCGGCGATCGCCAAGACCTATAACCTCCAGGCCACCAAGCAGAACGTCAACGCCTTCCTCAACGAGGCCAAGACCTACGAGACCAACGGGACCCTCGGGCCCGGCACCGCCAACAAGGAGTTGGTCACGACCCTGCAGACCGCCCTCAAGGACCTCAAGTACGACGTCTCCCCCAACGGCGACTACGATCAGAAAACCATGAGCGCCGTCATCGCCTTCAAGACGGCGAGCGGAATGCACCAAAACTACAAGAACTCCGACGGAGCCTGGGCCATCAACGAATACGCCACCCAGGACGTCCTCCAGAAGATCATGGCCGAGCTCGAGGGAAAATAAAATAATTCGGTCGAAAATTTTCAGGGGCGCGCGAGCGCCCTTTTTTATTAGAGAGAATTAAACTTCCAATAAGCTAAACTTAAGGAGCAAAGGACAAGTTTGCTTCCGACTCGCGGATAACAAGAGGAGGTGGATCGCCCGAAGGAGTGGCCATGCAACTCTTGAACGCCCTCTCGCTTTTGAAGACCGGTATGAAGCAGCCGTACAACCAGCCTGCTTCCGAAAAAGCCTGCCGGGCAGAAAAAAATGAAAAATCGGTCAAGCCGGTTTCTCTTCCCGACCAGCCCGCGGAGAGCGTCGCCCTCTGGACCTCCCTGAACTTCTGGACCGCCTTCATGCCGGTATTGGACGCTTCCTGGACGCGTTTCTGCGGCCTCCTGGACGACTATTCCAAGGGGTCGGACGAGAAGCTGAACAGCGAAGAGGAACAGGTCGCCAGGGCCTATCACTTGTTGCCCACCAAGGACAACGTTCGCCGCTTCCTGCAAGCGGCCAAGGGATACCAGGAAGGTCGGGCTCTGGGGCCCGGCACTCCGGACGACGCGGTGGTGAAAGATTTGCAGCGCGGCCTCGGAGAGATGGGCTTCCCCGTTGAGGTCAACGGCGAGTATGATGAAAAGACCATGCAGGCGGTGAGGGCCTTCAAGCATTCCGAATGCCTGCACGAAGGATATCAAGTGGAAGACGGCCATTGGGCAGTCAACGAGTACGCCACCCCGGAGACCATCCAGGTAATGAAACGGCAGCTGGATGACCGCCATCAGGTAAGGAGGTTGCCATGATAAGAGGTTCAGGACCGAACAGCCCCTATCAACCCGTGAACCGGACCTATGCATCCGCCCAGACCGATTCCGCGCCCCAGGTGACGACGACCGCCACCCCCGTTGCGGCTCAGAGCAACTTCATGCAGACCGCGGGCGGCATCTGGGAGACCGTAAAGAACGCCTTCACCTCCTTCTGGGATTCGACCGTCAAGTTCGTTTCCAAGCTTTTCGGCAAGGCCGAGGCCATCACTCCCGAGACCCAGCAGACGGCCACCGCCTACAACCTCCTTCCCACCAACGAGAACGTCCAGGCCTTCCTGGCCGAGGTGCGCGCCTACGATGCCAGCGGGACGCTCGGCCCCGGCACCAAGAACACCGAAGCCGTCAAGGAGGTCCAGGGCGCCCTCAAGCAACTGGGCTACTCCCTGGACGTCAGCGGCAACTACGATGAAAAGACCTGCGGGGCCATCATCAAGTTCAAGCGGGACAACGGCGTTCACCAGAACTACCGCTTCTCCGACGGGACCTGGGCGGTCAACGAGTACCTGGACCAGCAGACCCTCGCGGTGTTGCAGCAGCGCCTGACCAATTCGCCGACGACTCCGATTACTCCCACGACCGATCCGGGGGGCACCGATTACCAGGCGATCGCCAAGCAATACAACCTCTTCCCAACCCGCGAGAACGTCAACTGCTTCCTCGCCGAAGCCCAGGGTTACGAGAACNNCGCCCAGGGTTACGAGAAGAACGGGGCGCTCGGCCCCGGCATCAACGCCCCCGACGACGTCAAGGAGCTGCAGCAGGTACTCAAGAACTTCGGCTTCAACCTCACCGTCTCCGGGACCTACGACAATGCCACCGGACAGGCCATCATCGACTTCAAGAAGGCCTACGGCATCCACCAGAACTACAAGAACACCGACGGGACCTGGGCCGTCAACGACTACGCCGATCAACAGACCCTCAAGAAGATCATGGAGCGGGTGGATCAAACGGCTCCGACCACCCCCACGGGCAACGGCAGCGTCGACAACTCGGCGATCGCCACGCAGTACAACCTTCTGAACAATGCCGACAACGTCGCCGCCTTCCTCGCGGAAGTCGCCCAGTACGAGAACAACGGCGCCCTCGGTCCGGGGTCCAACGCCACGGCCGACATCAAGGAGCTGCAGGGAATTCTCAAGGGTTGGGGCTACTCGATCGACGTCAACGGCAGCTACGACCAGAAGACCGGCCAGGCGATCACCGCCTTCAAGCAGGCCAACGGCATTCATCAGACCTACAAGCTCTCGGACGGGCAATACGCGGTCAACGAGTACGCCGATCAAGCGACACTGAAGAAGATCATGGAAAAGATCGGCTGAGGAAAGGCCTCATAGATCGGGATTTTCGGCGAGGGCCTTGATGTGATCGAGGCCCTTGCCGTTGATTTTCGAGGCATCGTCCTTCCGGGCCCCCCTGGGCTTCAGGCTCGCCTCGATCTCCTCGAGCGCCCTTTTCGTTTTCCCGGAAGGCTCGTCCCGGTCGAAGGAAAGAAGTTCCGGCCTCGCCTCGATCAACCGGACGGCGTCCTTCACGATGGAGCCTTCCAGGGTCAGGCCAGCCGGAGCGCTTTCCAGGACGCGCAGGAAGACGAGCATGAAGCGGCGCTGAATTTCCGCGCGGTCCATGGATTTCTCGCCATCGAGCAGCAGTTCAAGGTATCGCTTTTGCACCTCGGAGATCTGCTGGGCATGGTGCTCGGCGAGGGCCGTCTCGAAGAACTTGCTTGCGCTCTGCTTCATCTCCTCGACGATTTCCTGCAGCTTTTTCGTGACCCCCTTGAGGGCGGTTTCGCGCTCGAGGGGGGTCTCCTTCGAGCGCGCGTAGTCCGTCAGCTTCTCGGCTATCGCCCTGAATTCCTTCTGGCACCCCGCCGGGACTTCGGGGAAAGGGCTGGCCACCTTGTTTTGCTCAGGGAGGGGGGCCATGCGCATCGCCGCTTTCTGCATCGAATCCTTCTTCATCTTGCGCTTCCTTTCATCCCGCTCGGGCTCACAAGGTGATTATTCCCCAAAAAGAGCGGGCAATCCCGCTGGGCTCAAACGCCCGCGGCTTGGGGCTCGCCCATCACTCCCACCACTCTCGGGACGATCAGGCTTGCCTCGGTCTTTTCGACGATTTCCTCCACGGTGACTCCGGGGGCGACTTCCTTGAGCAGCAGTCCCTCGGGGGTCACCTGGATCACCGCCAGGTCGGTGACGATCAGGTCGACGGCGCCCACGGCCGTCAGGGGAAGGGTGCAGTTCTCGAGGATCTTCGGCTTGCCGTCCTTGGTGACGTGCTCGGTGACCACGATGACCTTCTTGGCGCCGGTCACCAGGTCCATGGCGCCGCCCATGCCNNCCGCCGCGGATGATGGCGAAGGAGGTCGCGGAATCGAAGAAGCAGCCGCCCGGAAGGACGGAAACGAACTGGGCGCCGGCGTTGACGATGTCGGGGTCCTTCAGCTCACAGGCGGGGCCCATCTGCAGCATTCCGTTCTCGCTCTGGAGGACGACGGTGACTCCGGCGGGCAGGTGGTTGGCCAAAAGGGTCGGCATGCCGATGCCGAGGTTGACCACGTCGCCGTCCTTGAACTCGCGTGCGGCGCGCTGGGCGATGCGTTTCCTCATCAATTGCCTCCCTTGGATGAAACGAGGAAGTCCACGAAGATGCCGGGGGTGATGACGTGATCCGGGTCGATCTCGCCGATCTCGACGATTTCCTCCACCTCGGCGATGACCAGGTCGGCGGCCATGGCCATGAGGGGGTTGAAGTTGCGGGAGGTGCCGCGGTAGACCAGGTTGCCGGAGCGATCCCCCTTGTGGGCCTTGATGAGGGCCACGTCGGCTCTCAGGGGAGTCTCGAGCAGGAAGGACCGGCCGTCGATCTCGATGACCTGCTTGCCATCGGCCACGATCGTCCCGATGCCGGTCGGGGTCAGGATGCCGCCCAGCCCGGCTCCGCCCGAGCGGATCTGTTCGGCGAGGGTTCCCTGGGGGACCAGTTTGACTTCGGTTTCCCGGGTATTGAGTTGGCGTCCGGTCTCGGGGTTGGTCCCGATGTGGGAGGCGAAAATCTTCTTGAATTGCTTGGCCATCACCATCTTGCCGACGCCCCGATCGGGCATGCCGGTGTCGTTGGCGATCAGGGTCAGCGATTTGGCCTTTTTAGCCACCAACTCGTCGATCAGGGTCTCCGGGGTTCCGGAGCCGATGAAACCGCCGATCATGACGGTCATGCCGTCCTGGATCATTTCTGCCGCATCTTGAGCGGATAAGAGCTTCGTCATTCCTACCTCCAAAAAAAGGGGAATTCCCCTTCCTCCATTTTAGGCGATTNNCCGCAGATCATCTGGCTGTAGGACATGCCGTTGATCCGGGCGGCTGCGTTGATGCGGACGATCCAGAGCCTGCGGAAGTCCCTTTTCTTCTTGCGGCGGTTGGCGTAGGAAGAGCGCAACGCCTTCATCATGGCCTGGTTGGCGGCGCGGAAGATCTTTTTGAGCGAGCCGCGGAATCCCTTGGTCAGTTTGTAGACGGTCTTATGCTTGTTGCGGTTGGCGCTTCCCCGTTTGACTCTCATGTTTGGTTCTCCTTATATAGCCGAAAGAATGATTGATTAGCGAAGGTACTGTTTGTACGGCAATGCGAGATTGATGCGGCTCAAGTCCGTATCGCTAATCTGAGCCATGCCGCTGATGCGACGCTTGCGGCTGCCGGACTTATGCACCAGCAAATGCTTGCGGTAGGCTTTGCGGCGAACGACTTTGCCTGTTCCGGTGACGCGGAAGCGTTTGGCTGAGGCTCGGTGGGTCTTCATCTTAGGCATTGACGGGCTTCTCCTTTTTGATTGGGCTCAGAATGAGGTAGAGGGTCCTCCCTTCCAGCCGGGGGTCTTTTTCGATCAGGGCGATGTCGCCCGCTTCGGTCGCGAATTTCATCAGGAGGGCCTGGGCGAGGTTGGAGTGCTGCATTTCCCGGCCGCGGAAACGGACGGTCACCTTCACCTTGTTGCCTTCCCCGATGAACTTGCGAATACTCTTCAAGCGAACTTGGAAGTCGTGTTCGCCGATCTTGTAGGAAACGGTCAATTCCTTGAGACTAACGGTGTGCTGCTTCTTGCGAGCTTCGCGTAGTTTTTTCTCCGCCTCGAATCTGTGGCGACCGTAGTCCATGATCTTGCAAACGGGGGGTTTGGCTTCCGGAGCAACGCAAACCAAGTCGCAACCGCGTTCCGTGGCGATGCGCATGGCTTCCCTCGTGTTCAGGATGCCGAGCTGAGTCCCGTCGAGATCGATGGCACGGACTTCGCGCGCATGAATCCGCTCGTTGATCAAGGTTGTGTCTTTCTGATTGATAGCCGTTCCTCCCTTATAACAAAAAACGCAGGCGCTGTCGCACCTGCTCCCAGAACTCCAATAATTTCGATCTCTCGCAATTGGTGTTTCCAAGTACCCGGCTGGCCAAGCCGCCAGGTGAGAAGGTGAACTTCTGCTTTTAATAGAATTAAAATAAACGAAAAGGCGCGCCTTGTCAATCGCCTGCTGCCATGCCAAAATGGTGGGCATTTCAGAAAAGGAGAGATTTCAGGATGAAAAAAGCCATCATCGCCACCGCCAAGGGTGAAATCGAGCTCGAGCTCTTCGACAAGGAAGCCCCCAACACGGTGGCCAACTTCGAGAAACTCGCCACCTCGGGCTATTACGACGGCCTCATTTTCCACCGCGTCATCCCCAACTTCATGATCCAGGGCGGCTGCCCGGACGGCACCGGCTGCGGCGGTCCCGGCTACCATATCGATTGCGAGATCAACAGTCACAAGCACGGCACCGGCGCCCTCTCCATGGCCCATGCCGGCAAGAACACCGGCGGCAGCCAGTTCTTCATCACCCACTGCCCCCAGAGGCACCTGGACGGCGTCCACACCGTTTTCGGGAACGTCGTCAAGGGCCAGGACGTCGTCGATTCCATCAAGATGGGCGACAAGATGGAGAGCGTCCGCGTCGTCGACGAGGCCTGATCCTCTGGCTGTGCTATAATTTAAGCAAAAAAGCGGGTTTCTGGCTTTCAACTTTTGAGGAGAAGACATGCACGATCGCTTTTCCCAACAGGTCAATGAGTGGCGAGGGGACATCGTTCGCTTCGCTCGGGACCTTATCCGCACCCCCAGCCTGAGTGGCAGCGAGGGGGCGATCGCCGAGTTCATGGTTCAGAGAATGCGTGAACTCGGTTACGACGAGGTCCTGATCGACCCGGCGGGGAACGTCGTGGGCGTCATCCGGGGCGAAGGCGAAGCTTCGGTGGTTCTGAACAACCACATGGACTCCGTCGATCCCGGCGAGCGCAGCAACTGGCAGCACGACCCCTACGGCGGCGAGGAGGTCGACGGCTTCCTTCACGGCCGTGGGGCCAGTGACGTCAAGGGCTCGATCGCCGCTCAGATCTATGCCGGCGCCCTCATCAAGAAGCTCGGGATTCCCCTCAAGGGCAACCTGGTGGTCACGGGCGTCGTCCAGGAGGAGGAGGCCGAGTGCATCGGAATCCAGTACCTCTGCGACGAAACCCTTCCCGAAATGGGGCTCAAGCCGCAGCTCTTCGTCCTGGGCGAAGCGACCGGCTTGAACCTCTACCTGGGCCACCGCGGTCGCCTCGAGATGGAGGTCACCACCATCGGGCGCACCAGCCACGCCTCCGCGCCCTGGCTCGGCTCGAACGCCGTCTACAAGATGCTGCCGGTCATCGCCGCCATCCAGGAACTCAGCACCACCCTGCCTTCCCACCCCTTCCTGGGCAAGTCCACCGTGACCGTCACCAACGTCACCGCCCGTCCCGGCAAGCATTCCATCATCCCGGATCGCTGCACCGCTTCCCTGGACCGCCGCTACCTGCCCTCGGAGACCCTGGATATGATCCTGGGCCAGATCCAGTCGGTCCTCAATCGCCTGCAAACCCAGGATCCGGAGTTCAAGGGCGAGGTCAAGGTCCGCTTTTCGAAGGAGACCACCTATCGCGGCTTCTCCAAGGACGCCCCCAAGCACATGGCGCCCTTCCTGACCAACGAGGACGACAGGTTCGTCAAGAGCGCCCTCGGCGCCCTCGAAGGAATCGGGGAAACTCCCCAGTTCGACAAGTGGTACTTCAACACCGACGGGAGCTATACCTCGGGAGTGCTCGGTATTCCGACCCTGGGCTTCGGCCCCGGCGAAGAGAAGTATTCGCACACCCCCTTCGATCGAGTCTCGATCGACTCCATGCTGCGGGCCGCCGCCGGATCGGCCGCGATCGCCGAAGCCATTCTGGGAGGAAAATAGACCATGGGCAATCAAACCTTGCTGCCGGTGATGCATCACGGCATCGCCCTGCTGGATCTCGACGGAAAGCTCGAACGCCAGAATGAATTCCTCCTCGACTCCCTGGGCGAACCCGGCGAGAAGAACTCCGGCGAGAAGGAGAAAAGACTGGGCTTCCTCCTCGAGGACCCGGCCTTCCATGAACTGGTCCAACAGGCCAAGGAATCGGGATTCGCCGAACTGGAACTTTTGCCGGAATGGTGGGAGGGCCAACACCTTTCCATGTCGATCGCGCGCTGCGGGGACATCCTCACCCTCACGGTCATGAACATCACCCCCATCCACCACCTCGCCTCCATGGAGCAGGACTTCGTGGCCAACGTCTCCCACGAGCTGCGCACCCCCCTCACCTCCATCCGCATGGCGGCGGAATCCCTGCAGATCGGCGCCATGGGCTCCGAGCACATGCGGGCCAAGTTTCTTTCCAACATCCAAAGGGAAGCCGACCGCCTCACCAGACTGGTGAACGAACTCCTGGTCGTCGCCAACCTCCACGGCCGGCCGGTCATGCACAAAAACATCTTCACCTTCCCCGAACTGGCCGGAGAGGTGATCGCGACCCTGCAGCCCCATGCCGACCTCAACAGCGTCGACCTGCGCCTGGAATGCGCCGATGATCTGCCCACCTACAACGGGGACCGCGATCGACTCCACCAGGTGCTCATCAATTTGGTGGACAACGCCATCAAGTTCAC
>DOBT01000258.1 GCA_003503675.1 Cyanobacteria bacterium UBA8530 | reverse complement strand
GGAAACGATGAAGGGTTCGAATTTAAGGCGATCGGATTTCAAGGCCATCAAAGACACCGCATGGCCGAGTTCATTGCTACCGCTCTGGGTGATGCAGCCCGTGACGGTACAGCCGCACAGAGGGATTTCCCCACCGACCGACTTGAGCCCGGCGATGAACTCGGGGATGTCATGGTCGATGGTGACCAAAGCGATCAGGAAGTCAGGGGTCTGCCCTCCCATCTTTTGCAGGACCTCCCCCATCACCTGCTCTCCTGCCTTCCTGGAATTGGCGACCTGGCAGAAAGAGACGGCTTTGGCAATCGGTTGAACCATTGATTTCCTCCTTTTCAATAAAGCACTCAAACAAGCTGCTGGGAAGTTATCCAAACAGCTGAACAGAAACAGGACCAAGCTTAAATGAGCTTTGCGCCTGGCTCTTTTCGAAGCGGATCCCCGAAAATCGAGCGAACAGGAGAAGTATACATCCCTCGGCATTCGATAACCAGACGGTTCCTAGACCTGGAGCGAGCTTTTTTCTGAAAGCTTGTATGTAAAGCCATCATGCTACCAATATTTCGGTATCATTTCAGAATGGAGCCGAGCTTCTTCTGCTTTTGCGAGCGCGTTTTCGGCTATCCCAAACGAGAATTCATTTCCTTCGCTCTTTACCCCCATCCCAAGGTGCTACCAATACCACCTTCTCGTTGGAATAGATCACCAGGCCCGGCTTCGCGCCGGGCGGTTTCTTCACCTCACGGCGGCGCAGGCAGACCACGGGAACCTTGGTGGATTCCCTGGCTCGACTGTAATAAGCCGCCAAGCCGGCGGCGTCGACCAGGGTCTTTTCCGGCAGAACTTCTTCTCCCTGGCTTTTGACCACCACGTGGGAACCGGGGATATTCTGGGCGTGCAGCCACCAGTCCAGGGGGACGGAGTTTNNACGGAGTTTTTCATCGTCAGGATGTCGTTCTGGCGGTTGTTCTTGCCCACCAGGATCTCGTAGCCGTCGCGGGAAAGGAAATGCAGGGGCAGGGATTCGAGGACTTTCCCTTTCTTGGATGGACGCGCGCCTTTTTTCTCTTTTTTCGGCGGGGCGATCTCGGCCTGGATCTCTTCCAATTCCCCCTTTTCGGTGGCGAAATCGATGGAAGCGAGCACTCCTTCCAGGTAGGCGACCTCTTCGGCTATCTCGAAAAGCATGCGATGGTTGACTTCACGCACCATCTTGGCTTTGCGGTATTTCTTGAAGAAGCGCTGGGAGTTCTCGGTGGGGGAGAGCCCGGGGTCGAGCGGGATCTTCTCGATCTCTCCCTGGTAGTTGGGCAAGAGGGCGATGGGGGAAAAAGGCTGGACTTCGCGCGCATAGGTGTTCAACAGCTCACCCCACAGGCGCCAGCCATCGCTCTTTTCGGCCTCTTGCAGGCCTTCCTTCAACTTGTTGGCCAACTCTTCCTTTTTTTCCAGGCGCTCGAAGATCTCGGCCGCCAGGCGTTTCTTTTTGGCCCCCAGGCGGTCTTCCTCTTCGGTGCTGCCGTAATAGCGGTCCAGCAACCGGGAGGGAGAGGAGGTCTTTGAATTTTCAGCGAATTTCCAGAGGCAGTAGTCCCAATCCCTTCCCTTTTCGAAGCGGGGATCGAATTTCCCTTCTCGCAGGGCCTCCAGGGCTCTTTTCCAGCACCCGTCCAGTTGACGGATCTCGGGGGCCTCCAGGCTGTCGACGGGACGACAAGGATCGATCCCGGCAGCGAGGCAGATTTGGGCGATCGAAAGCTTGCTCAGCCCCGCGAACTTCCGGTTGAGGGCATTTCCAATCGAGCCCTCCTCACCCAGGACGATCTCGACGCCCTTATCGAAGGGGCTCGCCTTGCCCTCGAAGGGCGGCGGCGGGGCGTAAGGGTGGCCCACCAAGATTTGCCGATGGCTGCTCATCTCCGCCGTCACCGCTCGAAGGGCCCCCAAAACGATTTCCTGCTCGTTCAAGAGAATCAAATTCGAGTGCTTGCCGGTAATCTCGGCGACGAAAAGCTTTTTGGTGGGGTCACCCAGTTCGTCGTGGCCCTCGAAAACGAAGGTGATCACCCTTTCCAAACCCTTTTGATCGATTTCCCTTATCCGGCAGCCCTCCAAGTGCTTCCGCAGCAGCATGCAGAAGGCCGGCGGGACGGCGGGGTTTTCGAAGACTTTTTCCGTGAGGTGCAGGCGGTTGAACATGATCCGGGTCGAAAAAAACAGCTTCGTTTTGCCGCGGAAAATCCAGACCATTTCCTCGGCGCTCGGCTGATGGACTCTTTCGAGCCGGGCGTCGAGGAGCAATTCCTGGAGTTCGGAGCGGACAGCGGAAAGGGCGATGCTGTCGAAGGTCTGGATTTTTTTCATTTTTCCCTTCGAATCAAGCGAGCATCTCGTCGATGGCTTTGGCAGCCAGACGCGCGGCTCCCATGGCGCTGATGACGGTCGCCGCCCCCGTGGTGACGTCCCCGGCCGCGAAGACCCCCGGAAGAGAAGTTTCTCCCCTCTCTTGATCGACCACGACCGTGCCCTTCTTGGTAATGTTCAATCCTTTGGTGGTGCTGGGGATCAAGGGGTTGGGAGTGGTCCCGATGGCGATGATGACGGTTTCGACCTCGAGCCATTCGGGGAGGCAGTCCTTTTCGACCGGCCGGCGGCGGCCCGAGGCATCGGCTTCGCCGAGCTCCATCGGCTGCACCTTCATCCTCTTGACCCAGCCGTCCTGCCCCTCGATTTCCAGGGGATTGTGCAGGAACTTGAAAACGATTCCCTCTTCTTCGGCGTGATGGGCTTCTTCGGCTCTGGCCGGCAATTCCTGGCGGGAGCGCCGGTACACCACGGTCACCTCGGCGCCCAGGCGGCGCGCGGTGCGGGCGGAGTCCATGGCGACGTTGCCGCCCCCCACCACGATGACGTGAGCGCCCACCTTGACGGGGGTCTTGAACTCGGGGAAGCGGTCGGCCCGCATGAGGTTGACCCGGGTGAGGAATTCGTTGGCGGAATAGACCCCGTTGAGATTCTCGCCGGGGATGCCCAGGAAGGCCGGAAGTCCCGCGCCGGTGCCGATGAAGATGGCGTCGAACCTTTCCTTCAGTTGATCGAGCGTGAAGGTGCGCCCGATGATCTGGTTGAGCTTGAATTCGACTCCCAGTTTTTTCAGTCCTTCCACCTCGAAGTCCACCACCTCGTTGGGCAGCCGGAACTCGGGGATGCCGTAAACGAGAACCCCGCCGGGACGGTGCAACGCCTCGAAAACCGTGACGTCGTAGCCCTTCTGGATCAACTCGGCGGCGGCGGTGAGACCGGCCGGCCCGGCCCCCACCACGGCGACTCTTTTGTTTTTTTTGTCTTCTTTGTTCTCGGTCGGGGCTTGGAAGTCGTTTTTTCTGCCCCAGTCGGCCACGAAGCGCTCCAGGCGGCCGATGGCCACCGGTTCGAACTTCTTGGCGAGGACGCAGACCCCTTCGCACTGGCTTTCCTGTGGGCAGACCCGACCGCAGACGGCCGGCAAGGAATTGGTTCTCTTGATGATCCCCAGGGCCTGGGCGAAATTCTTTTCTTTCACTTCCTTGATGAAGGCGGGGATGTCGATTGAGACGGGGCAGCCGTTGCGGCAAGGAGGTTTCTTGCATTGCAGGCAACGGCTCGCTTCGGAAACGGCTTGCTCTTCGGAATAACCCAGCGCGACTTCCTCGAAGTTGCGGCTTCTTTTCTGGGGATCCTGTTCGGGCATGCGTTCTCTCGGTTGGACTTGCACGGAAGATGACCTCTTTCAAGATAGGAAATTGACGTCTACGACGGAGATCATTATAGCAGTTGTTTTTCAATCCTATTCCGGGAAGCGAGGGCAATGTTTTCGAAGGAGAAAGTCTTCGTGCGGAGGCTTCCTTCCCCTCGATTTCGGACCGGGCTAGGATGAGGGCATGGAAAAAATCGTCAAGCTGCTTTCCTTCATCGCCGTCTGCCAGGGGATCCTCATCCTCGGGCTTTCGTTCGCCTTGTATTTCGGATGGCAGGCCACCGACCATCAGCTTGCCCTGCTTCGAGAAAGGTCGCGAGCCTTCGAGCAGCGACAGGATGTCCTGGCCAGGGCCATGACGAGCGATAGCGAAAAGGCCCTGCGAGAACTCGCCCTCCTCAAGAAGCAGCGAGCGGGCCTGTCGAAGACCTTCAACCTCGATCAAGCCTACTTGATGTTCCAGATCAGTCTGGATCAGAGCTTTCTTCTCAGCGAACACCTCTTCCGCAGTCAAATCGAGCTTGCCAAGAGCCTGGAGAAAAAGAGGTGAGATCGCCTCGACCCCCTCTCCCGGGCTTTTCTGATAAAGTGTGGGCATGGCGAGAAGAATTCCCTTCGAAGACACCCTCACCCTCGAAGACATCCTGTCGAAAGATCTGGAATTGCTCTTCGTCGGGTACAACCCCAGTCCCTATGCGGTCGAGAAGGGCCATTACTATGCCCGCAAAAGCAATCGCTTTTGGGAGGACCTCCGCGAGGTCGGGTTGGTCCCCAGGGTATTGAGGGGCCTGAACGAGGACCTCGAACTTTTGGAATTCGGAATCGGCCTCGTCGACGTGATCAAACGTCCCACCCCCAACATCGACGACCTGTCGAAGGAAGACTTCAAGCAGGGCCTGAAAAGAATCGACGGGATTTTGCGGGAATACCACCCGAAAATCGTCTGCTTCAACGGCCTGGGCCTGCTCAGGATGTACGAAAAATCCGGGAATCCCCCCGAAGGAACCCGCGTTTGCGGCCTCCCCTCTTCCAGCCCGCGGGTCATCGGAATGAAAGAGCAGAGGCTGGAAGCCCTGCGCGAAATCAAGAAACGAATCGACCTTCTTCGAAGTAACTGAAAAAGAAAGGCCACGCCATGGAAAAAATCGGGAACCGCCCCACCACCTTCTTCGAATTTCCGGCGGAAAGTTGTTCGATCATCCTCGCCAGCGAAATCCATCAGCACACGGGCTCTTTCAAATTCAGGGCCGCACGCAACCTGGTCTCGAAGACCCCGAACGACCTTTTCTCCGCGGCCTCCTCGGGCAATTTCGGCCAGGCCCTGGCCTATGCCTGTCGGCTTTTCGGAAGGAAGGCCATCGTCGTGATGCCCGATACCTCCGCCAAGGTCAAGATCGAGGCGGTGAGGGCTTACGGAGGACAAGTAGAGTTGGTCGACGTCTCGAAAAAGAGCCGTGCCCGGAGAGTGAAAGAATTGGTCCTTCTTCATCCCGAGGCCTATTTGGCCAGCGCCTACGACGATCCCCTGGTCATCGAAGGCAATGCCACTCTCGGCGAGGAGATCGCGAATAACGCCGAACATTCCTTCGACGTCGTGGTGGTGCCCGTGGGGGGCGGCGGTCTGTCCGCCGGGATCGTCCAGGGGATCCGGAGGAGCAAAGCAGGAATCCGGGTGATCGGGGCAGAACCTCTGCTCGCCAACGACGCGGCCCGTTCCTTGAGAGCCGGACGAATCGTTCAAAACGAGAGCGAACCTCTGACCCTGGCCGACGGAGCGCGCACCATCAGCTTGGGCCAGCACAACTGGGCCATCCTCAAAGAGGGCTTGTCGGACATCCTCGAGGTAACCGAAGAGGAAATCATCGACGCCCTTCGTAAGCTCTATTTTCTCGCCGGGCACCGGGTCGAGCCCACCGGCGCCCTCGCCTTGGCGGCCGTGCTCTCCCATCCCGAACTTTTCGCGGGAAAAAAGATCTGCTGCGTGGTTTCCGGCGGGAACGTCGATGGCGATCTTTTCGATTCCCTTCTCGGAAAGTCCCTCATTTGACAATGAAGGGGATCCTGGTATATTGAGCTTGCTTTATATCCGGGTATACTTCAGCGCCTTATTATGGAACCCTTAGGAGAGAACGATGAGAAAGTTGGTTTGCGCCGCGGCGCTGGTGGCTACCTGCGCCACCCCGGCGCTGGCGGGCAAAGATCTTCCCATTCGAGAATTCAAGCTCGACAACGGCCTCAAGGTGCTTTTGCTCGAAAACCACAAGGCCCCGGTGGTCACCTTCCAGGTCTGGTATCGCGTCGGCTCGCGCAACGAGACCCTCGGCCAGACGGGAATCTCCCATTTCCTCGAGCACGTCATGTTCTTGGGCTCGAAGAAGTATCCCGACAACAGCTATGACCGGCTGACGGAAGCCAACGGCGGCTTGAACAACGCCTTCACCTCCAACGACTACACCTGTTACTTCATCGACTTCTCGAGCGATCTTCTCGAATTGGCGGCCAAACTGGAAGCCGATCGCATGCAGAACCTTTTGCTCAACCCCGCCAAGTTCGACTCCGAGCTGAGCGTGGTCAAGGAAGAGCGCCGCTGGCGCACCGAGAATTCCCCCACCGGCGCCATGCACGAGGAGCTCTACTCCCTGGCTTTCAAGAACCACCCCTATCGCTGGCCGATCGTCGGTTGGATGGACGATCTCGACAAGATGACCCGTTCCAAGATGGTCGACNNCCATAGCCCCGACGCCCTCAAGATGATCATCCGGCACTTCGGAGGGATCCCCCGCGGCAAGAACCTGCCCTCGATGGAAATCAAGGAGGCGCCGCAGACCTCGGAACGCCGCTCGACCATCCAGCGGGACGTTTCCACGCCCAATCTCCTGATGGGGTATCATGCTCCGGCCATTTCCTCGAAGGACTCTTTCGCCCTCACCATCGCCGACACCGTTCTCTTCGGAGGTGAAAGCTCGAGGGTCCACCTGGACCTCGTGGAAAACCGGAAGATCGCCCAGGAAGTCTCCTCGGACCTTGATCAGGGCCGCGAC
>DOBT01000255.1 GCA_003503675.1 Cyanobacteria bacterium UBA8530 | reverse complement strand
CCCAGTGCTGGAACTCGTCCACCGTGGCGATGTAGGGGAGCATGGTCAGGGTGTCGATCAGGCGCAGCTTGCGGTATTTGAGGGAGTCCGCCGGCTTGAAGAACTCGTCCAGGAGGGGCAGGGCAAGGTATTCCATGCCCATGGAATGGATTTCGCAGGCCTCGTAGGTGGGCCAGCGCAACTCGATGGGCTCGATCCACATGCTGTCCGTGATCTGGAAGGCGTGGCCCATCNNCGAGGAGCCGGTGTTGTTGCAGAAGATGAAGGCGGTCTTGTCGTCGTCGAAGTTGGTGCAAAAAGCGCCGGGGACCTTGTTGGGCCTGTTTTCGAGGTCCATCAGCTTCGCCTGGCTCATTTTGCGGAAGTGGCCTCCGAGATGAGGGCTGAGGCGATCGAAGAGTTTCTGGGTTCTTTCGGCTTCCTCGCTCACCTTGAGGATGTGCGGATCCAGGGAGAGGCCGGGATAGTACTTCATGTTCCAGGGCTTGACCGTCTTTTGCTTGAGGTTGGCGGCCTGCTGCTTCCTGAATTTGGCGAGCAAGGGAACGACGTGGTTCTTGATTTCTCGGCGGAAGCTCTTGACCTCTTCGGGACCGTAATCGGTGCGCTGCATCTTGCGGTAGCCGACCGGGACGAAGTTCTTCTCCTGGAGGTTGACGGCGAGCTGATTTCTCAGGGAAACCAGCTGGGTGTAGATGTCCTGGATTTCCTTGTCGTGCTCGGAGGACCACTTGGCGATGGCGGTCCAGGCGGCCTTGCGCTTGGCCTCGGAGGGATCGTCCAGCAGGGCGTTCGCCAGGGGCAGGGTCAACTCCTTGCCCCCAATCAAGAGCTTGGCCGAACCGGCTATCTTGCCATAGCGGGCGGTGAGGGTGCCGATTTCGGTGTTCAGCTTGATGTTGGCGGGATCGAAAGCCGATTGGGTGACCTCGAAGTTGGAGAAGAGCAGTTTGCCGAAGTGCTTCTCCATCTGGGGCCGGTGGGGAGAAGCGAGCAGGCTTTCCCGGATCTGGGCGTCGTATTCCTCGGCGATGGGGGTGATCTTCTCGCGCATGAAGGCGGCGCCCTCTTCCGCCGACTTGTCGACGGTGTTCTGACTTTCCTTCAGGCTGCGTCGCTGGTTCTCTCCGGACAGGTAGGCCTTGAACTCGTTCCAGTGGCTCAGGTAGTCGATCCAGGCAACGGGCTCGGAGGGCAGGTCCCTCATCTGGGCGAGCAGGGCGTCGTAATACCCCTTGACGAAGTCGGCCGTCAATTCCTCGGGCCGCGCGGTAAAGAATCTGGTCATGTTCCTGCCTGCTTTTTCAATTTCGTTGTTTTCAACTTTGCTGTTTTCTACTTTTAGGGCCTGGGCGGGAAGGCCGGAGGTGAAGGCCAATCCGAGAGCCAGGCAGAGTGAGAGGGTCCCCGATCGCATGGGCGGTTTCCTTTCGGCTTTATCTCTGGGTGCCATGGATCAGGGTAGACGGATCCCTTCTCGTTCGCAAGCTATTTCCTTTCTTGGGCCAGCATCCCTTCGTATACCTTGAGGTAGTTTTTCACCATGGCGCGGTAGTGGAACCGCTCCAGGCAGTCATTCCGGCAATCGGTGGCCTTGATTCGATTGAGCCAGCGGACGGTATCGGCGAGTTGGTCGGGGTGGTCGACCACGAAGCCGGTCTTGCCCGAACGGATGATTTCGGGGATGGAGCCTTTGCCGATGGCGATGACGGGGACGCCGCTGGCCAGGGCTTCCGCCAGGACCAGGCCGAAGGGCTCGGGCCACTGGACCGGGTGGAGCATGGCCATGGCTCCCTGAAGTAGAAGGCTCTTCTTGATACCGCCCACTTCGCCGATGAAGCGGACCTGGGAGCCGTCGATGAGGGGGCTTATCTCGCGCAGGAAATAGTCCCGGTCGAAAGGATCGACCTTGCCGGCGATGACCAGGGGATAGCCCGCGTCCGCGGCGGCCCGGATGGCATGGTGGGTTCCCTTTTCCGGTGATATGCGTCCCAGGAAGAGCAGGTAGCCTTTTTTGGGGCCGATGGAATAAAGGTCGGGATCGATGCCGTTGTTGACCGTGGCGAGGTAATTCAGGTCGGGACAATCCCTTCTCTGCGCCTCGGAAAGGGAAACGAAGGGATGGCCCGGAAAGGAGCGGTAAAAGAGCTGGTTGTTCTTGTCGATGGGACCGTGGAGGGTGGTGACGGTGGGCGTCTTTACGAAGGGGGCCAGACTGAGAGCGAGCCCCCCCTCGTGGTTGTGGATGATGTCGAAGGAAGAAGCCTGCTGGTAGACCCTGGTCACGTGAAGGATGGCTTGCGGGAGGATGCGCTCGGTCGAATATCCCTGGCTACGCAGGGAATGGGGAGAGACCCAGGAAAGCGGGGCCTGGCTGCGGGAATCTCCGGTGGCGAAGAGGACCGGCTGCTGACCCGCTTCGACCAAACCGTCCGCGAGCAAGGATACCACCAATTCGATCCCCCCGTAGCCGGGAGGAGGCACCGTTTCCCAGATGGGGGCCAGGATCGCGATGCGCATCGATTTTCCCCTTTTCAAATCTTAACGAACAAAAAAAGGATAACGTTCTTTTCCTTCCCCGTCAAATGAAAACGCCCTCACTTCACGCGGGGCTTGGTTTTTATCCTGGCAGCGATCTATAATTGAGAGTTGAATGGCGATCCTGTAAAGACGCAGTAAAGTCCTTTTCCGTCACGATGAAGTGAGGCATTGCTTTGCAAGAAAAAACGCTTTGGCGCGGTATCCTTTCTTCCCCCTATGGGGCGGACGCCTGCCGTTTTCACCCCGACGGAGGCCTAGTCGTCCAGGGGGGGAGGATCGAAGCGCTGGGCGATTTCGATTCCCTGCGTTCCGCCTTCCCCCGGGTCGCGGTCGTCCAGAGCCCCCACGAGCCCTGGCTGCTCCTGCCGGGTTTCGTCGACGTCCACCTCCACTGGGTCCAGAACCGCGTGAAGGGCTCCTTTCAGGAGGCCCTGCTGCCCTGGCTTCAAAACCACATCTGGCCCGAAGAAGCCCGCTTCGTGGACTCGGCCTTCGCCGAGGTGATGGTCGAGCGCTTCTATTCTGAGCTCGCCTCCAAGGGAACCGTCGCGGCTATGATCTATTCCTCGGTTCATGCCTCCGCCTGCCGGCTGGCCTTGAGCAAGGGGTACGGCCGCATGATCGTCGGTGACGTGGTCATGACCCAGAATTCTCCCCCCGACCTCCTTACCGACGAGGATGTCGCCCTGGCCCAGGTCCGGGAGCTGGGACGCGAGTTCGGCGATCGCTATGCCGTCACCCCCCGCTTCGCCATCACCTGCGGCGAAAGTTGCCTCGATCGCCTCGGTCAGGCGGCCGCCGACAACGGAAACTGGATCCAGAGCCATCTATCCGAGAACACCGATGAGATCGCCTGGGTCAAAAAGCTTTTCCCGAAAGCGGCCCACTACACCGACGTGTACGACCGGGCCGGCCTTCTCGGAGAGCGGACCATCCTGGGCCACTGCATCCATCTCTCGGATAACGAGTGGCGGCTGCTGAAGGCCAGGGGAGTCAACGTCGCCCATTGCCCCACCTCGAACCGGGCCCTGCGCAGCGGGAGGATGCCCCTCGAGAAATTGAGGGAATTCGATATTCCCTTCGCCCTGGCCAGCGACATCGGGGGGGGGCCGTCCCTGAGCCCGCTCAATGTCATGAAGGCCTTCCTGGAGGACCATGCCCCCTTCACCAGGGTTACCGCCACCGAGGCCCTCTTCCGCTCCACCCTGGCCGGAGCCGAGATCCTGAGGATGGACCATCGGCTGGGCTCTTTGGTCCAGGGCAAGGAGGCCTCCTTCGTCGCCCTCAAAACCAATGGACCCGCCAAGAATACGGCCGAAGAACAGCTGAGGGATTTACTGTCGAACGATCCCGACGATTTGGAAAACCTGGTCGCGTCCACCGTCGTGGACGGAAAAGTCATCTACACCGCCTGAACTTGGAGGTTCTCGATATGGAAGCCACCCGCCAAGCCATCGAATTCTTTCTCAACGGGAAGCCCCGGCAAATGGAGGTTTCTCCCCACTCGACCGTCCTCGAACTCCTGCGAGGTCCCCTGGCGCTGCCCGGAACCAAGGAAGGCTGCGCCGAGGGCGACTGCGGCGCCTGCACCGTGGTTATCGGCGAGAAAAAAAAGAAAAATGAGAGCGAAAACATTTTTTCTTATCGGGCGGTGACGAGTTGCTTGATGCTCGCTCCTCAGCTCGATGGGAAGCACC
Source organism: Cyanobacteria bacterium UBA8530 (assembly GCA_003503675.1). Taxonomy (GTDB): domain Bacteria; phylum Cyanobacteriota; class Sericytochromatia; order S15B-MN24; family UBA8530; genus UBA8530. Next base: position 6,386 of record DOBT01000255.1, on the reverse strand, counting down.
TGCTCACCATCGAAGGCCTGGCCGAGGGAGAACACCTTCATCCCATCCAACAGGCCATCCTGGATGACCATGCCACCCAGTGCGGTTTCTGCACCCCGGGAGTGGTCATGTCCTTGCTCGCCCTTTTCCTCGACAATCCCCAACCTTCCCAGGAGGACCTGCTCGCGGCCCTCGAGGGCAACCTCTGCCGCTGCACCGGCTACGTCGCCATCAAGAGCGCCGGGGAACACCTCCGGACGGACTGGCTCTTGGAGAAAATCAAGGCGAAAGACCTCCGCCCCGCCTATCTCGAAGAGGTCGAAAAAATCTTGGGGGCCGAAAAAGAGAAAAAGGTGCTTTCGATTCGGGAGGGGGAGAAATCCTTCCATGCGCCGAGAACCGCGGCTCAGCTCAGACATCTGCTTTCCATCTCCGATTCGAAGTTGCTGAACGGCGGGACGGATATCACGGTGGCCATCAAGAAGCACGGCGCTCCCATCCGAAACCTGATCGATCTGACCTCGATCGAGGGAATGAGCGAAGTTCGCATCGGGTGCGAAGAGGTGGTCATCGGCGGGGCAGCCACTCTCCGAAAGGTCGCCCGGGAGGTGGAGGGGGTTTTGCCGGTTCTTTCCGAGGCCATCGGAAAAATGGCTTCCCATCAGGTCCGTACCCTGGGAACCCTGGCGGGCAACCTCGCCAACGCTTCTCCCATTTCCGACACCGCCCCCCTGCTTCTGGCGCTGGGCGCCGTCCTGCATCTCGAGGGACCCGACGGGTCCAGGAAAGTCCCCCTTTCCGAATTCTACCGGGGCTACAAGCAAATCGACCTCGGGAAAGAGGAGTGGATTTCCGAGATCCGCCTCCCGCTTTCGGGCGAGAAGTTCCACCACTTCGAGAAGGTGAGCAAGCGGCGTGCCCTCGACATCGCCACGGTGAACGGGGCGATATCCCTGACCTTGGACGACCGAAGGATCCTGGCCGCGAAAGTGGCCTTCGGCGGAGTCGCCGCCGTGCCTTTCCTGGCCGAAAAGACCTCCGCCAGTCTCTTGGGGCGGGAGTGGAACCTCGAGACGGTCGAGTTCGCCTCGACAGTCGCTCTCGAGGAAATGCGGCCCATCGGCGACGTCCGCGGCTCTTCCACCTATCGCAAGGACCTGATCGAAGGCATTTTGATCAAACATTTTTTGGCATGCGTTGAAGAGAAGGGGTGGGAGCAATGAGCCGGGATAAATTCGGCGTCGTCGGCACTTCCGCCGCGCATCTCAGCGGCAAAGAGCATGTGACCGGGCGCTCCCTTTTCGGAGGGGATGCCCCTCCTTCTCCCGGGATGCTCTACGTCAAGGTCCTGACGAGCCCGGTCGCCCATGGCCGCATCGAGAAGATCGATTGCGAGGCTGCGAGAAGAATTCCGGGCGTGCAAAAGATCTTCACCTACCGGGACATTCCGGGCGAGAACCAGATCGGCGGCATCTTTCCCGACGAGGTGCTTTTTGCGGAAAACGAGGTTCATTTCGTGGGGGAGGCGATCGCCGCGGTGGCCGCCGATTCCCTGGAAATCGCCAGGAAAGCGATCGAAGCGATTCAGTTGCAGATCGAGGAGCTTCCGCCCGTGCTGACGATCGAAGAGGCCCTTTCGAAGGACCTTTTCGTCGGGCCGGTCAGGAAGATCGAGAGCGGGGATGTCGAAAAAGCCTTCGCGGAGGCGGATTTCGTCCTAGAGGGAAGCGCCGAGAACGGAGGCCAGGAGCACTTTTATCTGGAGACCCAGCGCTCCAGGGCCATCCCCGAGGAGAACGGCGGAGTCACGGTTTTTTCCTCCACCCAGAACCCTTCCGAGGTGCAGAGGATGGTGGCGGCGGTCCTGGGCAAGCCCAGAGTCGACGTGACCGTGGACGTGAAGCGACTGGGCGGCGCCTTCGGCGGGAAGGAAGCCCAGGCCACCCCCTGGGCCTGCATCGCGGCCCTGGCGACCCACCTCACCCTTCGTCCTTGCCAAATCCTGCTCGAGCGTGAGGAGGACATGCGCTGGACCGGGAAGCGTCATCCCTACCAGAGCTTCTACCGGATCGCCTTCGACAAGGAAGGTCATATTTCGGGTTACAGCGTCGAGCTCAACGCCGACTGCGGAGCGGTGGCCGACGTCAGCACCTCGGTGTTGGAGCGGGCCATGCTGCATGCCGACAACGCCTATCACATTCCCAACGTCCGCATCATCGGGCGTCCCTGCAAAACCAACCTGCCTCCCAACACCGCCTTTCGCGGCTTCGGAGGTCCTCAGGGAGTCTTCGTCATCGAGACCGCCCTGGACCGGGTGGCGCGAGAGCTCGGGATGGATCCCCTGGAGTTGAGGCGCCGCAACCTCTACGTGGACGGCGATCGCACCCCTTACGGCGAAGTGATCCAGGGCTGCGTCCTGAATGAGGTCCTGGAAAGGGTGGAAGAGCTTTCCGACTGGGGGGAGAAGAAGAAGAAGATAGCCGCTTTCAACCAGGCCAACCTTTATCGAAGGAAGGGCATGGCGGTGACCCCGGTCAAGTTCGGAATTTCCTTCACCGCCGCCTTTTTGAACCAGGCGAGCTCTTTGGTCAACGTGTACGGCGACGGCTCGGTCTCGGTCAGCCACGGGGCGATCGAGATGGGACAGGAAGTCAACACCAAGATCGCTCAGATCGTCGCCACCGAACTGGGGATTCCCCTCGGGAAGATCCGGGTCGAGAGCCACAACACCAAGCGCATCGCCAATGCCTCCCCGACGGCGGCTTCTTCGGGTGCCGATCTCAACGGACAGGCCGCCGAGGATGCCTCGCGGCAGATCGCCGATCGCCTGCGTTCCCTGGCGGCCCGGTTGCTGGCCGATCCCGAAAAAGGGCTGAGCATCGCTCCCTCCTTCATTCACCTGAGTGGGGGTTGGGCCTTCGACGAGAGAAATCCGGAAAAAAGGCTCTCTCTCGAAGAGTTGGTGGGGACGGCTTATTTTCAAAGGATCGATTTGGGGGCCCATGGTTTCTACGCCACTCCCGGGGTGGAATTCAACCGCGATCGGGGCCAGGGCACTCCTTTCCTTTACTTCGTCTTCGGGGCGGCGGTGAGCGAGGTGACGGTCGATCTCTTGACGGGCAGCGTCACCCTCGACGAGGTCAACGTGGTTCATGACGCCGGCAAGTCGCTCAATCCCGCGGTCGACCTCGGGCAGGTCCAGGGCGCCTTCGTGCAGGGCATGGGCTGGGCGACCACCGAGGAGCTGGTCAGGGACGATAAGGGGCGCCTGCTTTCGGACTCCCCGGCGACCTACAAGATCCCGACCATCGGNNGCGCTCCAAGGCCATTGGCGAGCCGCCCTTTCTCTACGGGGAATCCGTCTTCTTCGCCATCGCCGACGCCCTGGCGGACTTCGGCGAGCTTTCCTTGAACCTGCCCGCGACCCCGGAGAAAGTCCTCGCTCTCGTCAAGGCGAAGAAAAAGGCGGAAATGCGGGTTCGCTGATCTCTGCGAGATTTCGTTCCTCTTTTTCTCCCTATCGAACCTACCCCTCCCGTTCCGGGGGGGGTAGGCTTTTGACAGGAGGAATTTCTTTGAGCAGAGAGCGAAAGCAAAGAAGGGTTCTCGAGGTGATCGCGAGCGGGGCGATAGGGGGAGGGGCTTCCCATCTGCGTTCCCTACTCGAGGGGCTCGATCGTTCCTTTTTCCGACCGACCGTGGTTTGTTCTCCCGATGGACCTTTGCTTTCCGAGCTTTCCCATTTCGGGGTGGCCTCCGAGGGGTTGGCTCTCGGGGGGCGTTTCAATTTCACGGCCCTGCCGAAGCTGATGGGGGTCGCTCGAAGAAACGACATCGAGGTGATCCATGCCCACGGGACCCGGGCTGGCCTGGTTTCCGCCCTGACGGCCTCTTCCTTGAAGATCCCCTTCGTTTACACCGTCCATGGCTGGTCCTTCCATCCCCGAGAGCATCCCTGGCTGGAACGGGCAGCTGAGGGGATCGAGCGAAAGATCTGTTCCCTGGCCGATCGGGTGATCTGCGTCAGCCGCGCCGACCTCGAGGAGGGAAGGGAAAAAGGGATCCTTCGGGAAGCGGGTTCGGTGGTGATCCACAACGGCGTCGACCCCAGGGCCTACGACGGTGACCGGAAAGAACGTTCCAGCTGCCGGAATGAACTCGGCGTCGGGGAAGAAGAGGTCTTGATCAGCCTTTTCGGTCGTCTCACCCGGCAGAAGGGCCAAAAGATCCTGCTCCAGGCCGCCCAGGATATCCTGAGGCGCTTTCCGGACTGCCGTTTCCTGCTGGTTGGGGAAGGGGAAGACAAAGAAGAGCTCGAGGAGCTTTCGAGGGAACTGGGGATATCGAGGGAGGTTCTCTTCGCGGGGGCCAGGCGTGACGTGGGGCGCCTCCTGGCCGCTTCCGATCTCTGTACCCTTCCTTCCCTCTGGGAAGGCCTGCCGCTTTGCCTGATCGAGGCGATGGCCGCTTGCCGGGCGGTCGTGGCCAGCGACGTGAACGGCAACCGGGAGGTGGTGAGGCACGGTGGAACCGGCTTCCTGGTCCCGCCGAAGGACCCCTCCGCCCTGGCGGAATACCTGNNCCCCTGATGCGGCTGCGCTTCGGTCTGATAGGTCGGGAGCGGGTCGAAAGCAACTTTCGACTGGACAGGATGGTGAGCCACACCGAAGAGGTGTATTTCGGGGTGCTGAGGGAATGATCATCCTGCTCTTCCTGCTCCAGAGCTACGTTTTCTTTGCGCTTCTCTACCTGTTCTTCCCTCTGATAGGAGCTTTTTGCGCCCGCATCCGCCGCCGCTCCCCGCTTCCCCCGGGCAAGGGAAAGAACCGTTTCGCCGTCCTGATCCCGGCCCATGACGAGGAAGCCGTCCTTCCGAGGCTGCTCGAGAGCCTGGAAAAACAGCTTTATCCCTTTTTCGAGGTCTTCGTGGTGGCGGACAACTGCCGGGACAAAACGGCGAAAATGGCGAAAAACTGCAGGGCCAGGGTCTTCGAGAGGTTCAGCAAGAGGCCGAGCACCAAGAGCCAGGCCCTTCGCTATCTCTGGGGGAAGATCCCGGACAAGCGGCGCTTCGATTGTGTCCTGGTGCTGGACGCGGACAACCTGCTGCCTCCCGATTTCCTGGCGGCGGTCGACGAGGAGATGGGGGCCGGGGCCAAGGTGGTCCAGGGAATGCGCCGGCCGAAAAACCCCTTCGTCAGCCCCTCGAGCAGTCTCGATTACCTCTCCGAGGCCATTTCCCATCGAGTCGGGGGGGAAGGAAGAAGGGCGCTGGGGCTTTCCGGCACCATCGCCGGCTCGGGGGTCACCTATGAAAGGGGGATCTTCGAAGACTTGCTGGCCAAGTCTTCCGATAGCCTGGTGGAAGACTGCGAGTGGCAGCTGATCCTGATGCTGAAGGGGGTGAAGATCTCTTTCTCGCCAAGGGCGATGGTCTGGGACGAGAAGACCGACAATTTCAGGGACCTCACCGTTCAGAGGACCCGCTGGATCGGAGGCAAATACCGCTTGATCCCGAAGTACTTTCCCCGCTTCCTCGGGGCTTTCCTCGCGGGAAGCTGGGACGGCCTGGACGGAATGCTCTATCTCCTCAGCATCCCCCCGCGCTCCATCTTCCTGGCACTGAGCCTCTGCTTCTCCGCCCTATCCCTCTTTTCGGTGGAGGGGATTTGGCCGCTCTGGCCCCCGTTCTTCCTGCTCTGGCCAGCCTATTTCCTGACGGGAATGCTCATGGAAAGGGCTTCATTGAAAGCCTATGCCGCCATTCTCTTTTTGCCGGCCTGGGTTTTTCGCCTCCTCTGGGCCAGCCTGCTCGCCTTCAGGCCACGCACGGTCTGGGTTCCGACCGTCCACCGGCATGACCTGTCAAAGGATTGAAAAAAGCTTTTCGGCGATCGGCACGTCGGCCGGAGCCAGCGGGAAATCGAAAAAATTTCTCTTTTCGGCCCAGCGAAAATCCGCGCAGTCGAGGGTTCGCAGGTCTTTTTTCAACAGTCGGCAGCGATAGCAGGAGAGATGGATGCGGCGCTCTCCGTAATCGAAGACATNNCCGGCTCCACCTTGCCGCCGGGGAATTCCCAGAGCAGTCCTTGCAAAGCGTCCTGCTTGCGCTGGGCAAGCAGGACGCGAGAATCGTCTAGGATGATGGCTCCAACGACTTCGATCAAAGGGATTTATTTAACTTTCTTGGACGCGGCCTTTTTGAGGTCCTTCTTGCAGTCGGCGCAGGGGGTCTTCGATTTGCAGGGCTCGCCGGCTTTCAGGTTCTTGTGATCGGCGCAGGCCTTCAAATTCTTGTGATCGGCGCAGGCCTTCTGGGCCTTGCAGCCTGGGCAGAGCTTCTCGCCCTTGCACTCGGCGCAAGCCTTCTTGTTGACGGCGGAGGCCTTGGCGGGGGTCTTGACGGT
>DOBT01000146.1:17307-17439 GCA_003503675.1 Cyanobacteria bacterium UBA8530 | reverse complement strand
GAAGCCGTTGGTTTGCGTGTTGAAGGGGATGAACATGGGCCTTTGCCTCCTTAAAAAAATCAGTCTGCGGAATCGACTTAAAAGAAGATAAACGATCCGCAAACCTTTGTCAATAATTTATGTTAAGGAAGA
>DOBT01000146.1:0-17298 GCA_003503675.1 Cyanobacteria bacterium UBA8530 | reverse complement strand
AATCCAGCCGAAGGCGATCCCCGTGAGAAGGGATGAGCCGAAACCGAGAGCGGTTTGCCAGGGCATGAAGAAGTAGGGCCAGTATCCGAAGAAAAGGGTCAGGATCCGGGAAAGCAACCAGGCGACCAGGACTCCCCCGGCGACGCCCAGGATCCCACCCAAGCCGGCGAGGATGGCCGCTTCGCTCAAGAACTGGCGGCGGACGTCCCCCTTGGTCGCACCCAGCGCTCTCCTCAAGCCGATTTCCCTTTTCCTCTGGGAGACCGTCACCAGCATGATGTTCATGATGTTGATCCCCCCGACGAGCAGGCATACGACGGCGATCGCCCCCTCCAGGGCCACCACGATCAGGTGGGCGATGTTCCCGGTCTGGGCGTCCTTGACGGGATCGGTGATCCGAAAATTCTGGATCCCGTGATGGCGCTCCAGGACCACGGCCTTGACCGCATAAGCCAGGCGCACCAGGCCGAAGCGCTCGAGACTGGGGCCCGAGGCCTTCACCACGATCTCGCTGATTTCCTTCGAATGGGCCATGCGGTTGACGAAGGTGGACTCGGGAATGACGGCCGAGGCGTCCCAGGTCCACATTCCCATCCCCATCGCCGGCTTCGGCTTGAGGACTCCGACCACCCGGAAACGTTGTCCCTTCAGCTTCACTTCCTTTCCGAGAGGTTCTTTTTCACCGGGCAAGAGCTTCTTCGAAGCTTCGCTCCCGAGAACGGCGACCCTGGCGCTGGTGAAGAGGTCGTTTTTCTCGACGAAGCGTCCCCTCGCCATCTCGAGACCGTAGAAGGAAAGGGCCCGGGGATTGGTCCCGATCACGTACATATTTTGTCCCCAGCGTGAACCGAAGGGGACCCGCAGGCTGTAGCGGTTCAGGACGGTCGATTCGGCCAGAGTGGGGGTTTTCCCCAGGGCCCGGGAATCGAAGAGGCTGATGGGGGGGGCGTACTTCTTCGGCTTCTCCATGCTCCAGCTCTGCGCGACCGAGATGATGTCCTCGCCGGAGGCCTCCTGCATCTTGCGCTCCATGAACTTCCCCATCCCCTCGATCAGGCTGGAGAAGACCACCAGGGTCGAGACGCCCAGGATGATGCCGAGCAAAGTCAGGAAGGTGCGGAAGCGTTGGGTTCTGAAGGTAGCCAGCACCCCCTTCAATTCTTCGAGAAAACTCATGCCTCCTCCGATCTCAGGCAGAGGATGGGGTCCAGTTTGGCGGCCTGCCGAGCGGGATACCATCCGAAGAAGATGCCGATGCCGGCCGAGGCCAGAACGGCGGCCAGAATGGCGGGCAGGCTCACGATCCCGACCCACCCGCGGTTGATGAGGGGACCGATCACGGTAGCGAGCTGAGCGAGACCGGCGCCCAGTATCACTCCGACCAGGGCTCCGAAAAGGGAAAGACAGACCGCTTCGACCAGAAACTGAGTCAAGATGGCCTTTTCGGTGGCGCCGACCGCCTTGCGCAAGCCGATCTCCCGGCGACGCTCGGACACCGCCACCAGCATCATGTTCATGATCCCGACCCCCCCGATCAGCAGGCTCATCCCGGCAATCAAACCGACGACCAGGATCATGGCGTAGAAGACCAGATAGAAGCCCTTCAGCATCCCCCCGAGGTCGATGAACTGGAAATCGTCCACCCCCCGGTGGCGATGGAGCAGAATGGCGTTGATCCGGTCCAGAAGCGCGGTGGTGCTTTGCTTCTCCCGGGAGATCAAGGCGATCATTCCCACCCTCTCCCTCTCGCTGGTCGCCGGGACGACCACCACGTCGGAGAAGGAGAAACCGAAGTGCATGCCGTTTTTGGCGGCGTAGTTCAGGCGCCCGACCACCCGGAAGCGATCGCCCTTCACCACCACCTCTTTTCCGACGGCCTCTTCACCCGGATAGAGCTTCTTCGCCAGGTCTTCCCCGACGAGGGCGACCCTTCTTCGTTCCTTGATGTCCTTTTCGGTCAGGAGGCGTCCCCGGGAGAGGGGAAGGGCGAAGACCCCGCAAAAATGCTCGTCCGCCTTCACGAGATCGGTTTTGCCCTCGCTACCGCCCGGCTTTCGAACCGGAACCCCGCTGCTCGATTGAAAGGCCGTCAGCTTCTCGATGCTCGGAATGCCCCCGAGGGCGGCGGCGTCCGCCCTGGTCAACCCTCCCTGATAGCTGGAGGCCTTCTTGGCCGCCTTCTTGGGACTGTCGGGAAAGAGCATGACGAAGCGAGTCCCCCCCACCTCCTCGATCCCCTTCACCAGGGTGGCGAAGGCGCTCTGAGACAGGCTGGTCAAGAGGATGACCGAACAAACCCCGATGGTGATCGACAAGACGGTCAGAAAGGACCTCATCCGATAAGCGTTCAAGGTCCGCAGAGCCTGGCGCAGGCTCTCGCTCGATTCGAGGATCATGCTAGAACTTCATCGCGTTGTCGGCCGAGGAGGCGGGCTTGATCAAGACGGTTTCCCCGAGGGAAAGGCCTTCCAGGACCTCGATCTGGTGATCGTTCGAAATCCCGAGCTTCACCTTCTTCCCCTTTCCCTTCTTGTCCTTGGTGGGAAGGGTGACGGTCGCCTCGTCGCCCTTGCCCCTGACGACGGCCTCGACCGGGAGGAAGAGGGCGTCCTTCTTGGTCATCACCTGGATATCGATGTCGGCGGACATTCCCGGTTTCAGGATCTCCTTCTCTTCCTTGCCGGGAGAGACGTCCAGGATGGTCTTGACGGGGAAGGTCTGGATGGAGTTCTGGCCATCGCTCGAAGCCTCGGCCGCGGGAGCGACCTGCCAGATCCGGCCCTGGAAGACCTTGCCGGGGGCGGAATCAACCCGCACCTCGACGGCCTGGCTTTTGCGGACCTTGCCGACGTCGACCTGGTTTAGATTGCTCTGGATCACCAGGTGGGAAAGATCGGCCACGATCAGCATCCTCGTTCCCTGGGCGGTGGCCGAGACTCCGGGCGAGACCATCTCACCGGCCTCGATCCCACGCTGGATCACCGTCCCGGACATGGGGGAGCGAATAAACGAGTAGGAAAGCTGGTCCTCGGCGGCCTTGAAGGCGACCTCGGCCTTGGCGAGCTGGGCGCGGGCTTCCGAGACTTCCTCCACCCGGCTCCCCGCCTTCAACAAGCGAAGGTGGGCCCTGGCCTCCTCGATCTGGGCCGTGCTCCCGGCGAAATCGCCCTTGGCCGTTTCGGCCTCCCGGGGGGTGATGGACCCCGCCTCGACGGCGGCCTGGCTGCGGGCGTATTCGGACTTGTTCCTTTCCCAAACCGACAGCCTTTGGGCGAGCTGCGCCCTGGCCTGGGCGATCTCCTCGGGACGGGCACCGGCCAAAAGGCGGGCGAGCCGGGCCTGGGCGATCTCCCGATCGGCCTTGGATTGCGCCAACTGGCGCTCGATATCCTTGGTGTCGAGCTGAATGAGCAGCTGCCCCTTCTTGACCTGGTCTCCGACATCCACCAGAAGGCGGGCGACTTGCCCGGCGACCTTGCTCTTCACTTCGACCTTGGTCAAGGCCTCGATGGTGCCGGTTTCGGCCACCGTGACCGCCAGTTCCCCTTTTTTGACCTGGACCCGGTCATTCCCTTCCGCTTTCTTGCCGCAGGCGGAGATACCCGGCAAAAGCAGGACGAGAGAAAAAAGGAAACAGAGAGATTTGCTGGGGCAAGGCATCAATTTTCTCCTTAAAGCAAGCCGAGCGACTTGGCGAGATCGGCGCGGGCGATCTGGTAATCGACGAGGGCCTGGAGCTGCTGGTTTTTCGCGAGAAGCCAGCTCGTGCGGGCGTCATTGACCTCGACCTGGAGGGAATAACCCTGCCGGAAGCGGGTCTCGACCCATTTCAAGGTCTTTTCCGCGAGCGAGCTTCCCTTCTCGGTGAAGCGTACCCGGTCGTTGGCTCCGTTCAGCCGGATCCTGGCTCGTTCGATGCCGGAGAGGGCATCCCGGCTCGCCTTTTCCCGACGGGCCTCCGCGATGCGAAGGTTTTCTTCCGAGCGTTGGACCTTGCGGGAGACCTTCCCCCCGTCCAGGAAGTTGTAGGTCAGCGAAAGCCGCACGTCCCAGTTACCGGAGAAGGAAGCGTTCAGACCGCGGGACCCGAGTGCGGGATCGAAGGGGTTGTTGCCGTATTGATAGGAGGAGCCGAGGGATAGCTGGGGGAGAAGCTCGGCCCGAGAGGCTCCGAGCTGGGCCTGTGCGGATGCCAGTTGAGCCCTTGCCGCTTGAACGGCGGGGGCTTCCTTTTCCTGGAGGAGCGGCAAGAAGATCATGGAAGCTTTTCCGTCGATCGCCAGGCCTTCGCCGGGGAGCGCGAGTTGCGCCGCCAACTTGGCCCTCGCCTCCCGTGTTTGCGTCTGCAAGCCCAAGAGCTCGCTCTGGGCATTCAACCAATTGACCTCGGCGCGATCCACTTCGTTCGAAGCGAAGCGCCCGAGACGGAAGCCGGTCCTGGTGAGTTCGAGGGTCCGAGCCGACTGTTGAATCGCCATCCCCTGAATGGCCTCCCGCCCTTCCTGGAGGTAGAGCCCCCAGAAGAGGAGGGCGGTCTGGGAAGCGATGTCCGCCCTCGTCACGGCGAGTTGAGCCCGGGCTGCCTCCTCCCCTTTCTCGGCGGCCAGCACCCCCTTTTGAAGCCGGAAGCCGGTGTACAAGGGGATGGTGAGACCGAGGGTGGCGTTGGTGACCAGGCGGTCGGAAATGGGGGTGCTGGCCGCCTGGGCATAGCGCTCGGAGGTCGACAGATCGCCGGTGAGTTGGAGGCGCTGGGACTTCGCGTCCGAGACGTCGAGCGCGCTGCTTCGTAATTGGGCCTCGCTCACCGCGGCGTCCGGATGAACAAAGAGGGCCCTTTCGATGGCCTTATCGAGCGTCAGCGACGCGGCAGCCTCCGAGGGCAGGGCGAAAAGGGAAAAAGCGATCAAAAGGGAGGCGACTGCTTTTTTTCTCATACGGGCAACCTGCTTTTTTTTCTCTCGTCGGAAAGGATGCGGCCGTCGCGCAGGCGGATGACCCTCCCGGCGTAGGTCGCGATGTCGGGCTCATGGGTCACCAGAACCACCGTCATCCCCTCGGCGTTCAGCTTGAGGAAGAGTTCCATGATCTCCTCGGAGGTCTTGGAATCGAGGGCGCCGGTCGGCTCGTCGGCCAACAGCAGCCGGGGCCGATTGATGATGGAGCGGGCGATCGCCACCCTCTGCTGTTGCCCCCCCGAAAGCTGATTCGGCCGGTGGTGGACGCGCTCCGCGAGACCGACCTCTCCGAGGGCCGCCAGGGCCCGCTGCCGGCGTTCGGGGGCCCTGACCTGGGAATAAAGCAGGGGCAATTCGACGTTCTCGACCGCGGTCATTCTCGGCAGCAGGTTGAAGCTCTGGAAGACGAAGCCGATCGAACGGTTGCGGATCCGCGCCAGCTCGACGTCCTTGCAGCCCGAAATGGCGGCGTCCTCTAGCTCGTAATCGCCCGAAGTCGGGCTATCGAGGCAGCCGAGGACGTTCATGAGGGTGGACTTGCCCGAGCCGCTCGCCCCCATGATGGCGACGAACTCCCCCCCGGCGATTTCCAGGGAAACGCCGTCGAGGGCCCAGAGCTCCTGGTCCCCCATCTTGTACCGCTTTTTCAAATCTCTGATCTTGATCAAAAAGCCCTCATTTCTTGGCGCGCAGAATTTCTTGCCTCTCGCGAGCGTTCTTGGTGAGCGGTCCCTCCGGGGCGAGTGCCAGAAAACGATCGAACAGCTCGAGAGCCAGGGGAACTTTTTTCTCCTCCTGACAAGCCACCCCGAGGTAATAATAGGGTTTGGCCAGCTTGGGATCGATCTTGTTGGCGGCGGTGAACTCCGAAGAGGCCCGCTCCTTGTCCTTCAAGGCCAGATAGGCCTCGCCCATTCCCTGGTGAAGGGCGGCGTTACGGCGATAGATCCCCTTGGCTCGATTGAAATAAGCCACCGAGCCCTTGAAGTCCTTCTTCAGGAGCAGGAGCTTTCCGACGTTGATCTGGGCGTTGGCCTGAAGCCCCTTGCTGCGTACCGACTCGCCGAAATGGAAGATCAAGCCCTGATAGTTCCCCTTCTTCGCGCTGGAAATCCCCGCTCGCAGGCTCTTCTCGGCAGTCTGGTCGAGCAAAAGCGATGCCCTCCCGTATTCCTTGCGAGCCTCCTCGTTCTTTCCGCTTCCCTCCAGGGTGACGGCGAGCTGATAAGAGGAATAGGGGTCCTCGGGCTCGATTTCTTGCGCCTGATTGAAGCAAAGCAGCGCCCCGGCGGAATCCTGCTTGGAGCGCAGGGCGATCCCCATGCGGGTATAGGTACGGTGATCGTTCGGATCGGCGGCGATCGCCTGCTGGTAGACCTCGACGGCCTTTTCGTGCTGCCCCATCCCTTCAAGAAGATTGCCGTAATCCCTTTGAACCGCCGGGTTCAAGGGCGCCAATTGGCTGGCCTTCTCCAGTTCGGCTTTGGCCTCGGGAAGCTTGCCCTGGCTTTCCAGAGTCATCCCCATTTGCTGATAGGCGGTGGCACTGTTCGGATCCCGTGCAAGGGCCTCCTGGTAGCTCTTGATGGCTTGCTCGGGCTTGCCCTGACGGTTAAGGGCGTCACCCATCTTGATGAGGGGCTTGGGGTCCTCGGGACGCTCCTGGAGCAGAAGGGAATTTTTGGCCATTTCCTGATTCAAAGCGGCGGACGAAAGGGTGGGATCGCCGATGGTCATGCTCGGAACGACATCGTTGGGGGAAACCAGCGGCAATACGGTCCTCGACGAAGCCCCGGTTCGACGCAGGGCCTCCCCGACCGAAAGGGTCCCGGTTGCCGGCTTCATGGCGACCTCGAGCGGGTTGTCTTTCCCCTTCTCGATCCCGGAGATGACGGCGTCGATGTCCACGTCGTAGGTCGGGTGCTGCCCCAGACGGGGATTGCTCCGGGGCGCGCTCGAAACGGAAGGACTCGAGGAAGGAGCTGCGCTTTCGACTTCCGGCTTGAAAAAGAGCTGCTTCGCGGAAAAGAAGGCGATGAAAACGATGGCGAGCGCGAGGAAAAGCTTCTTTTTGCCGAACAAGCCCTTCAGGACCTTCTGACGGCGCTCGGAATTTTCCAACTCGTGGGCGTCGGCGCGTTCCTTCTCCCGTTTGGCTTTTTCCCGCTCCGATCTGGCCGCTTTGCGGCGTTTCTCTTCGCCCCTTCCTTCCTGACGATCCTTGATCTCCTTCTGGATGAGGGCCTCGACATGGGAATTGAGACGCTCTTCCTGCAGCAAGATCCCTTCGATCAGCTGCTCGGGGGTACAGGCCCCGGCCTGCACCAACAGCTCTCCCAGGGGCAAGGGGTGATCCATCTGCCGGACCAGAGCGTTGGCCAACTCTTTCCGCCCGATCACCTCTTTTTCGATCAGGAGTTCCCCCAGCCGGATCTTCCCCTGGCGACGGGTCTGAATCTTCAGCTCCTGCCAGTGCAGGGCATCGACCAAGTCGTCGTCGTTCTTGATGCAGCCCAGCTCGAGCAAAAGCTTCCCCAAAGGCTTCTTCTTCTTCTTCTGCTCTTCCAGGGCCTGGATCAGCTCGGTGCGGGTAATCGTCCTTCTCCTGATCAAGAGCTCCCCGATGCGCTCGGTCTCGGCGAGGTGGATGCGGACTTCCTTCAGTTCCTTGATAGCGGCGCGCAGGTCATCCGAGGAAACGCTACCGGCCTCGACCAGGAGGTTTCCCAGCGGCTTCAATTTTTTCGCCTGGGAAACCAAGGCCTCCCGCAATTTCTCGGGGCTCACTTTTCCCTTTTCGAGCAGGTAGTGACCGATCTGATTGGCGGTGTGGTTGGCGGGAAGGAATAAACGAGGCCCCCCAATCGAGCCGACCAGGATTTCCCGCAGAGAGCACATGCCCAGTTCGAGAAAGGCCTGTCCCACCGTGATGGTGGAATTGACCGCCTCCTCGATGGCCTGATCGATCATTTCCTGGGGCAGCACCCGGTACATGGCGAAGACCTCGTCCAGGGTGAAGAGCATGGGACGGCTGGTGGCGTCGTAACCCAGGGCGCTCGCCATCTTGGCGACCATCTCTTCCCAGGTGAACAGCTTGCCCAGGCTCAGATCGTTCTTCTGCTTGCGCTCCCGGAAAACGGCCGTTTCGTGGACCTGGGGCATGACCAGGGAGAGCTCCTCGGGAGAAATGAACGCCAAACCCCTTTCGACCTTCAGCACCAATCGCGGATCGACGGGCGAGGACTGGTCGCTCAGGTGCATGATCCGCATCTCGTTGCCGTCGAGCGTAAAAAGGTCGGTGTTCCTCTTGATGGCTAGGATCAGGGAAATCTTTTCCGCGTAGCGCTGGAGATCGGTCAAAAGCAGGCGCTGGCGCAAAAGGGGCTTGTTCCAACCGCAAGCGCACCAGGGAGCGTCTCTTCGTTCTTCGGGAATCAACTCGTCGCACCGGGGACAGAAAAGAGGTTTAGTCTCTTCGGCCTCTTCCGGGGCCTCCACGACTTCTTGCACCTCTTCGGGCAAGGCATTCAGTCCGTCCTGGGCCAACTTCAGGAAGTTGGGGGCCTCGGTTTCAGCCAGGATCGATTGATAGACCCTTCTCGCCTCATTCGTTTGATGGTTGAACTGGTAGGCCTTGGCCAGCATGAGGCGGGCGGGGATGTCCTCCGCCCGAGCACCCGCCATGGCCTCGAAGATGGTCACCGCCTCTTCGTAGCGTTTTTCCTGAAAGGCCTTGACCCCGAGCTCCAACGAAGAAGGCATCTTTTACACCCTTTGCTTGCTGTCGAGGGCGTCGCGCAGGCCGTCCCCGAGGAGGTTGAAGGCGATGACCGCCAGGACGATGGCGAGCCCGGGATAAAGCAGCCAGGGATGGACGGCGAGGGCGGCGTAGTTCATGCCCTCGCTCAGCATGTTGCCCCAGCTCGCCGCAGGAGGCTGTACCCCCAGGCCGATCATGGAAAGGGCCGATTCACTCAGGATGTAGCCGGGAATGGCCAGGGAAGCCGAGACCACCACCCAACTGGCCGTTTGGGGCAGGACATGGCGGAAAAGGATCCGGAAGGGGCCGGCCCCGAGGGCCCTCGCCGCTTCGACGTACTCGAGTTCTCGGATGACCAATACCTGCCCCCGAATGACCCTGGCGAGCCCCGTCCACCCCACCAAGGATAGAATTCCCGTGATGAGGAAGAAACGCTGGGTGGGGGAAATCTCCAAACGATAGGTCAAACCGAAAAGGGCCAAAAGCAGGTAGAAGGCCGGGATGGCCATCAGGGCCTCGACCACCCGCATGCACAAACCGTCGATCCATCCCCCGAAGTAACCGGAAATCCCCCCGACCAAAAGACCGATCGGAACGGTGAGGAAGATGGCGAAGAGCCCCACCATCAGCGAGACCCTGCCCCCGAAGAGGATGCGGGAAAAAATGTCGCGACCGTCCTGGTCGGCCCCGCACAGAAAAAGACGGGCGGGCGCCTCGACCCCGAAAAGATGGAGGTCCGAAGAAAAGAAGAGGAAGCGGTATTTTTCGCCCCGAACCAGCAGTCGAAGGGGAAAGCGCGCTTTCTCCTCCTCGACGAAGCGCGCGAGCATTTCCTTTTCGTCGTAGACCCGGACATTGCGGTAGACGAAGGGAAGGTGCAACGTTCCATCCTCCACCAGGTGGATGGCGCTCGGGGGCATATAGGAGGCCTGGCGGTCCTCGAAGGTCTCGGAATAGGGCGCCACGAAATCGGCCAGTCCCACCAGCAGATAGAAGAACAAAAGCAGGATGCCGCCGTAGACGGCCGCGCGATGGCGAAATAACCTCTGCCACATCCTAGGCCTCCAGCTTGATGCGCGGATCGAGCCACGCCAGGAGAAGATCGGCTAAGAGGTTGCCCAAAAGAAGCATCAGGGCTCCGATCATCATTCCGGCCAGGGCGAGGTTGAAGTCCTGACCGGTGAGGGCGTCCAGCATCATCATTCCCAGTCCCGGCCAGGAAAGCACGATCTCGACCAGGGCGTTGCCGCTCAAGAGGGCGGCGAATTCGAAGCCCAACAGGGTGACGAGAGGATTGATGGCGTTTCGCACCGCATGGCGGTAAATCACCTTGTGCTCCGGCAGCCCCTTGGCGCGGGCGGTTCTCACGTATTCCTCGCCCAGCACGTCGAGCAGGTTGCCCCTCATTCGGCGTTGCAGGGCGGCGATCCCCCCCAGTCCCCCGGCCAAGACCGGGATCAGGAGGTGCCAAAGGATGTCCAGGACCTTTCCGAAGAAGGACAGGTCCGCGAAACCGGGACTCTGCATCCCGCCGGAGGGCAGCCCTCCGGTCCTCACGGCGAACCAGAGGAAAACGAGGGCCAGGAAAAAGGAGGGCACCCCGAGAAAGAAATAAGAAAGGGTCGAGACGATTTGGTCCAAGGCGGAATGCTGTCTGACCGCCAGCCAGATCCCCAGGGGAAGGGCGATCAGCCAAACGAAAATCAAGGTCGCGATGCTCAAGACCAGGGTGTTGAGGATCCGGGAACCGATCAAGGTGTTGACGGGGACCCGATAACGGAAGGATTGCCCGAGATCGCCCTTCAGGAGGTTGCCGGCCCAGATGAAGTATTGAGCAACGACGGGGCGATCCAGGCCCAGCCGCACGCGCTCCCGCGCGATCGTCTCCTGGCGGATCGATGGATTGGAGCGCAACTGGTCGAGGTAATCGCCCGGCGTCAGCTTCGAGACCCCGAAGCAAATCAGGGAAATCAAAAAGAGCATGGGCAGCAGGGAAAAGAGCCGGCGCAGGAAATAGCGCAGCATCACTTCTTTTTTCACTTTTTCCCTCCTCGATCTCGGAAGATTTCGTAGGAGTTCCAGCAGGAGGGGACGGATGAATTGAAGGCCCCGGGACGAACGTTCCGGAGGTCGGAGCGCACCGCGACCAGGTAGAGCGGCGCCACCAGAAAGATCATGGGGACTTGTTCAAGGACGATCCTTTGCACCTTCCCGTAGATTTCCTTCCGTTTCCCGGGGTCGACGGTGATCGCGCCCTGCTCCATGAGGTCGTCGATAGCGGCTTCCCAGGGGGCGATCGCCCCTTTGGGCCGGAAGAAGTGCGAGCCCCCGTTGGTTTTCCAGAGGGCGGCCGAGGTGTTCGGCTCGACCCCGGCGGTCCAGTTCAAGAACATGGTGTCCCACTCGTAGGAACTGTCGATCTTCTCGACGCAGGTATTGAATTGAACGGGACGCACGTTGAGCGTGATACCCAGTTTCGCCAGATCCGTCTTGATCAGGGTAGGGATCTGCACGGCGAGAGGATTGCCGGTAAAGGTGGTCAAATCGAACGCGACGGGGTGCCCCTTCTTGTCGAACAACCGGCCATCCCTGCCCTTCGAGAATCCCGCCTGCTTCAAGAGCTTTCCCGCCAAATCGAGGTCGTAGGAATAGCCTTTCAGGCTCGGGTCGTGGAAGGGATGGCGAGAGCCGAATTCACCGGCCTGCGGCAGGGCGATGAAGTTGTAGGCGTTGCTCACGATCGTGGCCTTGTCGATGACGTGGGCGAAAGCCCGCCGGAAGAGGACTTCGTTGAACCACTCCTGCTTAATCGGATCGACGAAAAATTTTCCCTTCTTGTCCCGGCATCGATTGAGGTTGAACATGACGAAGGGGGTCTCGATGTCCGGTCCCGCGTTCAAGATATGGAAATTCTGAGCCTTTTCGAGCGGCTTCAGGAGTTCGTATTGCCTTCCCCGCGCGCCGACCGCGTCGATCTCCTTGGAGAGAAACTTGACGGTCAGCCCCGAGATGTCCTTGGAGAAAGAGTAAACCAGGTGCTCCAAATAAGGCAGGCGACGGTTCTTCTGGTCGAACCTCCAGTAATAGGGGTTGCGCCTGAAGACCACCCTCTGGGCGGGAGCGAACTCCTGGAGCACGAAAGCGCCGCTCCCGACGATCTGCTCGAGAGGGGTGTCGATTCCCCAAGCCTGGGCATAGTTTTTCTTGAATTTCCCCAGGGCATGGCGGGGCACGATGAAGACCGAGGCCAAGGCCCTCAGGAAGGGGGCATAGGGCTTGGGAAGGGTGAATTCGATCGTCAGGGCATCGACTTGGCGGATCTTCGGAAAAACGGCTTTTCCCGCCTGCGAGATCTTCAAATTGTCCGAGGCGGCGGGGACTTCCGGGTTGAACATGACCTCCCGGAAGGTGAACATCAAATCGTCGGAAGTGAGGGGCTGTCCGTCGCTCCATTGCAGGCCGCGGCGAAGGGTGAAGAGATAGCGCCGGCCGTCGCGAGAAATCTTCCACTTCTCGGCGAGGGCGGGGCGGATCTCCATGGTGTCCCCGACCTCCTCGCAGAGGGGGTCGAAAAGGTGCCAGGCCACGGCGATGGAGCTGGATTCGCTTATGACGGAAGGATTGAAGGTCTTGGGATCGTCGAGATTGCCCCAGGTGGCGCTTCCGCCGAAACGGCCGCTCTCGCCGTAAGCCTGTCCGGGAGGCAGGGCATGCCCGGCAAGGACCGGCGCCAATCGGACCGCCGGGCGAGAAAAGCTACAGGCATTCAAGGAAAGCGCGATCCCCAGGATGAGGGGGGCGCGAAGAAGGCCTTTCAAGACTCTCCGCTGATCTTAAATGGTCTTGCCAACCAGGACGATGGCGAGGGAGACGATCATCCAGAGAGCGGCGATGGCGGACGTCACCTTGTTCAGCCCTTCCTCGACGCCCTTCTGGCTACCGAAGACATGGGCCTGTCCTCCGATCCCGCCGAGCCCCTCGCCCTTGGCCGAGTGGAGCAAGACCGCGACGATCAGCGCCAGAGAAAGGGTCACCTGGGTTATCTGAAGGAAAACCTTGAAAAACATTTTCGATTCTTCTTTCTGGACCGTGCCGCATGGCTATGCCTTCATGTTTAGCATACGGTACCTCGGGCGTCAATTCTCCCCCTCGTTTGTTCCGAGGGGGAGAATCGATCGGATTCTAGAAGAACAAGCCGTAATTCAGCGCCACGATGTTTTCGTTGGGGGAGCCGTCCTCGTGCGTGCGCAGGGAATCGCTCAACATGAGGTTCACCCCCCTGGCGGGACGGAACCCGATGCCGGCGATCCATTCGTCGTAGCGGGCCCTTGAAACCGCCGCGTTCGGGTTGACGTTGTCGTAGCGCAGGACCAGATCGTAGGAACGGAGGGAATCGCGGAAGGCACCCAGGCCGAGGATCCCGAAGGCCGACCAGATCCTGCGATTGACTTCGACCCCGCCGCTGGGCTTGATCCAGTCGGTGGCGTATTCCTCGACCAAAGTGAAGTTCTCGCTCTTGTAGCCGATCAGGCTGACCAGGGCGTCCATGCGATCCAGGCCCACGGGGCGATAGTAGCTGTACAACCCGGAAACCGAAAGCCCCGGGGCCAGGTCGATCCCGATTCTCGCCTGGAGGTTCTTGCGGTCGTTGGAAGAAGCGACCGGGAGCTTGTAACTGGCGCCGGAACGTACGGGCAGGTGGACNNTCGAAGGCGTAGGGGAGATCGAAGAGGCCGAGATCGTAGTGGAAGCGGTTGGCGCCACCGGTGGCCATGACGCCGAAGGCGGAGGTCGTCATTCCCAGATGTTTGGAGGCGATGTCCAGGCTCTGGAAGCCGTAGCGCCAGTATTCCGCCTCGAAGGGATACCAGGGAGTGGGAACCAGGCCCACCCTCACGTAGTCCACTCCGGTGAGCGGGGAATCAGCCTGCATGTAGGCGTATTTCAGGAAGTAGCTCTGACCGGTGGTCACTCCGCTGTTGGCATTGGCGTCGGCCGTGAGCAGGGCGCTCCACTGGGGATCGAAGCGCGCCGAGGTGGTGATGTAGGCCCGGTTGATGTTGAAGGCGTTGTAGCCCAAACCCATGGGGCGACCGGAGAAACGGGCGGAGTTCAGGCCGGTGTTTGCCGTAAAATCACCCCAGATCTGCCCGGATACCGTCACGGGGGCGGCGAGTGCCGGAGACGACGATACGACTGAAAGCGCGGTCAGCAAGGCGGCCGAAAAAATGCCTCTTTTCATTCCTTTTCCTTTCTTTTCTGCATCCATATTGAATTCCATTATGGACGGATCGAATCCGAAGGCGGTGATAGCGGCTACAAAAGGCTATAATGGAAGGATGGAAAAAGAACAGCTCCAGGAAAGAGGCTTCAAGTGGAGGGACAAACCCTCCGCCCGCAGGATCGCGCTCGTTTTTCCCAACCGCTATTCCCTGGGGATGTCCAACCTCGGCTTCCAGGTGATCTACAAGCTCATCAACGAAACAGACGGTTTCGTCTGCGAACGCTTCTTCCTTTCCGAAAAAAACGCGAAAGCCCTTTCCCTCGAAACGGGAAGAAGGTTGAAGGAATTCGACGCCGTCGCCTTCAGCCTTTCCTTCGAACTGGACTACCCGAATGCCGTCCGCATCCTGCTCGAAGCCGGGATCAGCCGCGAGAGCGACATCGTCCTCCTGGCCGGAGGGCCCGCGGTCACCGCCAATCCAGAACCCATGGCCGATTTCTTCGACCTTTTCCTGCTCGGCGAGGCCGAAAAAACCTTGCCCCCCTTCCTCGAGGCCCTCGAAGAGAGCCGGGGAAGGCCCAAAAAGGAAAGGCTGAAAAAGTTCTCCTCTCTCCCCGGCTGCTATGTCCCGGCCCTCTATGAATGGGCTCCCGCCGCCGAAAGGCTCGCGCCCATCGACGAGGCGCCCCCGGCGATCGAGCGCCAATGGTGCCGGGATTTCGGGGAATCCGTCATTCTCACCCCGAACACCGAGTTCGCCGACACCTTCCTGGTCGAAACCTCCCGCGGCTGCGCCCATGGCTGCCGCTTCTGCCTGGCCGGTTCCATCACCCGTCCCTTCCGCTGCCGCTCCCTCGATAGCCTGAAAGAGTCGATCGAGCGCGGGCTTTCCCTGACCGAAAAGATCGGCTTGCTGGGGGCGGCGGTCTCCGACCTCCCGGACATCGACGGATTGACGGAGTTCCTTTTGACCAGGTCCCTTCGGCTCTACATCTCGAGCATCCGGGCCGACAAGGTGACCCCCCGTCTGATCCAGCTCTTGCGACACGGGGGACTGAAGTCCCTCACCATCGCGCCCGAAGCGGGCTCGGAGGAGGGGCGCCGCCGCATCAAGAAAGGCATCGGAGAAGCCGACATCCTGCGGGCCGTCGAACTCGCCGGGGAAGGGGGACTTTCCGGCGTCAAGCTCTATTTCATGCTCGGGCTTCCCGGCCGCGAGAAGGAAAGCGAAGAGATACCCCTTCTCCTCGAAAAAGTCGTGAAGGCGGGGCGCGCCTGCGGCATCCGGCACTTCTCCACCGACGTCCATCCCTTCGTGCCCAAGGCGCACACCCCCTTCCAGTGGGAAGAAATGGAAGAAATCTCGAAGCTCGAAAAAACCATCCTTTCCCTGGGGAAGCCGCTGGCCAAACTGGGGGTGAAGCTGCGCGGGGACTCCCCGAAGTGGGCCCACGTTCAGGAAGTACTGGCGAGGGGCGATAGAAGCACCTCGAACGTCCTCCGCTCCGTTGTCGAAGGCGGGGGCGCCCTCGGCGCCTGGCGGAAGGCCCTGGAAGGAATGCCCCCCCGTTTCTTCGAGCCCGGAAAGCCCCTCCCCTGGGATCATATCAAGAGCGGCCCACCCCCGGCCTTCCTTCTGGAGGAGCGCCTCAAGGCCAAGGATTGGAAAGGCGGAGCGGATGGGTAAAAGAGGCTAGGGCGTGCCCCGGTCACAGACGGCAGACTTGCCATCCCCTAGGTTTGATGTTGAATGAATCGATTCTCAAGGAGGCCTACTTGACTTCACGATTCCCGGGATACGCCCTACTCGCAGCAACGATGCTCGTCATGATTCCTTTCCCTGCAAGCGCCGCTCCCAAAGCCGCCCAACTGGTCGACGTCTCGCCCAACCATTGGTCCTACCCGGCCATCAAGAGCCTCATGGAAAAATACAAGGTCATGGCCGGTTACCCCGACATGACCTTCCGGGGCACCAAGCCCGTCAGCCGCTACGAGTTGGCTGCGGCCCTCGCGGCCATCATCGAAAAACTGGACCGTCCCAGCGTCGACGAGGGCAAGTTGCTCGACTTCGACAAGAAGACCATCGAGAAGCTGCGCGCCGAGTTCAAGAGCGAACTGGCCGCCAACACGGGCTCGGGCGACGTCAACAAGCGCGTCACGGCTGTCGAAGCGGACTTCAAGACCCTTCAAAAGAACTTCGACTCCATGTCGAAGGTGAAGGGTTCGGTCTCGACCACCTTCATGGACCAGATGAACAACAAGTATTTCCCCTACCTGGCTTCCGACATCTCCCTCAAATTCGCCGGCTCCTTCTCCGACAAGATTACCTACGAAACCAAGCTGGGCGGCGGACTGGCGGCCTCCCAGACGGGGAACACCCCGGCGATCGCCAACGGGGACAAGCCCCCCGAGAGCACCGCCAAATTCGACTCCGCCAAGATGACCTACTCGGACAAGAACCTGAACAACCTCAAGGTGGTGATCGGACGCTGCAACCCCACTGGCTTCGGCCTGGGCGGCTTCGCCGGACACACCGGGGACGGCATCATCGGAAGCGGTCTCACCGGCTTCGGCGGCAACACCGTTCGCGACGGGGGGGACATCAATATCTCCAGCAGCCTGGGTCTGGGCCCCCTCAAGGTCGCCACGGCGCTCACCTCGAAGGCCGTCCTGGGCAACGTCAGCCTGGAGGCCGGCCCCCTCGACTTCCGCTTTCAGGGCGACGTCGATCACTACGAGGTGGGGGATCCCAAGGGCGGGGTCTCGGAGCGCAACTACAACTTTGCCGGCGGCCTCAACCTGGGCACCGATCAACTTGGACTGTTCGTGCAAGCCGGTCTGAAAAAGGACGTTCCCCGTGCGGGCGGCGGCTTCGTCTTCAACCTCGGCGGGGTGGAGACGGCCCTGGGCGCTTCCTACAAGACCGACGCCAAGCAGACCACCACTCAAGTACAGCCGGGCGGCTACGTCTACTTCCCCAGTTTCGGAGGCCTGCCCACCCTGCTGATCGGCTTCACCGAACCCCAGACCCTCTCATCCAAGGGCGGACAGAGCGGCCCGGGCTCCTTGATGGGCGACATGGCCGGATTGACCGTTCAGACCTACATCGACAACCCCCTCATCCCCAACCTCACCATGGAGTTCAACCTCCAGGACAAGATCCTCACCTACGACGACAAGACTTCGCTGGTGGGTTATGCCGTCACGACCTCCTTCGAGTTCTGATAGGGGCGTGCAACGCGCCGCGGTGTTCCTTTCGCTTTTCCTCGTGACCGGTTGTCCCGGCTCCGACGCACCGCCCAACACCATCGTCGGAACGGTGCTCTGGAACGGGCAACCCGCCGCGGGGAAGGTGG
>DOBT01000256.1:37960-42976 GCA_003503675.1 Cyanobacteria bacterium UBA8530 | reverse complement strand
CCGACGTCGCCGTGACGCTGGGGGCAGGATTACTCCTGCTCACGCTGCTACGACCTGACCGGTATCTGGCAAGGGGGAATTGAATGAGGCCCATCCTCGTCACGCTCGGCCGGTTCCCGATCTCCTCGTTCGGCCTGTTCCTGCTCCTGGCATTTCTCGTGGGCATCGCCGTGGCACGGCGGCGCGGAGGGGCCGTGGGCGTCGAACCGTCGCGGATGCTCGACATCGCCCTGTACATGATCATCGGCGGGATCATCTTCGGCCGGCTGGGCTACGTCATGGCCGATCCCCGCGCGTTCCTCACGCGACCGCTCACGATCCTGACCATCTGGAAGGACTCGGGGCTCGTCTTCTACGGCGCCCTCGTCGGGGGCATCCTCGTGGCGTGGAGCTACGCGCGGTCGCTCGACATCCGGTTGTCGCGCTTCATGGATGTCTTCGCCCCGGCGCTGGCGATCGGGTATGCCGTGGCGATGATCGGTGCGCTGCTCCACGGCCTCTACATCGGAAAGCCCAGCGGCGTCCCGTGGGGCGTCACGATGTTCCTCGAGCAGCGACACCCCACGCAGATCTACCTCCTCCTGGCCTCCCTGGGCACCTACGCCGTCCTGCGGGCGCAGGAGCGCGCGGCTCCGGGGCCCGGCGTGCTGTTCTTCCTCTGGCTGCTGCTCCATGCCGTCGCCCGCCTGGGAGTAGAGTTCTTCGTTGAAGCGCCCGCAGTCGTGGGCCCCTTCACGCTGGCGCAGGTCGTCAATGCCGGCGTCGCCCTCATCGCGGTGATCGGGCTCGCGGTCGTGGGCAGGGGATCGGCTGAACAGACGCCGTCCTCGGAAGCGNNGGGAACGGGGAGAAGACAACGGAGAGGCATACGTTCTTCGTCGATGCAGCGTCCGAAGGCGTCCGCGTGGACGCCTTCGCTGCTTCACATCTGCCCGCACTGTCACGGTCGCGGATCCAGCACCTCATCGCCTCAGGCGACCTGACGCTCGACGGGGGGCGGATCAAGCCCGCGGCCCGCGTCCGCCGGGGACAGCGCGTGGAGGTCGGCGTGCCGCCGCCCGAGCCCTCGACGCTCCGACCCGAGGCGCTCGGACTCGACGTCGTCTACGAGGATGCCGATCTCCTCGTGATCAACAAACCGCCCGGGCTCGCCGTTCACCCGGGCGCGGGACGGCCCGGCGGCACCCTGGCGAATGCGTTGATCGCGCGCGTCCCCGAGCTGGCGGATCTGGGGGAGGGGCTCAGGCCCGGGATCGTCCACCGCCTGGACAAGGACACCTCGGGTCTCCTGGTGGTGGCCAAGAACGACTTTTCTCATCAGGACCTTTCCCGTCAGATCTCGGAAAAATCCGCCCTTCGGCAGTACCAGGCCCTGGTGGTCGGGAGGCTCAAGGACGGGGAAGGGGTGATCGACGCTCCCATCGGCCGTCATCCGACGGAGCGCGTCAAGATGGCGATCGTGGCGGGGGGACGCCCCTCCAGAACACGTTACCGGATTCTCGAGGAGTTCCGAGGCTATTCCCTTCTCGAGCTGACCCTGGAAAGCGGGCGCACTCACCAAATCAGGGTACACCTGGCTTCTCTGGGCCACCCCGTCGTGGGGGACCCCGTTTATGGCAACAAGGCTCCAAGCCCGGTCAAATTGCCGGGACAGGCCCTGCATGCCTTCCGCCTCGCCTTCCGACATCCGCGCAGCGGGGAGAGCCTGAGTTTCACGAAAAATCCCCCCCAGCCCTTCCAAAAGCTGCTGAATCTCCTGCGAAGCCTTCCATGAAAACCTTCATCATTTTCACGAAAAACCCCCGCCTTCCATGAGGACCTTCATCGCCATCCCCCTGTCTCCCTCGGCGATAACGGCCCTGCTTTCGGCTCAGGAGAGCTGGCGTCTGCATTTCGAGAAAAAGCTCCTCAAGGCCAGTTGGAGTCGGGAAGAATCCTTTCATCTCACCCTGAAGTTTTTGGGCGAGGTCGGGGAGGAGAAGATCGAGGCCATTCAATCCGCGATGAGGGAGGCGGGGCGGGAATTCCCTTCTTTCGAGCTGAAGTTGGAAAAAGCCGGAAGCTTCCCCAGTGTTCATCGCCCGAGGGTCCTGATGGTATCGATCGAAAGCGAGAGCCTTTCCCGTCTGGCCGCCAAGCTGGACGAACAACTGGAGCTTCTGGGTTTTCCGCGCGAGAAGCGTCGCTTCAACGGCCATGTCACGCTGGCCAGGGTCAGGGAAGACGTTCGTTTGGACGAAGTTTTCCTGCCCGCGGTCGAGCCCATTTCCTGGCAGGCGAAAGAACTGATTCTCTTCAAGAGCGAGTTATCGCCACAAGGCTCGAAGTACGAGCGTCTTTTCGAAATGGAATTTTAGAGGGGATTTCCCTTATTACTGGCGGGGACCGCGATCGCGCAGGAAGTCTTTGACTCCGGCCGTGATGGCGCTGGCCGCCTTTTCCTGGTAAACCTTGCTGGCGAGAAGGGCTTCGTCCTCCGAATTGGACAAGTACCCGATTTCCACCAGGCAAGCCGGCATCTTGTTGTACTTCACGACCACGAAGTTGTTGCGGTGGACGCCGCGGTCGGGGCGCTTGAGGGTCCTCACCAGGTGGCTATGGACCGCCTTCGCCAGGGGCAGGCTGGTCGGATTGTAGTAGTAGGTCTCGATGCCGCGCACGCCGGGGTTGGAGAAGGAGTTGGCGTGGATGGAGACGAAGACGTCCGAGTCGTTGTTGTCTCCCATGCCGACTCTGGGGCGCAGCATCACTTCGACGTCCTTGGAGCGGGTCAACTGAACGTTGATGCCGGACTGCTCCATCAGCCGCTGGACTCTGAGGGCGACCTGGAGGTTGACGTCCTTCTCCTTGAGGAAGCGTCCCCGCGCCCCTTGGTCGCGTCCGCCATGGCCGGGATCGACCGTGACCTTTTCCTCGAAGGCGTCGGGCGAGATCCCGATCAGGATGGAGCGGCGATCGGACGCCAGCTTTACCGTGTGCTTCACGGGTTGATCGAGGTCCATGACCAGACGGGTAGTCTTTTCGTCCTGCGTTCCGACCCGGACCCTGGCGATGATGCCGTTGTCCACGTAGACCGAATCGCGAGGGAGGTTGAAAGAGCCGCCCGTCACGTCGAGGTAGAGGCGGTCGTTGCCCGACAGCCTGCCGATTTTGAATGAAACCTCGTCGTCGGCTTTCAGGACCATCTGCCACCCCTTGCCCTGGCGTCTGAGGAAGAGGCCGCTCTCGCCGACCGGCTTGGAGCGGGAGATGGTCGCCCGCCAGACGGTCGTGCCGGCCGATACGTCGACCTTGGCGTCGCGATGGGCCAGCTCGATGACGAGTTTGGCCCTTTCATTTTCCTCGAGGAGCCGAACCGAGCGAATGTTCTTGCCGCCGCGCAGGGTCTTGTTTCGCATGGCCGGGAGCAACCCCGCCTTCTCGAAGTCGATCACGACTCGGGGCGGGGTGTTGAATCGATTCACGGAAGCCGCCAACTTCTCCTTGGAATGGACGATAACCTCGTCGCCTCTCAGTTCCACCTGTTCGATATTGAACGTTGCCGGGGGGGAGGGGACTTTTACTTCTTTTTCGTCGTTTTTCGTTCCGCTTTGCGCCATTTGGCCGCCGGTACGGATGACGACCCGGACCAGGTCCTTCGAGACGGTCTCCAGTTCTACGGGAAAGGTATTCGGCGACTTCAGGTCGAGGACGATGCGGACGGTATCCGGCTCGAACTGGCCGATGCGGACCGAAGCGACGTTGGTGCCGGGAATGGCCGAGAGTTGGGAGGTGGAGCCGAGATAGACGGATTTCGGCAGGTCCACCACGAAACGATCGCGCTGGCTCAGCCTCAGGGTCCGCCAGGGCAGAGCCTTGCTGAGGTAAACTACGACGGCCCCCCGTTTTTGATCGTAGCCGAAGAGGCGGACCTGGGTGGCCGCGAGCGCTTCCGGCGAGAAAAGAACCAGGAAGAGAAGGGCGAGGAAGAGGATACGTCGCTGCATGCCGCTCCTACGGTGTCTTGTTGATCCAGAGGGGGCGGGGGAGGTTTTCTTGTTCCCCTTCGAAGTGGACGGCCTTCACCGAGTTGAATTCGGTGAGGGTGAGCACGATGGCCCTTTTTGCCGTTTCGGGCAGGGTTCCACCCGGCCTGATCTCGGCGATCCCCTCCCGGATGCCCAGGAAGGAGGGTTTGACGGAAGAAGGGATGGATGGGTTGAGGAAGGCGCACTGAAGGGAGGCTGGACCCGCCAGGAGGGTTTTGAAGGCGGACTCCATCGGCCTGGATGCGTCTTGTTTTTCGAGGGGAATCTGAAGGGGAACGAGGTAGGTACCGTCGGTAGTGCTCCAGTAGACTCGGGCGGAGGGACCGTAGGCCTGCCAGGAGTTCTCCCTTTCGGGGTCGTCCGCCCGCAGGGGCACGGCGAGATCGAGATGTTCGCTCGGGAAGTCCCGACCCTGGGAATCCTTGAGCACCAGGCGCACCTGCTCGATATCCGGCAAATGCCCCACGGCCTTCGCCAGGGCATTTGCCATCAATTGCTCGCTTCCCGCGCCCGTGGGGGAGAGGGCCAGGGTCACCGTCGCCACCTTGTCCTTGACGAAGGCCGAAGGGGAGGCGTCCGCGGGAACGGCGGCAAAAAGTCCCTTCGGGGGACGGGCGAGGGCCTTGACCACCGAGACGACGGTTTCCGGTCCGGTCTTGCCCGAGACGGAAAAGGTCTCGGTGACGGGCACCAGGAACATGGCCTGGGGATCGCTATAGTAGAGTTCGATCAAGCGGGATTGGGGTCCGACGGGGTGGAAGATCCACCAGGCGACGCCCACCGCGATCAGAAGGCCCGTCGCCAGGGCGAGTCGAAGCCGTCGCCGGTTCTTCCTCATCAGGGGATGGCCTCCATGATTTCCTCGGGAATGTTCGAATTGGACCAGACGCTCTTGACGTCGTCCAACTCGTCGAGGACGTCGAGCATTTTGAGGAGCTTCTTGGCGCTTTCGACTTCGCTCACTTCGACGGTATTGGCGGGAACGAAG
>DOBT01000256.1:0-37951 GCA_003503675.1 Cyanobacteria bacterium UBA8530 | reverse complement strand
GCCGAGGTTGCCGCCGTTCTTGGAGAAGGCCGAGCGGATGTCGGCGGCGGTTCGGTTGCGGTTGTCGGTGACGGCTTCGACCAGGACGGCGACTCCGCCGGGGCCGTAGCCCTCGTAGCGAATCTCCTCCAGGTTGGAGTCATCGCCACCGCCGACTCCCTTCTGGATGGCCCTTTTGATGTTGTCCAAAGGAACCCCTTCGGACTTGGCCTTATCGATTGCCGTCCTCAGTCGGAAGTTTCCCTCCGGATCGCCGCCTCCGGTTTTGGCGGCCAGGATGATTTCGCGGGAAACCTTGGTGAAGATCGCCCCGCGCGCGGCATCGGTTTTGGCCTTTGCCCGCTTGATGGTTGACCACTTAGAATGCCCAGAAATGGTTCATCCCCCCTCTTTCATAGGTTGCATTTCCCCAAGTATAGCATCGAAGGATGGCTCCCGGAAGTGCATGCGGGGTTGCCCGCCGGAGGGGATCCAGGGACCGGCAAAAAAATTTGAAAAGGATCGGCGAATTCGCAAACAACCCCTTGCTTTTTCGGAAAAGGGTTTATATAATTTGCCTAAAGTTCATTAATTTTTTTGACAGGAGGACGCAATGAACAAGGAAGAACTCATCAAGCAAATCAGCACCCGGGCGAAAGTCTCGCAAAAAGAAGCCGGCGAGTGCCTTAACGCCACCCTG
Organism: Cyanobacteria bacterium UBA8530; assembly: GCA_003503675.1. Lineage (GTDB taxonomy): Bacteria > Cyanobacteriota > Sericytochromatia > S15B-MN24 > UBA8530 > UBA8530. The sequence goes on along the minus strand of DOBT01000256.1, from coordinate 37,272 downwards.
GACGCCATCACCGCTGCTCTTGCCAAGGGCAACAAGGTGACTCTGGTCGGATTCGGGACCTTCCAGGTCCGCCAGCGCGCAGCCCGCGAAGGACGCAATCCTCGTACCGGAGCCGTCCTGAAGATCCCCGCCAAGAAGGCTCCCGTGTGGTCCGCCGGCAAAAACCTCAAGGAGCGCGTGGAAGGTCGCAAGCGCCAGCTCGCTATGAGCAACAAGAAATAGCTTTCAGGACTAAATGCGGCCGCAATGCGGCCGCATTGCTATTTTTCCCCGTTTTTGCCAAAGAGCGGGGCTTTACTCCTCCCGAACTTGTGCTATACTAGTTTCAACGTCGCGGGATGGAGCAGCGGTAGCTCGTCGGGCTCATAACCCGAAGGTCGTAGGTTCAAATCCTACTCCCGCAACCTCAGGGGAGGCTTTATAAGCCTCCCCCTTTTTTTTCTCCCCTTCGGCAACAAAGCTTCGTGAAGGAAGAAGAAAAACCCATCCCTAAATTGAAGATATATAAAGCCGGGCCAATAAAGATTCGGTTTGCGATCGCCCGCCCCCGGGTACAACGGAGCTACCCCCAAAAAAAACTCTTTCTTTCAAGAATCGTCCCCTTTTGCGAGGTATTTCGTGATCAGGATCGATCCGAGAAAACCCCTCCAAAACGGACCGCTCCCCGAAAGGGGAATGCCTTCCGCCGCGACGACCCGCCCGCTCCTTCCTCTGGACCGGGTGGGGATTCCGCGCGGCAAGCGCTCCACCCTGAAGTTCGTCGACCTCACCGACCGTCTCGACCTCGGTCCCCGCTGGAAGAAAAAAAAGGTCCGCCTCACCGGGAATCCCTCCGACTGGGATCTCGCCGTCCTCGAGGACACCCGCTCCCGCATCAAGAAAATGATCTCGGCCCTCAAGGAACGGGGGCTGGAAGGCCGGCAGGAATTCTCGGATTTTTCCGAACTGGAAAAAGAACTCGCGGAATTGATCAAGGACCGCCAGGTCGACCCTCGCACTTGTTTCGATTTCCTCGTGAAGCTCTTGAGCCATCCCACCGCCTGGGAAGCGCGCCTGAGCCAGCAAACGAGGGAAGCCCAGGGGCAACTCGGAGCGGGTCGCTTCGAGAAAGCCAAGAAGAATTTCCGCCGGGTCCTCTTCTTCAAGGAAGAGGACCCCATGGCACTCAAGGGAATGGGGTATTGTCTTTTCGAGGAGGGCGATCTCCGGGGGGCCAAGTCCTTCTTCGAAAAGGCCCTTCGCTTTGCCCCGCGCGACGGAAAAACCCTGCAACTGCTCGGAAAGACCTGCCATCGCTTGGGTGACAAGGAAGCGGCAAAAGAAGCATTCAATTCATCGCTCGCCCTCAATCCCGACCACGCGGAACCCTATTGCTGGCTGGGCATCCTTTCTTACGAGGAAGGAAACGAAAAATCCGCCATCCATCTCCTGCAGCGCTCCATCTCTCTCGATCCCCTCAACGCGGTGGCGCGCTTCTACCTGGCCCAAATCAGCCTTCAAAACAACGATCCCCTGCGCGCCACCTTTCAGCTCGAGGTGGTGAGAAGGCTGGACCCCGGCCTCACCCTTCCCGAGAGCGATTTCTCGAAGGCCCTTCCCCGTTCCAGCGGAAGCAGCTCCTACGAGCCCCACCGCTGGGTTCTTCCCGCTTTTTCGGGCGCCATCTGATTTTTTCCCTTTTTTGCGCTATATTCTATAGAAAACGAAGGGGGAATCCGATGCAACCGCTATCCGAAACCATCAAGATACTCAACGCCCGCCTCGAAAGCGGGGAGCCCTGCGCCACCGCCACCGTCATCAAGACCAGCGGCTCCATCCCCACCGAGGTGGGGGCGAAGATGCTGGTCGCTCCCGACGGGAGCCTGCTCGCGGGAACGGTGGGGGGCGGGCTGCTCGAGTCCGTGGTCCTGGAAGCCGCCGGCAAAAGCCTGAAAGAAGGAAGAAGCGAAATCTTCTCCTACACCCTGACCGAGGAAGACGCCGGGGGAATGGGAATGGTCTGCGGGGGCAACCTCCAGGTCTTCATCGAGGTCTTCGCTTCCCAGGATCAGCTGGTCTTGGTCGGCGGAGGGCATGTCAACCTGGCCCTGGCCAAACTGGCCGCCCCCTTCGGCTTTCACCTCGCCGTGGTGGACGACCGCCCCGAATGGGCCAACGAAAGTAATTTTCCCGGGGCGACGCTTTCCCTCGCCCCTCCGAGCGAAGCCTTCAAGGAAATAGCGCTGAATCCTTCTTCCTTCGTGGTGATAGCGACCCGGGGGCACCGCTTCGATCAGGAAGCCCTCGAAGCCGCCCTGGATCACCCTTCCCGCTACATCGGGATGATCGGCAGCAAAAAAAAGGTGCTCGAGGTTCTGAGGGAAATCGGGGGAAAAAGGGATCTCGAAAAGGACCTGCCCCGCATCTTCGCCCCCATCGGGCTCGACCTGGGCGGCAAGTCGCCCGTGGCGGTGGCCCTCTCGATCCTGGCCGAGATCGCCATGGTCAGGAACGAGCGACAAGGCGGCTCTTTGCGCGAATTCAGGAAAAAGCTTGAAGCCTGATCCTTCGGCTTGCGCGGCGCTGATCACCGCCGCCGGCCTCTCCAGCCGCATGGGCAAACTGAAGGCCCTGCTCGATTGGCGGGGGAAACCCTTGCTCCTCCACCAAATGGAGGTCTTGGCGGGCTTCGGGCAAATCATCGTGGTCACGGGTTTCGAGGCCGAAAAAATAAGGCCCTACCTTCTCCCGCCCGTCACGGAAGCCTACAATGAAAACTATCTTTCCGGCCGTACGGGCTCTTTGAAACGCGGTTTTTCGAGCGTGAAGCCCGGCTCGAGCGTTTTGATCTGCGGGGTCGATCAGCCGATGGACTTCGGCTTGCCCGAAAAACTTCTCGAGGCCCTCGGAGGCCATGCCTTCGCTTTTCCGGTTTTCGGGGGAAAGAAGGGGCATCCCCTTTTTTTCAACGGGAGGCTGCTTTCCGAGTTGCTCGAGATCGAGGAGGAAAGCGAGGGGTTGAGGGCGATCGCCAGAAAGTATTCCGGCGAGGCGATCGCGGTTCCCTGGGAATCTTCTTCCGTCTTGGCCGACCTCAACAACCCCGCCGATTTCGCGGCTTGGAAAGGATGACATGCATCGATTTGCCTTGATCCTCGACCAAGAAGGTGGTTCGAGAAAAATCGAAGAGGAGGAAATCGAAGTTTTCCTGAAGTCCGAGGATCGAAACGAGGTCCTCTGGGTCGACATCGAGGACCCGACCCCGATAGACACGGCGCGATTGAGGGAACTCTTCGGCTTTCATCCGCTCGCCCTGGAGGACTGCCTCAAGGACCACCAGCGCCCGAAGGTCGAGCACTACGGCGAGGTGATGTTCTTCGTTTGCTATCAGGTCGGGCTGGAACAGGAGAGGGTTCGGCTGGTGAGCAGGGAACTCGACCTCTTCATGTCGGCTCGTTTCCTGGTGACCGTCCACCAGGGCGAACTCGGAGTATCGGAAATCCTGGAGCGCTATTCGAATTCGGCCTTGTGCGGGAGCAAGGGGCTCTTCTACTTCCTCATGGATCAGGTGGTCGACGGGTATTTCCCGGTGGTCGACTTTCTGAGCGATCGCCTGGAGCGTCTCGAGGAGCAGATTTTTTCCAGTCCCGAAGAAAGGACCATCCAGCGGGTTTTCCGGATCCGCAAGGAATTGAGCCGTTTGCGAAGGATACTCATTCCCCTGCGCGACGCCTTCGTGCCCCTGGTCCGCCAGGATTTGGGGCCACAGCTCGGCCTCCACCTGCAGGACGTCTACGACCATCTCACCCGCCTGGCGGAATCGATCGACACCCAGAGGGACATCGTCACCGGCCTGGTCGACATCTACCTTTCCGGCATCGCGAACCGAACCAACGAGGTGATGAAGAGGCTCACCTCGATAGCCGCCATCCTCATGTCGATCACCTTCATCGCCGCGATCTACGGGATGAACTTCCGCTACATGCCCGAACTCGAGCAAAGATACGGCTATCCGACGGCCCTGGTTTCCATGGCCCTGGTGGCGCTGCTCCAGATCCTTTATTTCAAGCGCAAGCGCTACTTCTGAAGAACGATCTTCAGCGCCTTTTCCCGGGCGGCCTGGGAGAAGGTCTCGTAGGCCTGCTCGATTTGATCCAGGGGGAAGCGGTGGGTGATGAGCTTTCCGGCATCCAGTCTTCCCGCCAAAACCATTCGCAAGAGCAACGGGATGGTTTTGGTATCGACCAGTCCGGTGGTGAGGGTGACGTTCTCGATCCATAGCTTTTCCAGCCGAAGCGTGACGCTCTCCCCGAAGACCCCGACCACGGCCAGCCTTCCGCCCGGAGCGAGGATGTTCTGGCAGATGTCGAAGGTGGCGGGGGTTCCCACCGCCTCGATAGCCACGTCGACCCCTTTCCCCGTCCATTCCTTTATCGCCGCCACGGGATCCCGAGCCCCCGCATCGACGGTTTCCGTGGCGCCGAAACTCCGGGCGAGTTCGAGGCGGAAGAGATCCCTGTCGATCAGGTAGATGGCTTCGGGGCTGAAGAGCTTGGCCGTGAGCAGGGCGGCGATCCCGATGGGCCCCGCCCCGACGATGGCCACCGTCTTCCCCAAAGAAACCTTGCCGTTGAGCACTCCCACCTCGAAGCCGGTCGGGAAGGTGTCGCTGAGGGTCACCAGGGGGGCCTCGTCCACTCCCTCGGGGATGCGGTAGAGGCTGGTGTCGGCGAAGGGGATGCGGACGTATTCGGCCTGGGTTCCGTCGATGAGGTGGCCGAGGACCCAGCCCCCGTTCTCGCAGTGGGAATACCGCTCGCTTTTGCAAGGGGCGCAGCGTCCGCAGGAGGTGATGCACGAGATGAGGCAGCGATCGCCCTTCTTGAAGCTCTGGACCCCCTGCCCCACTTCCTCGATGACGCCGACCCCCTCATGGCCGAGGATGCGCCCCTTCTCGACGGCAGGGACATCCCCTTTCAGGATGTGGAGATCGGTACCGCAAATCGTGGTCCGGGTGATCCGGACGATGGCGTCCGAAGGGTGCAGGAGAAGGGGTTTCGCCTTCTCCTCCCAACTCTTTTTTCCGGGGCCTCCGTACACGAGGGCTTTCATATCCGCTCCTTCCTCATTTTCTTCATTCTGAGGCGAAGCGCCGAAAAAAAACGCTCCCCGATCGACGATCATCTCGCGCGCCTTCGACAAAAAAGCGAAGAGCCGCTCTCGAAGAGTTTATGAGGTATCATGGGAAGAAATAACTTCTGCTTATACTAAGGGTCTTTTCCTCACCCATCCGGGATTCCTCGCAGAAAGTAAAAGGACTTCATGACCGCCCTATCGCTTGCAAACTTTTTCAACATCGGCGCCATCGCCATGGTGATGTTGATGTCCTTCATCGTTTCCCGAAAATATTCGCTCCCCTTCTTCTCCTCCTGGCTCAAAGGCTATATCGCGACTTTCCTGGTCGTGACGACCTTTCTCCTCTTCCCGGTCGATAGGGATCCTTTCTTCGGCCTGCTGGGGCATCTATGGATCCTGCTGGTCGCCGGTTTCTTCTTCCAGACGGGCTTTCTCCTGCAGGGAAAATGTCCCAAGAAATCCGTTTGGGCGATCCTGGCGGCGGTCTTTTTCCTCTGCGTCGCCCTGGTTCTCACCGGGCATGCCCCCAAGGAGGTCATGGCCCTCCCCTTCCTCTGCTCGTGTGCTTCCTCGGTTTTCTTGGGCACCCTCTTCCTTTTCCGGGTGAAGCTGTTCAATCGCCTGACCAGTGCCCTCTGGTTGGGCCTCCCCTTGATCCTGGTTTACACTTCTTCCCTTTTCTACCCCTTCCTCCCCAAGGACGCCCTGTGGATCGGCTATGCCCTCGCGACAGCCCTGCATCTCCTGATCGGGACCGGGATGATCCTCTTCCTCCTGGAGAAGAACCAGGAAAGGATCATGCAATTGAGCGAAGAAAAGCTCGCCCTCGAAAAGGGCCGGGTGCTCCTCCAACAAGAACAGATCGAGACTCTGAAAGAAGCCGACCGCATCAAGGAGGAGTTCCTCGCCGTGGTCAGCCACGAGATGAAGACGCCCATCAGCGCCATTCAGGGCTTCGCTTCGGTCCTGGATCGGGAGATGCTGGGGCCTATCAACGAAAAACAGCGCGAATCCCTCTCCCGGATCCACGGGGGATCGAGGCAATTGCTCGAACTGGTCAACAACATCCTCGATGCCACCAAGATAAACTCCGGGAATTTCGCCGTCGCCCGCGAAGAAGTCTGTTTTCCGGAGCTGGTGGAAGAATTCCTCGAATTCATCCGACTACTGGCAGAAGAGAAAGGAATCGCGCTGAAGGCGGAAATCGACGTTCCCACCGAGGTGTCGATCGACGAACTGAAAATCGTGCAGGTCCTCAACAACCTGGTATCCAACGCCATCAAGTTCACTCCCAGGGGAGGGCAAATCACCCTCAAGTCCTTCACCGAGGATGGCCAACTGGTGACCGAGGTGATCGATACGGGAATCGGAATCGCTTTCGAGGATCTTTACGAGCTCTTCCTCCCTTTCAAGCAGGTCGACATGAGCTCTACCCGGAAGCACGGAGGAGCGGGCCTCGGCCTTTACATCGCCAAGAACATCGTCGAAGCCCATGGCGGTCGGATCGGGGTAAAGAGCGAACCTGGCAAGGGCAGCAACTTCTGGTTCAGGCTCCCGCTCGGAGGGACCGTTTCCCGGTAAGACCCGCCGACTCGTTCATCAATTGAGCCAGGAGGTCCAGGTTGTAATGGTCGGATGCCTGGACATAGAGGCTATGCACTCGAGCGCGTGCCCCGAAGCGTTGCTTCTCCAGGGCGGCGCCGAAACCGAAGTGGATGCGCTTGGCCCCGAGGCGTTCCGCTCGGCGGACGCAAACGTCCAGGAGACAACGGTATGAATGGTGGGATTCCACAAAGCGATAATCCAGGCCGCCAACCAGCGGAACGTAATGCTCCGAGCCCTGATAGGCGGCACAGAAAGCCACCGGCAAACCGTCGGTCGCCCCGAATTCGGGGCGCAGCGTCAGCGTCAGCAATTCCCAACCGGGATGCTCCAGCATGCGCCGGAAGATCTCTCGGGGGAGGTCGAAGGTGTTGATCAAAAGGCCCCGGGACTTGACGTTCCGGTAGAGGCCGTAGAGGTGGTCGAATTCCTCATCGGTCGGGGCTCGCCCCCCGTATTGAATGACCTCCGTTTCGAAAGCCGGACGAGAGGGGATCACCTGGCGGAGTTGATGCCGCCGCGAGCGCTGTGAAAGTCGAAGGAGAAATTCCTCCTCGTCCTTCCAGGTGAGATCGATAACCAGGCTTTCCGGCATCGGGAACTTGGTGAACCCCTGTTCCAGCAAGAATTCATCCATTTCGGGATCATCCGACGGAAGGTCCCTCAACACGAGCTGCGTCGCCTGGACGCATTCCCGCTCCGCTTCGATCGCCTTCAGCAAGAGAAACAGGGCACCTTTCCAGTCGGCCGCCCGATCCAGGTAGAGGTGGTTCCCCTCGGTAAGGGAGCAGCCCATCCCCAGGGTACGGGAGGTGAGGAAATAGGGGTCGAGGATACGCTTCTGTTCAACGAGGGCGGAGGTGTGCTCCGGCGAGATCATGTCGTCTTTCCAGAGGGCGTCGGTGAAGAAGGTCGCCAGAATGGCTTTCCCGCAATCATCCCGAACCAGGTAATAGTGGAAATTCCAGTCGTTCTCGATCTTCGCCTGGCCGCGGAAGGCGCTCTCCAGGAAGCGCAAGCCATCCCAGGAAAAACTGCCGTTCTTTCCCAGCAGAAAATCCCATTCAGCGAAGTCGATGCGCTCGATCGTGGTCTCATGCTGCAAGAAAAGCCTCTCGTCTTGGCGGGAAGCAACGCGCCGGGTGAGTTCGGTCACCGGCTGAAGGTAATCCGCGGGGATCGCCCTCCGGAAAGAGGCCTTGATCTCTTCGAGCGAGGTGTCTTCCTCGCGGAGGGTCTCGGGTAGGTTGCGGGCGATGGCCTCGATGAAGCGCTGTATGTCCTCCAGCGTCTGGTGGGTGGTCAAGGTGAAGCGAAGTCCCGAGCGCTTCATGGGAACGACGGGGAAAGGCGCCGGATTCGCGTAGAAACCTTCCTTCATCAAGCGGTTGACCAGGTTGAAGGCGACCCGGGGCAACCCCAGGCCGACATAGCGGATGGGAGCTTCGGAAGGGGAGACCACCGGCAATCCGTATTCCATGAGAAGACGGTTGCAGAGCTGCATCTTTTCTTGCAAAGCGGCTTGGCGCTCGTAGATTTCATCCGAAAGGTGGATGCGGGCCGAAGCGAGAAGGGCACCCAGCATCGGCGGTTGGAGGGGACCGGAAAAGATCGGGGGACCGCCGCAATTGCGTACCCTTCGCCTCATTTCCGGCTCAGGAAAGACCAGGGCTCCACCGCCGGTGCCGAAACCCTTGGCAAAGGAAACGGCAACCACCATCCGCTCGTGAATCGGCAGGCGCTCCAGGGCATAACCGCGGCCATGCTTTCCGTACCAACTCACCCCATGGGCATCGTCGACGTAGAGGTGAAACTGCTCGTAGCGGTTCAGCAAGGCGGCCAGTTCGTCCATCGGGGCCAAATCCCCGTACATGCTGTAGATGCCGTCCGCCAGGTACCAGATCTGGCGATGCTTCTTCCTCAGTTCCTCGATGCGCTCCTCCAGGATGTCCATGCGGTTGTGGCGAATCATCTCGACGTGGGTTCCCTGCACCCGAACCAGGTTGGCCGCCATCTGCACGCTGTTATGGACCTGCTGATCGAGGATGACGGCGTCGTCCTCCCGGATGAGCACGGGAAGGGCGGCAAAATGCCCCAAGGTGGTGGTCGGAGTCACCAGGACCGAGCCCCCGAAGAGCTCCTCGAGCATTTCCTCGATTTCGGCATAAAGCGGGATGGAGGCGAAGGCCCGCGAGGATGAGTACTGCGTGCCGTAACGCATCGTCGCAGCGATGGCGCCTTCCTTGAGCCGCGGATCCGTTTCCAGCCCCAGATAACTGCAGGAACCGAACTGGAGCAACTCCCGGCCGTCGAGTTGGACATGCCGGCCTTCGATCGAATTCGATTCGAGGTCCCTGAACATGGTTTGACTCTTGGCGGCCTGGGTAAAGACGGTGTCTACGACGTCCTGAAAATCAGAAGCCTTCCGCATGGCATTATCCCTTCAAAAATCAATCAAGAAAAGAGACAAGAACGGGTGAAATTGATCATTAAAGAGTTATACCCGGCATTCATGTTAGATATTATTGCTAAGTTAACCTAAGAGAGGAAGGGCGAATCGAATTTTAACCAAGGCCACCCATTTCTCAGCAAAAAAAGCCTTGCACAAAAAACTGCACCTTGATAAGAGAGGAAAGCCGCTCTCGAAAAGTTCATGCGGTATTAGAAGGATCATCACCCACCCCATATTTGGGATTTAGGCAAAAAACAAAAGGACTTCATGACAATCCTATCGCTTGCAAACTTTTTCAACATCGGCGCCATCGCCATGGTGATGTTGATGTCCTTCATCGTTTCCCGAAAATATTCGCTCCCCTTCTTCTCCTCCTGGCTCAAAGGCTATATCGCGACTTTCCTGGTCGTGACGACCTTTCTCCTCTTCCCGGTCGATAGGGATCCTTTCTTCGGCCTGCTGGGGCATCTATGGATCCTGCTGGTCGCCGGTTTCTTCTTCCAGACGGGCTTTCTCCTGCAGGAAAAAAGTCCCAAGAAATCCGTTTGGGTGATCCTGACGGAGGTCTTTTCCCTCTGCATCGCCCTGGTCTTGACCGGGCATGCTCCCAGGGAGGTCCTGGTCCTCCCCTTCCTCTGCTCGTGTGCCTCCTCGATTTTCTTGGGCTACCTCTTTCTTTTCCGGGTGAAGCTGTTCAATCGCCTGACCAGTGCCCTCTGGTTGGGCATTCCCCTGATCCTGGTCTACACTTCTTCCCTTTTCTACCCATTCCTCCCCAATGACGCCCTGTGGATCGGCTATGCCCTCGCGACCGCCCTGCATCTCCTGATCGGGACCGGGATGATCCTCTTCCTCCTGGAGAAAAACCGGGAAAGGTTCATCCAACTCAGCGAAGAAAAGATCGAGACCCTGAAAGAGGCCGACCGCATCAAGGAGGAGTTCCTCGCCGTGATCGGGCACGAGATGAAGACCCCCTTGAACGCCATCCAAGGTTTCGCCTCGATCCTGGACGATGGGGTACTGGGGGCGATCAACGAACGGCAGCAACAAGCCCTCTCCCGAATCCTCGATGGCTCGAAAAATCTGCTCGAACTGATCAACAACATCCTCGATGCCACCCGGATGAAGTCCGAGAATTTTGCCATCGACCGTGAGGAAGTTTACTTCCCCGAGACGGTGGAAGAAGTCCTCAAGCTCTTCGAACCCCAGGTAAAAGAGAAAGGAATCGAGCTGAAGGCAGATCTTGACGTTCCCACCAAGGTATCGATCGACGAGCGAAAAATCCTGCAGGTCCTCAATAACCTGGTATCCAACGCCGTCAAGTTCACCCCCAAGGGAGGCCAAATCACCATCAAGTCCTTCACCGAGGATGGCCAATTGGTGACCGAGGTGATCGATACGGGAATCGAAATCGCTTTCGAGGATCTTTACGAGCTCTTCCTCCCTTTCAAGCAGGTCGACATGAGCTCTACCCGGAAGCACGGAGGAGCGGGCCTCGGCCTTTACATCGCCAAGAACATCGTAGAAGCCCATATCGGGGTAAAGAGCGAACCAGGCAAGGGCAGCAACTTCTGGTTCAGGATCCCGGTCGGGAAATCCGCTTCCCTTTAAAAAAGAAGGCCCCACTTTCGGGGCCCTTCTTTTTAGGTCCAGTAGGAAATTCCGAAGGCGCCGGGGCCGACGTAGGTTCCGAGTACCGGTCCCGCTTCCGAGATCAGGATGTGGTCGCGGGGGCAGGAGAAATCCAGGGAAATCCTCTCGGCGATCTTTTCGGCCATCTCGGGGCAATCGGTGTGCATCACCCCGAACCAGAAATCACCGGGTGGCACCTCGCAGCCTTTTCGATCCCCCGTCACCAGCTCCAGCATCCGCTCCAGGGCCTTCTCCTCGTTGCCGAGAACTTTCTCTCGCACCACGATCGAACCGTTGTCGATGGCCAGAAGCGGTTTGACATTCAATAAATTGCCGAAAAAGGCGGAAGCCTTTCCGAGCCGGCCGCCCTTCTGGAGGTAGTGAAGGGTGCGGGGACAGAAAAGCAGCTTGATCCGGCTTCGCTGCTCCTCGATGACCTTCGAGATCTCGTTGAGGGAAACCCCTTGCTTGGCCATGGCGGCGGCGAGCAGGGCGAGCAGGCCGAGGCTGAGGGTGGCCGACTGGGAATCCATCACCTGGATGGCGAGCCCGGTCTTGGAATGGGCGAAGGCCGCGGCTGTCCTCACGGTGCCGCTCAGCTTTCCCGAAAGGTGAACCCCGAAGACGTTGCCGTATTGCTTGGGCTTCACGTCGAAGGCTTCTTCCCAGTGGGCCGGCGAGGGTTGGCTGGTGGTCGGATAAACTCCCGCCTTCCCCTTCCTGGCTTCGCTCCTGAGGCGGGAATAAAAGTCGTGGCACTGGATGGTGACTCCGTCGACGAAGCTCTTATCACCCCAGATCACCTCGAGCGGCACGACTTTTATGCCGTAGCGCCGGGCCAAATCGGGGGGGATGTCGGCGGTGCTGTCGGTGATCACCAGGGTCCGTCCCGATTTTCCCCTCTCGACGCGAACCTTTCTGGTTTCCTGCTGCTCGTGCATGTCCTCGACCTTCTGGAGTTCGACCATGCCCCAATCTTTCATCATTTTTTCGAGGAAGGCGGGATCGTCGGTGTGGATGTGGATGCGGATGAGGTCCACGTCGCCCACGGCCACGAGGGAGGAGCCGTGCGAGGCGAGGCGCCAGCGCAGTTCGATGGGGGTGAGACGGGAGTTCTTCAGTAGAAGCTCGGTGCAGAAGCGATGGTCGGCGGGGTTGGCGGAAAGGGCCAGAGTCGGCAGTTCGAGGGTTCCGATCGGCGGCAAGGCGTCGGGCAACGGGATGCCCTCATGGCCGAGCTGGCGGACCATTCCCTCGACGAAGTAAACGAAGCCCTGTCCCCCCGCATCGACCACGCCCTGTTGTTTCAGGATCGGCAAAAGCTCCGGGGTGAGGGCCAGAACCTGCCTCGATCGCAAGAGGATGGTCCCCATCCACTCCCCGACTTCGTCGGTCTTTCCGGCGATCTGCTGACCGAAGTCGAAGGTCTCGCGCATGACGGTCAGAACCGTCCCCTCGCGGGGATTGCTGACGGCCTGATAGGCATGGAGGACGCCGTTGTTGAAGGCCGCGGCGACTTCCTTGACGCTGGCTTTCTTCTTGCCTTCCAGGGCTTCCGACAAGCCCCCGAAAAGCTGGGAGAGGATGAAACCGGAATTCCCCTTGGCGCCCACCAGGGAGGCTCGGGCCAGAATCCTGGCCACCTCGCCCAAGGGCGCCTTTTCCTTGATCTCGCTCGCCGCCTGAGCCGCAGCCAGGAGGGTGAGGGCCAAGTTGGTGCCGGTGTCCCCGTCCGGAACGGGAAAGACGTTGATGTTGTTGAGTTCAAGGCGCTTCTGGTTGACGTAGTTGGCCCCGGCTATGGTGAGACGCTTGAGGAGCCTGCCTTCCATGAAGGAGTTGGACATTTTTTTCCCTCCTGATTTGCCAAAGGCCATTATAACGGCAGGGAGAGCGAGGTCAAGCGAAAAGCTTCTATTAAAGCCTCATTAAAGATGCAGCCTTTTCTTGACGTCCCAACATGGTTTGATTAGTATAAGGTTAAATAAAGATTATGCCCTCGATTGAACAAAGGAGTTTCCGAATGAAAAACGCCCTCCGCTTGATGCTCGCCACCTCTCTCCTCGCCGGTTGCGGAACCTCTAACCTTTCCCTCAACCTGACCAAGGGAAGCGAGGTCGTCAAGGCAGAGGCCGTCCAGGGACGCCTGCTCGTCAAATTCAAGAGCGACGCCGATCGCCTGGCCTTCCACAAAAACCACAACAGCCGCACCCTCAAGCGGATAGCCGCGCTCAACATCGACGTCGTCCAGGTCCCCGGAAGCCGGGGCGTCGCCATCCAGGACGCGAACGCCGTCTATGCCGAGCCCGACTACCTCTACCAGGTCAGTTTCGAGCCCAACGATCCCTCCTACAAGGATCAATACGCCCTCAAGAACATGAGCGCAGCACAAGCCTGGGAAATCAACCAGGGCGACCCCAAGGTCGTCATCGCCATCATCGACACCGGCGTCGACCTCGACCACTCCGACCTCAAGGACAAACTGGTCGATGGCTTCAATGCGGTTGAGCCGAGCAAGTCCCCGGACGACGACAATTCCCACGGCACCCACTGCGCCGGCATCTCCGCCGCCTCCACCAACAACAATTTCGGCATATCCGGCCTGGCATCCGGTTGCAAGGTCATGCCCATCAAGGTCATGACGGCCCAGGGCTCCGGCTCGACCTCGTCCATCGCCGAAGGCATCACCTGGGCAGTCGATCACGGCGCCAAGGTCATTTCCATGTCCCTCGGCGGTCCCGGCGGAGGCCAGGCCATGGGAGACGCCGTCAAGTACGCCCTCGCGAAGAACGTGAGCGTCGTCGCCGCCATGGGCAACAACGGCACCAATCAAATGAGCTATCCCGCCGCCTATCCCGGAGTCATCGCGGTCGGCGCCACCGACAACCTCGACAAGATCGCCAAGTTCTCCCAGTTCGGCACCTGGATCTCGGTCGCCGCCCCCGGCGTCGGGATCTATTCCACCACCCCCAACCATGACAACTACCTCAACAAGACCTACCCGGACAAGATCACCAAGAACTTCTCGTTGATGAGCGGCACCTCCATGGCCACCCCCTACGTCGCCGGTCTGGCCGGTCTCGTCCGCAGCCAGTTCCCGAACCTCAATCCGGCGCAGATCAAGGAGCGCATCGAGAAGTCCTGCGATCGCGTGCAGGGCCTCGTCGCCTTTGACGATCGCTACGGCCACGGCCGGGTCAACGCCCAAAAAGCCCTCTCGAACTAAACGGAAAGAGGCTCCTCGATGAAGAAGATCGGTTTATTGCTCGGGCTGACCCTGCTCGTCGGCTGTTCCGCCCCTTCCGCCCAGCTCAAGCTGTCCTCGGATAAAGAGAACAACCGAGCCTCTTCCGTTTCGAAGAGTCCGACCGTCAGCATTCCCTTCAAGACCCGCGCCCAGGCGAGTCAGATCGAGAAGATGGGCGCGGACATCCTCGAAGTCCAGCCGGGCTACCTGGTGGCCATCGTTTCCCCGAAAGTCACCCGCCTTCTCAAGGAAAAGGGCTTCACCACCACGCCCGTCCAGGTCGGAAACGGCCAAAGAAACGTCTTCGACAAGGGCTACCACACCTACGCCAGCATGGTGGAAGAGTTGAAGAGCACCGTGGCGAAATATCCCTCGATCTGCCAGCTCGTCGACATCGGCGATTCCTGGGAGAAGACCAGGGGCCAGGCCGATCGTGACATCTGGGCCCTGAAGATCACCGGTCCGAGCAAAGGGCAGAAGCCCAACATCCTCTTCGACGCCAACCACCACGCCAGGGAGATCGTCACCACCGAACTGGCCATGAAGCTCATCTCCTACCTGACCACCGGCTACGAAAAGGACGCCCAGGTCAAGAACTGGGTCGACACCCGCGAGATCTGGATCATCCCCATGAACAACCCGGACGGGCACATCAAAGCCGAAAAGGGCCTCGATTGGCGCAAGAACACCGATTCCGCCCTCAGCAACGACGCATCCTTCCCTCCCTACGGCACGGGGGTCGACCTCAACCGCAACTACCCCTTCCACTGGGGCGAATCGGCGAGCGACAATCCCTCCGACCCCACCTTCCAGGGGCCCGGCGCCTTCTCCGAACCCGAGACCCAGGCCGTACGAGAGCTCTTCAAGCAGAAGAAATTCGCGGTCTCCCTCTTCCTCCACTCCTACAGCAATCTGGTGCTCTACCCTTGGGGCTACAGCGCCGACCCGACCAAGGACGACGCCCGCTTTGCCGCCGTCGCCCGAAAGATGGCTTCCTACAACAACTACACCCCCATGCCGGAATCCCAGCTCTACGTCTGCTCCGGTGGCAGCGACGACTGGGCCTACGGGGAAATGGGCGCCTTCAGCATGACGATCGAGGTCGGAGGCCGCAAGGACGGCTTCGATCCCCCCTACGCGAGCATGGACCGCTTCTGGAAAGAAAACCTCCCTTCCTTCCAGCTGCTCCTGAAGATCGCCCACGACCCCTGGAAAGAAAAAATTTAAAGAAAAAGAGGCTGAGCTTTCAGCCTCTTTTTTTATGGAAAGACCTTGATGGCCGCCGGCTCCAGAGGGCAAAGGTTTTCGCAGGCCCCGCAACCCACGCAGCGGGAAAGGTCGACGACCGGGACTTCCCCGGCGGACAAGGCCGAATGGGGACACTTCCCGACGCACTGGAGGCAGCCCACGCAGCGAGCGGGGTCGACCCGGGCCAGGCCGATCCGGGCCTTGTTCTTCCGCTTGAGCTCGAGGCGCGGGATGGCGGAGGTGGGACAGTTCTGGCCGCAGGAATTGCAGGTGGGAAGACAATAGCCCGACCTAGGGACGAGTTTCGGCGTCCAGAAGGCCTCCCCCGCCTCGAAGAAGGACGGTTGCAGGGCCTTGGTGGGACAAAGCCGGAGGCAAAGGCCGCAACGCACGCAGCGCCCCAGGAAATCGTTCTCGTCGCTCACCCCGGGAGGACGAAGTCCCTTCGAGCGCTTTTTCCCCATTCCCTTCAGGAAGAGAAAGGGAAGCGAGAAGGCCGCTCCCAGCAAGAGAAGCCGGCGCTCCCGGTCGAAAGCGGGCAAGATCGGGGAAAAATTTCGATCTTTTTTTGAACAAACCACCCGGCAATTGCCGCAACGGATGCACTCGCCCTCGGGACGACTCGGCGAAACCCCTTGGGGACAAGAAGGGGAACACTTCCCGCACTTCGAGCAGGAAAGCCCCTCCGGGGCAAACCAGGACAGGCAGCCCAAGAGGGCGCCCAGGGGGCAAATCGCCCGACACCAGAGGCGCGGGAAAACGAAGTTGACCGAGAGGACGAGCAAGAGGGGAAGAAAAAGAAGGGGGTTCTGCCAGGGAAGGGGCGCCGAGAGGAAAAGGCAGAGGGGATCGAAGAAACCCGCGAAATTAAAGCCCAGGCCGGCACTCGCCAGCAAGAGAAAGAGCAGGAAGTACTTGAAGAAGCGGAATTTCTTCGGGATTTCTTTTTTGAGGGAGGCCTTGGACAAAATTCCGTTGAGGCAGCCGAGGGGGCAGAGCCAGCCGCAGAAGAAGCGTCCGAAAAAAAGGGTCGCCGGGAGCAAAAACCAGCCCCAGCCCGGAATCAAGGAGTGGGTGGCGAAGGAAGCCGCCAGGAGAGCCAAGGGGTCGAGCGCCATCAGGAGGGATGGCGCCCCGAAGAACAAGAGAGCGAGCGCCGTGAAAAGGGAGAAAATTTGAGATAATCGCCTGATATTCACGAAGGAAATGACCGGCCCTCCTATTTTTTTTGGATGCGGCAGATGGGGCAGCGTTGCTCCGCACCCTGGTACAGGCTGCCGCAGGAACACTCCCTGAACCCCGAAGCCAACTGGGCGTCCTTCCGCCGCTTCAGGATTTCCATGAAGCGGGAGACGGTGTCCGCGAGTTCGGGATCGCCGATGAGGGCGGCAATCTCCCTGCCGATGATTTTCTTTTCCCCCGCCCCCAGTTCGGGCAATCCTCCGAGAGAAGAAAATTTCTTTTCCTCGCGGGGGGCGGAGCGGTCTTCCTTCCAGGCGGTGATCTGAAATTTAATTTCCTTGACGATCCCGGGGCCCACGGCCTGGCGGATGGCCTCCAAAAGCTGGGGCTTGAGCAGGGTGAGCTGATTGGACCAGGCGGCACTGGTGGTCTCGACCAGCAGCACTCCCTGTCGAATGGCCCTGGGTTTGGCTTTCGCGGCGACGGAAGGCCCGACGATGCCGGGCCAGTACTGGAAGACCTTGCTTTCCTTGATCCTCCCCCCCAGCCCGGCCTTCTTGAGGCTCTCGTCGAGGAAACGCGAGATCTTCTCCATCAGAGGCTTTCCGTGGCGAGGGGAATCGGCTTGATCCAGAGGATCGGGGGGGCCTTGGAGCCGTAGAGCTTGCGATACATCCCGTAGGTCGCCTTGCCGCGGCGCAGGTACTCCTGGGTCTCGGGGAAGGAAAGGCGTTCGGGGTTATGCCACTTGCTGGCGTTTCCCTCCCCGCCGTTGTAGGCGGCCAGCACCATCTCCCCGCAACCGAACTGCTTCCAGAGGTAGCTGAGGTACCAGCAGCCGATCCGGATGTTCACGGCGGGGTCATCCAACTGCTCCACCCTGAAGCCGCGGATCGGGATGATCTGGGCGCCCCAGGCCGCGGTGGAGGGCAAAAGCTGCATCAAGCCCACCGCCCCCTTGGAGGAACGGATGAGGGGACGAAAACGGCTCTCCTCGCGGATCACCGTGGTGACGAAAAGGGGATCGAGGTTGAATTCACGGGAAGAGGCCAGCACCTGGGCGTGGAATTCCAGGGGATAGAAGTGCTTGGCCACGTAGAGGTAGCCCCCGTTGGTGAGCCAGAGCCCCCCCAAGGAGAAGAGGAAGGCGAAAAGATAAAAACCGTGGACGATCACTTTCCTCATTTGGAATTCGCTTTCGGCAAGCCCTTGGCGATGAGGAGTTCCGCCACCCTTCTCTCGAGTTCGGCCGGGGATTCCTCGTTGTCGATCACCGCGTCGGCGAGCTCCACCTTCTTTTCGAGCGGCCACTGCGCCTCGAGGCGCAGCTCGGCATCCCGTTCGCTGAGGCGATCGCGATGCATGAGCCGCTCCATCTGCCTCCGGCGGGAGGCCTTGACCACCCAGACTTCATCCATCCAGCCCTCGAGGCCCTTTTCGAAAAGCAGCGGCACCATGGCCACCAGATTTCTTTTCCCGGCCCTGGCCAAGTCGATGCGCTCCTTGATTTCCGCGAGGACCTCGGGGTGGATGATTTCTTCGAGAAGATTTCTCTTCGCGGGGTCCTCGAAGACGATGCGGGCGAGCTTCTTTCGATCGATGGTTCTATCCGAAAGGACGGTGGAGGGAAATTTCTCGGCGATAGCCGCGTTGGCGGGCTTTCCCCTTTCCATGGCGGCATGGGCCAGGAGATCGGCGTCGATCACTTCGAATCCCCATTTCTCGAGGATGCTCGCCACGGAGGACTTGCCGGTAGCGATTCCGCCCGTCAGCCCGATCACCATGGCTAGGTATTGCTCGGGGCGCCCTGATGGCCGATCATCCACTTGCGGGCCAGGTAGCTCTGCTTCACCGAAAGGGCCCGGTTGGGACAGAGCTCATGGCAGCAGTAGCAGTAGATGCACTGCGAATAATCGAAGTGGGGCTTTCCCTTGATCATCTCGATGGCCTTCTGGGGGCAGTGCTTCTGGCAGATGGCGCAACCCGTGCAGAGTTCGGGGTTGCCCAGTACCGGCTTGATCTGAATCAGGCGCAGGGCGAGCGGTCCGAGAACCTTGATCAGGCCATCGGGAACGCGCTCCAGGATATCGGCCGCGCTGGTGACCAGGTGGAAATCGGAGATCCGGACTTTTTCGAGCGTTTCTCCCAGGATCTCGATCTCGGCGAGGTTGGATACCCCCAGGCCTCTTTGCCCGGCGATCCGGGTGGTGTCGACCTTCTCGGGGGGGTAGCCGATGATGGAGCCGCCCAGGGCATCCAGGGCCACCGCGTCGGAAGAAGCGAGGACGAGGCCGATGGCGCGGGGTTTTCCGCCCGTGGGGCCGTGGCCCTCCATGCCGATCACGGCGTCCATCACGGAAAGATGGGGCTTGACCTTGGAAAAGAGGTCGACCAGGGAAGAAGCGAAGTCCACCGGTTTCGGCGCCAAATAATGGAACTTCCCCTTGTTGAAGCCGGTGATGGAACCGAACATGTTCTTCAAGGCCCCGGTGTAGCGGGTGAAG
The DNA here is from genome assembly GCA_003503675.1 of Cyanobacteria bacterium UBA8530. Taxonomy (GTDB): domain Bacteria; phylum Cyanobacteriota; class Sericytochromatia; order S15B-MN24; family UBA8530; genus UBA8530. Next base: position 18,290 of record DOBT01000256.1, on the reverse strand, counting down.
TTGTGGGTTTTCAACTTGGGCAGGGATATGATGACGTCGGCGTCCAGGACCGCCTGGGAAATGAAGAAGCTCTTGACGATCGCGCCGGGGGAGTCGTTCAGGACCTCCTTGACGCCGGCCTTCTCGAAGTTGACGGTCTCGATCCCCAGCTCTTCGGCGATCGCCTTGAAGCCGCAGGTCTCGAGGGCATGCTCGATCCTGGCGTAGCCGTTGCCCGGCGAATCCCCGATGACGGGCTTCCCGCCGACCGCTATGACTTCCAGGGCCACCGCTCTCACGATCTCCGGATGAGTGGTGATGGCGTCCTTGGGGCTGCAGGACTGCAGCATGTTGACCTTGAGCAGGACGTTGTCGCCCGGCTTGACGAACTTTTTCATGCCTCCGATGGCCTCCAGGGCCTCGTTGACGGCTTTTTTCACGACCTCCTGTTGGTAGGAGGGGCAAGACATACAGGCGACCGACGCTCTCATTTTTTCCTCGTTTCAAGGACAATCTTGGCGGCCCTCTGGGCGGCGCCGGGGCGACCGAGCTGATTCCTCAGGAGGGAGAACTCGCGCAGCATTTCCTGGCGAAGCCGGGGATCTCCGAGCAGGGAGGCGGCCTCCTGCGCCATTCGCAGGGGATTCGCCTCCTTTTGCAGCAATTCCGGCACGATCTTTCGCCCGGTGAGGATGTTGGGCAAAGTGACGTAGGGGGACCTCATCAGCCGGCGGGCGACCATCTCGGTCAAGGGGGAGATCTTGTAGGCGGCCACGACCGGGGTGCCGACGATGGCCGCCTCCAGGGTGGCCGTTCCCGAGGCGGCTATCGCCACGTCGCAAGACTGGATGAGCCCCATCCCGGAGGTCTCGGTGGTCCAGACCTTGAAAGGAAGATTCGCTAAAGCCTCTTCGATCAGGGGGCGCAGGAAAGCGCTCGCTATCGGAATGACGGGTTGGATGGTCGGAAATTCTTCCTTCAGCTTCTCGGCCGCCTTCAGCATGATCGGCAAAAGGGATTTGACCTCGTTTTTCCGGCTGCCGGGAAGCAATCCGAGGATGGGCTCCTTGAGATCGAGCCCCAGTTCCCGTCCGATCCTGGCCCTCTGGGAGCCGTTGGGGACCTGGTCCAGGAGGGGATGGCCCACGAAACCGACGCAGCCGCCCACCTCGCGGTAGACCTTGGCTTCCTGCTCGAAGATGGCGAGGATGACGTCGACGCTTTCGGCCACCTTGCGCGCCCCGCTCTTGAAGCCCCAGATCCATTCCTGGGGAGCGATGTAGTAGACGGTCGGAATCTTCAAGAGCTTGGCATAGCGGGCGAGCTTCATGTTGGCGCCCTGGTAGTCGATCAGCACCACCACGTCGGGTTTCTTTTCCTTGAAGAATTTTTTCGCTTCCGCGAGGGCGCGGAGGGAGGAGGAAAGTCCCGGCAGCTGCTCGAGCAGGCCGACGGCGCTGAGGGGAGTCAGATCGGCGAGGATCTCGACCCCGCTCTTTTGCATTTCTTCGCCGCCCCATCCCACCAGGTGGGAATCGGGCTCGAGGGCGAGGATCTCGCGAGCGAGGCAGGCACCGTGGCGATCGCCGGACACTTCACCCGCGGCCAGGAAGATCAGGCTCAATCCTTGGCCTCCAGGCAGGCCCTATGCTTGGCGATCCCGATCAGGCCGCGCTCGGTTTTTTCGAGAAAGTGCAGGAGATGCAGGATTTCGGGAAAGGCCTGTAGCTCTTGGATCTTCTCGATGGCCTGGCTCAGGTTGAGGGAGTCGCGATAGAGCAACTTGAAAGCCCGCTTGATCTCCATCCTGACCTCGGTGGAGAGGCCCCTTCGCTTGAGGCCGACGGAATTGGGCCCGAAGACCGTGGGGGGGTTGCCGTCGCAAAGAAGGAAGGGGGGCAAGTCCTGGACGATCTTGGACATGGCGCCGACCATGGCCATCTTCCCGACCCGGACGAACTGGTGGATGCCGCAGGCCCCCCCGATCACGGCGAAGTCCTCGATCTCGACGTGGCCCGCCAAAAGGGAGGAATTGGCGATGACGACTCCGTCGCCGATGACGCAGTTGTGGGCGATGTGCACGTAGGCCATCAAGAGGTTGTCGTTGCCGATGCGGGTTTCCTGCCCGGCCCCGGTGGCCCGGTTGATGGTGACGCACTCGCGGATGACGTTGCGGTCGCCGATCGAGGTGTAGGTCTCTTCGCCCTGGTACTTGAGGTCCTGGGGAATTCCCCCGATCACGGCGCCGGAGGCGATGGTGCAGAACCTCCCGATGGTGGTGTTGGGTTCGATCACGGCATGGGGACCGAGAACGGTTCCCTCGCCGATACGGCAGTTCTCGCCGATCACGGCGTAGGGACCGATGCGGACCCCTTCCCCGAGATGGGAAGAAGGGTGGATGACGGCTTGCGGGTGGACTTCGATCATCGCGGCTAGTCCACCAGGGAGAAGAGCAGTTCGCCGTCGGCCACCACCTGGTTATCGACCTTGGCCTCCACGCGGACCCGGCCGATGGCGGCCTTGGCCTTGAGAAGCTCGGCGGAAAGGATCAGCTGGTCACCTGGGCGGACTTGCCTGCGGAAGCGCATCCCGTCGATGCCGACGATGAGGGCCAGCTTGCCATGGTACTCCTCCATCCGGAGGAGGGCGATGCCGGCGACCTGGGCCAGGGCCTCGACGATCAAAACCCCGGGCATGATGGGACGCCCGGGAAAATGGCCGGTGAACTGGGGTTCGTTGACGGAAACGTTTTTGAGAGCGACGGCTTTTTTCCCCGGTTCGAGTTCGAGGATGCGGTCGACCAGAAGGAAGGGGTAGCGGTGGGGAAGCACCTTCATGATCTCTTCGATATCGAGCATTTTGGCCTCAGCTAGCGTAGGCAATGGCTTCCTTCCTCCCGTAAACCGCCGCACGCAACTGGGAAGCCAGTTTGGTGTGCAAAGAATGTCCGGCCCGAACGGCGATCACCTGGCCGCGCCAGGGCATTCCAATGAGGGCCAGGTCCCCGATGAGGTCCAGCGCCTTGTGCCGGACGAACTCGTCGATGAAGCGGAGCGGGGTCGAGTAGCCGTCGTTGCAAATGATCACCGCGTTTTCGGTGTTCCCCCCAAGGGCCAAGCCGTTCTCCTGCATCCATTCCACGTCTTTCAGGAAGCAGAACGTCCGCGCCGGGGCGATCTCGGCGGCGAAATCGGCCGGATCGACCGATTGTTCGAACAACTGGGGCCCCGCGAGGGGATGATGGTAGTCTACCACGTAGGTTACGCTTGCGCCAAGGCTGTTCGGTTGAAAAATCACCTTGCGATCGCCCGACTGGATCTCGATGCGCTCGTGGATCTCGAGGAAGCGACGCGGGATCCTCAGCAACTGGATGCCCTTCTGGAGGATGGCGGTGACGTAGGGCAGGGCGCTGCCGTCGAGGACGGGCATCTCGGCGGCGTCGACCAGGATGGTGGCGTTGTCGATCGCCAGGCCGGCCAGAGCGGCCATGACGTGCTCTACGGTCTGTACCCTGGCGGGACCGAGGCTCAGGGTGGTGGAGAGGGTGGTGTCCGAAACGTATTCGGCCAGGGCGGGAATGGAGGGAAGACCGGGCAGGTCCCGGCGCACGAAGGTAATGCCCCGGTCGGCTTCGGCGGGGAGCAAGGTCACCGACACGGGCCTTCCGGAATGGAGACCGATGCCGCGGAGTTCGATCGGGGATCGCAGCGTGCGCTGATGTTGCCTATTCATTGGGTACGGTTTTCTCCTGCTGAATACCCTTCGGACCGATTCTACCCCAGCTCGGATGGCCTTTCTGTAACCGATGCACCAATTCGGAAGTGGGCGGAGATTCCAGGCTCCTTTTTTTGGACGCCTTTCCCCTTCCTAAAGTTCCAAAAAAGCTTTTTTCTCCAGCTCGGCCAGGCGGGCTTCGATTTCTACGAGCTTCCCGGGCAGGCGCCCCAACCCGGCCTTCCCCTTCAGTTCCTCGCGATGAGGCTTGGCGGGGAAACCGGAAACCACCGAGCGGGAAGGAAGGTCTTTCGTCACCCCGCTCCTCGCCAGGACCAGGCAGTCCGAACCCACCTTGAGGTGCCCGGCGATGCCGACCTGACCGGCCAGGGTGCAGCGATCCCCCACCTCGACGCTGCCCGAGATCCCCGTCTGCGAGACGATGAGCACGTCCTCGCCGATGAGGTCGTTGTGGGCGATGTGTACCAGGTTGTCGATCTTGGTGCCCCGCTTGATGAGGGTGGAACCGATGGTACCCCGGTCGATCGCCGTGTTGGCGCCGATCTCGACGTCGTCCTCGATCACCACGTTGCCCACCTGGGGGATCTTGAAGTGGTGGCCTCCCTGGGGCAAGAAGCCGTAGCCGTCCGAACCGATCACCGCTCCCGGCTGAAGGATGACCTTGTTGCCGATGACGCAGCCTTCCCGAACGACCACCCCGGGGTAGAAGAGGCAGTCCTCCCCTATCGAGACGTCGCGGCCGATCGTCACGTTGGGATAGAGCACGGTGTTCTTCCCGACAACAGAATCCTTCCCCACGAAGCAATGAGCTCCCAGGGCGACCCCACTTTTGATTTCCGCGCCTTCCTCGACGACGGCGCCGGGATGGATGCCGGTAGGGTGCGGGGAAACGAAGAGCGAAAGGATCCGGGCCATCGCGAGGCGGGGGTTGTCGGCGAGGATCTGGTGCTTGCCTTCGATGAAGTCGCCTGGACGCCCGACGTAAGCGAGAGCCTCGGTTTTCTCGATCTTGTCGAGAAAGTTCGATTCGACCAGGAAGACCAGGTCCTCCGGCCTCGCCTTTTCGGGGTTGGCGATCCCGCGCACGAGGAAATCCCCCTCGCCCCTGACCTGAAGGTCAAAGGCCAGGGCGATCTCGTTTAAGCTGAAAGCCTTCTTTGCTTTGGGCAAGGAATCTATTTTCCGTTCAGTTTCTTGATCACTTCGGGGGTGATGTCTTGACCTCCAAAGAAGACGGCTTGCTTGTCGATCACCAGATCGAGCTTCTTCTGGGCCGCTATCTGCCGGATGGCCACTTCCACCATTCCCTTGACCTTCTGGGAAAGCTGGGCGTTGAGTTTCTGGGCGCGCTCCCTCATCTGACCGAGTTCGGTGGTGTACTTGGAGCGAAGCTTCTCGAGTTCTTCCTCCTTCATGGTCTTGCGGCTTTCCTCGAGCTTCTTCTGGCGCTCGGCCAACTCGTTCTGGTATTTCTCCTCTTCCTTTCGGACCTCGGCCTGAGCCTGGCTGATGCTGCGGGCGTCGCGGAAGACGCGGGCGGTGTCGACGGTGCCGACGGTATAGGCCAGGGCGGAGGGCGCCAGCAGGCAGACGATGGCGAGGGCGAGGGCGATCTTTTTCATGGGGGAGCGGGTTCCTTTCTATCTCTTTTTTAGAATTTCTGACCGATGGAGAAGTGCGGCTTGAAGCCGTCACGACCGTTGGTGCCCAGGTCGAGGCGCAGCGGCCCCATGGGGGTGTTGACGCGGATGCCGAGCCCGTAGCCGGAGCGGGTGCGATTCCAGGCGAAGGGCTCCCTCGAACTGGTTTGGTCCCAGAAAAGACCGCTGTCGGCGAAGGCCACCCCGGAGAGAACGTTGACGATCGGGAAGCGCCACTCGACCGAGCCGAGCGCGAAGGAGTTGCCGCTGAACTGCGCTTCGTCCCAGCCCCGAATCAAATTGTTGCCCGTCGAATAGAAGCGTTCGTAGGGGGGGATGAAATTTTGGGAGGTGGAAAAATTCGTCCCGGTCTTCAGGCCCACCGCGAAGGTGTTGTCCTTGAGGAAGGGCATGGGCTGGTAGTTGTTGACGTCGAGTTGGAAGCGGGTGAAGTGGAGGTCGCCGAAGGGAAGGTATTGCTCCACGGTGTAGTTGTTGAACCAGCCCTTGTTCGGGTTGAGGACGTAGTCCCTGGTGTCCTGCTTCAGGGAAATAGCGGCGGAATAGGCCGTGTCCCAGCCGGTCCCCGTCGAGGAGGCCGCCTGGAGGGGTTCGGTCACCCGCCAATCCGTCGGGTTGAACTGGTAGATCCCGATGCGTTCCCCGCGCAGCCGCAGGGAGGTGGCCCAGGTGGAAGTGACGGGATCCCCGAAGAGGGGGCGCCCCATCGAGATCATCCCGCCCCGGCGGTCCTCGATGAAGCCCTTGCCGATCGTCCCGTCCGGGTTGTTGAAGAGACCGTAGAAGTTGTTGTAGCGACGGGCGTAGCCGGAAAGCCCCAGGGAGGTGTGCTCCTGGTCTATCCAGGGGTTGAAGTAGTTCAGTTCGGTGGTGACGTTGCGGTACTTCGGGTCGAGGAGGCCGCCCACGGTGAGATCGGCACCGACCGACTGGGCCCGGCCCAGGAAGTTGTCCTTGCGAAGGCTCAACATCCCCAGCGGTCCGTCGCGGGTGCTCCAACCGGCGCTCATGTTGAACTGCCCGGTCTGCTTCTCCTTCAGGTTGACCACCACCACCACGCTGTCGGGCGTGGTCCCCGGTTCGTACTTGAGACCGATGTCTTCGAAGAAGTTGAGGTTGTAGACCCTGCGAAGGTCGTCCGACATGCGGTTGAGGTTGAAGACGTCACCCTGCTTGAGGGTCAATTCCCTGCGCACGACGTAGTCCTGGGTTTCTTCCAGGCCCGCCAGCTTGATGCTCTCGAGGCGACCTTCGCCCACCTTCAATTCGAGGATTCCGCCGGGCTGGATCTGGACGTCGCCGACGCGGGCCAGGACGTAGCCCGCCTCGTGGTATTTGGCTTCCATTTCCTTGATGCTCTTCTGGACTTCCTTGAAGTTCATGGTCTTGCCGACCTGGGGAAGGAAGAATTTCTGCAGATCTTCCGCCTTGAAGACCGTGGCCCCCTTGATGGACACCCCTTCCAGGGGAGGATTCTCGACCACGTTGAAGATCAGGCGCTCCCCGCCCGGAGTGGGTTCCGTTCCCGCCCGCACGTCCATGAAGAGGCCGAGACCGTAGATCCGCTCGAGACTCTCGACGATCTGTTGGCGCGTCACCTCGTCCCCCCTCCGGATGGGAATCGAGAGGAGGATGGTTTCGGACGAAACGCTCTTGTTGCCACGGACGGCGATATCCGTCACCTTGATCTTCGGCTCGGCGACTGCGGGCGAGGCCGAGGGGACCGGGATACTGGGGGTGGCCTTCTCTACGGCCAGGGCCGGGGCGGCACCGAGGAGCGCGCAAAAAAGAGCTAAAAAGACCCAATGAAAGCCTTTTTCGCTCCGGAAGAGTTGCATCAAAAAACCTCTCCTTCTAAATATTCCCAAAAATTATATCACAAGCAGGGAAGGGCTCCATGGGGATGCCAAGGAGCCGGGGGGAAAAGGCTCATGCCCGATGAAGCGAATTGTTTTCGAATTCACGCGGAAGGCAGGGGCTCTCTTTGGCGGAAGAAGGCGATCAGAGCTAGGGAAAGCAGGAAAAACAGGGCGCCCAGGAGGGGAAAATGCCAGGCCTCGAGGAATCGGGCGACAAGGGAAGGCTGAAAGCCGCCCTTCAGGAGCCAAAGAGAGGTGAGCGCCAGGATGGCGAGGTGCTCGATCGCCATGAAGGGATAGCCGTGCTGCGCGGGTTCGTAAAAGGAGATGGGGCTCTTGAACTTCCAGCGGTGAAGAGGAAAGAGCGGGGGATGCCCGCTCCCATGGTGAGTGAAGAAATCGATCATGAGATGAGAAAGCCAACCCCAGCAGAACATGAGCCCCTGGGGAAAGACCAGCAGAAAAAGAGCGCTCACCAAAGAAAGGAAAAGAAAGGAATGGCAGCACTCCACCAGGGTGTGCAGGACCTTGTTCTGGTGGGTGGCTTGATGGGCGGCCTTGAAGCCGATCCCCTTGAGCGCGGCGTTGACGGGGCAGGCCAAAAAGAAAAGCAGGTCGGGGAAGGCCGCGCCGAGGACGGCCCATCCCGCCTGGGGATGGCCCTGAAGGGCTGCGTAGGTGAAGAAGGCATGGGAATGGGTGTTCATGATTTTCCTATGCCCGAAAAAAAATCCTTTAAACGGGTCGGCCTGGGGTGCTACATTAGGGGAAAACTTTGAAAGAAGGCCTCAATGCGGATATTGACGGGAAACATCGTCGCTTTTCACCTCTACGAAGTCTCCGACACCATCGACCTCAAGCTGCTGCAGGCTTCCTGGGGTGAAAACACCACGGTTTCCCGCCTCGTCTCCCGGCGCCCCTCGCCGGAATACCTCCAGTTCGCCAACCCTCCCCTGGTTCGGGAACTGGGAGAAGTGCTCCTGCCCCTCTGCGGAAAGGACCTTGTTTTCACCCTGAAGGTCAAGGCCTTCGATTTCGGAGTCATCAGCCTTGCCCTCTCCCTGAAAGCCCCGCCCACCTTGGAGGAAATGCTCGAATTATCGGTTCTTCTTTCCGGCTCTTCTTCCCTGGAAGCCAGCAGCAGGCACTTGCTCGAAGGAATACGCCCCCAATTCGCCCCCGCGCTCATCAAGCCGCATCACACCAATCTCATGGAGGATTACCTGGTTTTTTACGTGCAGCGCTTCGACGAGGACATTCAGGCGGAACAGTTGCTCGAGGAGCAACGGGTGATGCTGGCCCAGATCCTGCGGGGGGAAAAGAAGCCGCTCAGCCGAGCCGAGCAGAGCGAAGCCCTGCGCGAGGTCATCTCCTATTACCAGGACGACCTGGCCATCGTGAACTGGAACACTTCCTTCATCTACGATCGGGAAGGGTCGAGCGAGCACATCGACGTCCTGGAGTTCGCCAACTCGGAGTTGCTCGAACTGCGCTACTACGACGGCCTCATGGACCGGGAGATGGACCGAATCTACGACACCGCCCAGGTCATCCCCCACTGGTGGGAGTTCTGGCGGGGCGGGCACTTCATGTTGGCTTCCCAGAAACTCATGGCCCTCACGGTGGACGTCATCGAACTGAGGGACCAGATCGAGAACGCCCTCAAGCTCACCGGAGACCTCTATTCCGCCCGTATCTACCGCTCGATCTCAAGGCGCCTGAGCCTGCGGGAATGGGAGGACAGCCTCGACGAAAAGCTGAAGATGGCCCACCAGATCTACGGGATGCTCATCGACCAGGTCAACACTTCCCGGGCCACCATCATGGAGCTGATCGTCATCATCCTGATCGCCCTGGAGATCCCGGTCTTCTTTATTTTTTCCCACTGAGGGCTTTCGGCTTTTCGTTTTCTTTCAGGCCGAGGTGAAGTTCGACGGTACGGCGGGCTTCTTCGAGGGCCTTTTTCGGCGGCGTCTTGTCCGAATNNCCCTTTTTCGGCGGCGTCTTTCCCGAAAGGGCCTTGCGGAGGGCTTCCCCGAGCGTCGAAGAAACCATGGGGTAGGAGGGATGGCTGGGCCGAACCCGGCCGTACTCCAGGCCGTTCAGGAAAACCCTGGCCGCGGGGTGGCGGGAAAGGTGGCGTTGGTAAGCGGGTGACTCGAGGGCCTTCCTGTTCACGGGCAGGTAGCCCGAGCGGATGCCCCAGGCCGTCTGAAACTCGGGGCTGACGAGATATTTGGCGAAATCCCAGGCCGCTCTCTGCCGGTCTTCCCCTCTCTTCAGGAGAAACAGGGCCTCCCCCCCGATGTTGGTCACGGCGAAGCGGTCCCGCGGCAAGGGAAAGACCCCGAATTGACTGCGGGGAAGCTCCGACATGGACCAGGAGCCGCTCAGGAACATGGAAACCTTGCCTTGCAGGAGGTCACTAGGATCGGCTCCCTTTTCGGGCCTCGAGAGGATGGCGCTGCCGTCCTTCAGGAGGTCTTGCCAGTAGCCGAGGGCCTTGACCCCGGCCGGGGAATCGAAAGCGGGTTTTTCCCCTTCGAAGAGGTCCCCGCCAGCCTGCCAGAGCAGGCTTTCCCAGCTCCACACCGCCCATTCCTCGCGTCCGAAGGGGATCATGAAGCCGTAGCGGTCGGTTTTTCCGTCGTGATCGAGGTCGCGGCTCAGTTTCCTCGCCGCCCGGCGGAAGTCGTTCCAGTTGCTCGGGATCGAAACCCCGGCTTCCCGGAAGTGGCGGCGGTTGTAGAAGATGGCGAGGCTGTTGGTGTCGAAGGGAAGCCCCCAGGTCTTGCCTCGAAAAGCGGTCTCTCCCCAGAGGATGGGAAAAAGGGCGGAGGAATCGAAGTCCTTGTCCTGCAAATAGGCGTCGAGGGGAATGACGTTCCCCGAATCGGCCAGCTGCGCCGTCAAGGCGGGATAGGCCCAGATCAAATCCGGTCCCTCCCGGCTGACGGCCGTTCCGAGGATCGAAACCAGCATGCGATCCTGCTTTCCGGCCATGACGGGGACCACCTCGACATCCCGGTGGCGCTGGTTATAGACCTCGACCAGGCTCTTCAGCAGGGCTCCGGTCTTGGGAGCCTCGATGGAATGCCAGAAGATCAGGCGACGCTTCTCGATTTTTTTCTCTCCGAAGCAGGCAAAACAGAAAAAGCAAAGAAAGAGGGTGCTCAGGGAGGCCAAGGCGATCAGCGCCCCTTTTTTCATTTCAAGCCTCTTCGATTTTTGCGATCAAGGCTTCCAGCCTGCGGCGGTACTCCGGTTGCCACAAGTTCTCGGTCCACATCACCAGGGCATCCTCGCCGTTGTCCTGGTAATAGCCCTTGCGCCTTCCCAGGGACTGGAAGCCGTACTTCCCGTAGAGGCCCTGCGCTTCCTTGTTCGAGACCCTGACTTCGAGGGTCATCCACTTGGCGCCCTTGGACATGGCGTCCTCGATCAGTTTCAGGAGCAACCGCTCCCCGTAGTGACGCCCCCGGAAATCGGGGTGGACGGCGATGGTGGTGATGTGGGCTTCCTCGAGGATGAGCCAGTAGCCGGCGAAACCGACGACCTTTTCCCCCTCTTTGCCCACGAAGTAGGACCCCGTGGCGTTCTCGAGCTCGTTGCGGAAGGCGTTGACCGACCAGCGATCGCCGAAACACAGGCGCTCGATGGCGACGACCTGTTCCAAGTCCTTCTCCTCCATCGGTTCGATGAGGAAAATCATCTCGTTCTCTCTCATGGGGAAATCTTTTCGTCTTTCTTGTCTTTATTCTCTTGCTCGTCTTGTTTCTTTTTCCAGGCCACCACCATGCTGGGGAGCCGCTGGTAGTCCGGGGCCAAAGAAAGGGGATCGTCGCGAAGCCCGGCGACGAGCTTCTCTTCTCCGAGGATGGCCAGGTTGCTGCCCGTGAAGCCCAGGGGAACGCGGCCCGGGGCGGCCAGCTTGTTCCCGTAGCGCACGGCTCCCTCCCCGATGAAAAGGATCTCTTCCCCGTATCCGGACAAGGCCTCTTTCCACTGGTCCAAAGAAAAGTGCGCGCTCTCGACGAGGGTTTCGATGCCGGACGGGGTCTTGCGGAAGAGAGCCGCGAAGACCTCCTCGCGCCGGGCGTCCAAGAGGGGGGAAATCAAGCCGATGCCGGGATAGGCATGAACGAAGGCTTCGAGGGAGGGGATTCCGACCAGGGGGATATCGAGGGCCTGGGCGACCGTCTTGGCCACGGTCAAGCCGGTGCGTATCCCGGTGAAACCGCCCGGTCCCTTGACGACGGCGATTCCGTCGAGGTCCGAAGGAGAGAAGCCGGCCAGTTTGCAGAGGGAGTCGATGGCCGGAAGCAGGCTCTCGGCGTGCTCCCTGGGCCTCCTGTCCTTCGCTCCGCCCAGGGTGAGGGTACCCAGGGAAATCCCCCCGTCGGCCAGAGAAAGCGCGAGGGTATCGGTCGCGGTATCGATGCCTAGGACCAGCATGAAACGATCTCCTTCAGCCAGGCAAAAGAGCGCTCTCCGTGGGAAATCAGCCGGGCTCTGCGCTCCTCGCCCGCGTGGAAAAGTTCGACTTCCAGGAAGTCGTCCGGATGGTCCAAAAGCCTCTCGGCCCACTCGATCACCACCAGCCCCCGGTTTCCTTCCCAGTACTCCCAAAGGCCCAGTTCATCGGTTTGCGCGGATTCCAGGCGATAAAGGTCGAAGTGGAAGAGGGGAAACTGCTTGGGGCTATCGGAGGCGTGCTCCCGGTATTCGTTGACGAGGGTGAAGGTGGGGCTGACCACCTTGTCCAGGATGCCCAGGGAACGGGCGACTGCCTGGGTGAGCGTGGTCTTTCCGGTGCCGAGTTCGCCGATCAGGAGGAGGGCGTCGCCGGGCAGGGCGAAGCGCCCGATGCATTCTCCCAGGCGATTGGTGGCTTGTAGAGTGGGTAGATCGACGTCGAAGGCTTCCATGGAACCATTCTAGCACAAGATAATTGAAACCCCATCGAGGCGTAGATCAGGGGTTTTTGGACCTGCTTCTTTAGCAGGTGGGAGCCTTCCTGACGGTTTATCGTTTCTGCCTGCAAGGGCAGTCTACGGCCGCCGCCAAAGTGGGGCTCCCCTTCGTTAGGAGTTGGTCAAAAAACGAAGCCGATCTCACGGTCCCGATGGGGCTCCGCAAAGGATAACATGGCCACCGCCTTTGAACAAGGAGTTTTCCTCAGGGATGCTGGAGGAAATCCAGGCCCTTGAAAAAACGGACTCTCGCCTTGCAGATGCTGGCCAGGTCGCCCATCTCATAGTTCAAGCGACGGGAAAGACGGTAGGCCCTGACCCCCCGGCGCAGCAGGGAGGGATCCCGCTTTCTCCAGGCCTGTCCGAAGACTTTTTTTCCGTACTCCCAGGGATCCAGGGCATTTCGGTTCAGGAAGGAGGAAAAGGCCTTGTTCTTTTCCCAATACTGTCGGAAGGCGGCCTCCCCGGGAGGCGCCTCGGGAGGAATGTAATAGACCGTGGCGGCGTATTCCATGACCACGACCTGGCCTTCCTTGAGAACCCGGAAGGCCCATTCCTTATCCTCGCACTGCTTCAGGGAATCGCGGAAAGGGTGTCGCTCCCAGACTTCCCGGCGGTAGGCGCAGCAGACGTTGGAGAGGCCGAGTTCGGGATCGGCAAGGAATCCCGCCAGGTCGAGCCGGTAGGAGGTCTGAGGGAAGGAGATCCGCTCCGGATCGCAGCCCCAGCCTCCCACGGCCGCGACCTCCTTGTCGAGGAAATGACCGAGCAGGGAATGCAGCCAGCGAGGGTTGCGGGGCAGGGCCCGGGCATCGAGGACCACCAGGTAGTCCCCCTTGGCTCGCGCGAAGGCCTGGTTCAGGGCCTTGCCCGGAAAGTTCTTCGCCGCACGGATGACCTCCAGCGGATACTCTTGCGGGAGTTCGGGGATAGGCAAGGAACTCAAAAGCATCACCTCGATGTCCTTGTATTCCTGCGCGAACACCGCCGCGAGCACGTCCCGAAGCCCGCAGCTCTCTTCCTTCATCAGGATGATGACAGAAGCAATCGCTCTCATATCCCACCTCGCAAGGGAGCCCTACGGGTTCCCCCAAATGAACGAGAACATTATCCCTTTTGAATAAGGGGGGGGCTTCATTCGAAATGGAGAACCCGCAGCTTCAGGGGCATGGTTTTGCACAAGGGGAGGACCCGCGGCGATGGCGCCCTATTCCATTCCGCACTCCTCGCAGGGATGGTTCATGCGCTTGCTTCGATCTCCCCTGCCCATCTTCTCCTCGGCGTACTTGGTGCGTTGGGCCGGGGTGAGGACGTCCCGCACGGCGATCCGGTAGTCGACATGGACCTTCATCATCTCCCGGCGGGCCTCCTCCACCTTCTCGTGAGCCTTGCGGAGGGTGGCATCGTCGACCTTGGAGTTCTTGTAGAGGTCCATCCACTCCTTCATCCTGGCCATGACCTGGGCGCGGGCGTTCTTCCACTTCTCCCCGTAGCTCTTCTCGATGGAATCGATTTTGGCTTTTTGCTCCTTGCTGAGGTCGAACTTCTGCCAGTTATGACCGATGCTCGTCATTCCCCGGTGCATCCCGGCTTTTTGGGCCAGGGCCGGCGAAGCCGGGGCGAAACCGATCAGGACGACCATCAGGGCGAGCAGGGCTTTGCGGATCTCCATCTTTTCCTCCTTAAGTAAAAGGGCGAATCTCCTCAATGTTATTTCATTAATTTTCATTGTCAATAACCCTCGCTCTTGTGGAAGGCAGGGGAAAGGGTTAAAATTTCTCGAACTCTCGAAATTTCTCGACTCTATTGATTTTTAAAGGAGTAGGAAAATGAAAGCCATCGTTGACTTGAACCTCTGCATCGGCTGTGGCGCTTGCGAGGGGATCTGCCCCCAGGTTTTCAGGATGGAGAGCGACGGCCTCGCCCACGTGATCGAAGGCGCCGACTGCGATGCGGCCGGCTGCTGCCCCGATGCCGCGGAAAGCTGCCCGGTCGCGGCCATCGCCGTCGAATAAAGCGGAGAGCTGGAAGGGAGGCCGGTCCGCCTTCCTTTTTGCTATAATGGGGTGCCCGTCCAGGAAGGAAAAGAAATGAAATCCGTCGCCTTGCAAATCGGCCCCCTGGCCATCCACTGGTACAGCCTGATGATCCTCATGGCCATCGTGATCGGCACGAACCTGGGACGCTACCAGGCCAAGCGCATGGGGGAGGACCCGGAACACATCTACAACATCGCCCTCTACGGGGCCCTCGCCGGCATCCTCGGAGCCCGCCTCTACTACGTCGCCCTTTCCTGGTCCTACTACAGCAGCCGTCCCCTGGAGATTCTCGCCACCTGGCACGGGGGCCTGGCCATCCACGGCGGCATCATCGGCGCCATGGCCGCCCTCTTCTTCTACACCCGCAAGTACCGGCTCTCCTTCTGGAAATACCTCGACATGCTCAGCCCCTCCCTCATTCTCGGACAGGGCATCGGACGCTGGGGCAACTTCTTCAACAACGAGGCCTACGGAGCTCCCGCCCTCTGGCCATCCTGGTGGCCGACCGGCTGGCACTTCGGCAATCCCCAATTCCTTCCCTGGGGCCTCCACATCGCCTCCCCCTTCCGGATGCCCGAATACGCCGATCTTCTCCGCTTCCCGGTCGACACCACCCTCTTCCACCCGACCTTCCTCTATGAATCGCTCTGGGACGTGGGCCTCTTCACCTTCCTGCTCCTCATGCTGAGGCGCGGCCGCCAACCCAGGGGCAACGTCTTCTTCTTCTACCTCATGCTTTATTCGACCGGACGCTTCTTCATCGAAGGCCTGCGCACCGACCCCCTCATGCTCTTCGGAGTGATCCGGATGGCCCAGTTCGTTTCCCTGCTCCTGATCGCCGCGGGCCTGGGGGCCATCCTCTTCCGGACCTTCCAAAAGCGCGCCGCCTCCCCCAACAACGGAAAATTTGATATACTCTGAGTCCTTCGTCCTTCGCCTCCTTCGCTCCGATTTTTGCCTGATTTGAGGGGATCAATGATTTGTCCAAGCTGCGGCTATTCCGACGAGAGTCAATTCTGTAAACACTGCGGTGCCCCCATGGTCACCGGAAAAAAGGCCGATTTCCTCGGCACTCCGAAATTCACCGGAGTCACCATTCCCCCTGCCACCGCCACCGAGGGCTTCAAGGCGGAAGACATCGAGGGAATCGGCAACGAAGAAGGCATGATGGAAGAAGGAATGGAAGGCGAATCGATCGGAAATTCCTTCGGAATCATGATGGTCGTCGTCATCGTCGTCGCCCTCATCCTCTTCGCCATCAAGATGAGCGGCAACGTCTTCTAGGATGAGCCTCGAAGCCTTTTAGGAAAAAAGTGAAGAGATGGAAAGCAACGTAGCCACAATCGAAGTGGAACGCTGCCTGAGGCTCAATGAAAGGGTCGCCCTCCCGCTTTTCGGGCCGAAAAGGGAGGCCCACCCCCAACAACGAACCCCCTGGCGCATCGCTCCCGAGCCCTTTCCCCTTTCGGAAGAAGAGGAAAAATTTTTCCTCCGACTGGGCGATGACCTCCTGGCTTTTTACCGGGCTTCCAACAAACTCTACCAAGAAAGCGTCAAAAACCGCCTTCCCGGCTGGATAGCGGAATACCTCGATTTCGGCAAGCCGCCAGAAGTGATCGACTACGGCCGGATGAACCGCTTCAAGAACGACCTGCCTTCGGTCATCCGCCCCGACGTCCTCCCCCTCGGGAACGGCTTCGCGGTTTCGGAGCTCGACTCGGTCCCGGGCGGCATCGGCTTCACCGCCTGGCTCGGAAAGCAATACTCGCGCGAGGGCTTCGACGTACTCGGCGGCGCCAACGGGATGGCGGAAAACTTCATCGCCATGGTTTCCGCCTTGAACCCGAACCCGGGCCTGGCCATCGTGGTCTCCCGGGAGGCCGACGACTACTGGGATGAAATGGTTTTTCTCGGCGAAGAACTCAACTCCCTCGGCTTCCCCACCCGAGTCGCGCGCCCCGAGCAGATCGACTTCAGCGAAAAGGGACTTTCCGTGGACGGCAAGGAAATCTCCGTTCTTTACCGCTTCTTCGAACTCTTCGACCTGAAGAACGTCCCCAAATCCGAACTCTTCCTCTACAGCGCCAAGAAGGAACGGGTAAGGATCACCCCTCCGCTCAAGGCCTTTCTCGAAGAAAAAATGCTTTTCGCCCTCTTCCATCACCCCCGCCTGCGCTCCTTCTGGCAAAGCGAGCTCGGGGATTCCTACGATTTCCTGGCCAAGCTCCTTCCGCCCACCTGGATCCTGGACGACCGCGAAGTTCCGCCCCATGCCGTCATTCCCGGGATCGAACTGGGAGGACGCCCCCTGCACCACTGGCTCGACCTACTCGACACCAAGAAACGCGAGCGGGACTACGTCATCAAGGCCTCCGGATTCTCGGACATCGCCTGGGGAAGCCGCAGCCTGGCCTTCGGAAAGGACCTCTCGAACGAGGACTGGGAAGAGAGCTTGAAAAAATCGCTCGCCTCTTTCCCCAAAAACCCCTTCCTCCTGCAGGAGCACCGCAAGCCGAAAAGAACGAAAGCACGCTATCTCGACTTCTCCCACCTGGCCATCGAGGAGATGGAGGGCCGGACCCGCCTCTGCCCCTACTACTTCGTCCAGAACGGCAAGGCCGTTCTGGGTGGAATCCTCGCCACCATCTGTCCCGCCGACAAGCTGGCCATCCACGGCATGAGCGATGCCATCATGGCCCCCTGCTGCCGAGGCCAAGAGGATGGATAAGAATTTCAGCACCCCCTACTACCAGCCGGGGATCGATCAGGACGTCGCCTACCTCTTCTCGGCACCCGGCCAGGAAGAAGAGAAGGCCGGACGCCCCGCCGCCGGCAAGACCGGCATGCACCTGACCATCCTCATCACCATCCTGCGCTACCGCGGCTTGACCTTCCTGCCCTTCCGGGAACAGGCCACGGTCGACAACGCCTATCCAAACGTCCTCTACGAAAAAATGAGCGGGCGCACCGAGGGAAGCGACCAGGAGATCCTGGCCCCGGAAAACCTCAGGCGCCTGGCCTCCGAGATCGGCCACATCGAGAAATGGCTCGTCTGCTTCGGTTCGAAGGCCCATCTGGCGGCCGGCAAAGCCCAGGAAATGGGGTTGCTTCACCCTTCCTGCCGCCTCGTGAAATCGAAACACCTTTCCCCGCGCGTCATCAACTTCATCGACAAGGACATCCACGGAGAGGTCCTCGAGGGTGGCGGCTTCTGGAACCTCTGCCGCCGACTCGAAGTCCTGGCCGAAGAACTCTACGTACAATTCAAGGATTGAAAAAACCTTGCTTTCAGGAAATCGATCAAAGGAGAAATCATGGCCTTCCGCGTCCTGGCAATCAACCCCGGTTCGACCTCGACCAAAATCGCCGTCTTCGAGGATGAAAAGAACATTTTCTCCCTGAACATCAAGCATTCCTCGGAGAAAATCGCTTCTTTCGGCGCGATCGCCGATCAATACGACTTCCGTCGTGAAGAAATCCTGAAAGCCCTCGAAGAAAAAGAGATTTCTCTCGATTTCCAGGCGGTGGTGGGGCGCGGCGGCCTCATCCGACCGGTCGAAGGCGGCACCTACCTCGTCAACGACTTGATGGTCGAACACCTTCGCTTTCCCCAGAAGCACCACGCATCCAACCTGGGTGGCTTGATCGCCCACCAGATCGCCAAGGAAGTCAACGTTCCCGCCTTCATCGTGGACCCCGTGGTGGTGGACGAGTTGGAGCCCCTGGCCAGGATTTCCGGACACCCCCGTTTCGAGCGCCTCTCCATTTTCCATGCCCTCAACCAGAAGGCGATCGCCCACCGCGCCGCCAAGGAACTCGACAAAAAATACGAGGAAAGCAACTTCATCGTCGCCCACCTGGGCGGGGGGATCTCGGTCGNNCCTCGACACCAACGACGGCCTGACCGTGGAAAAAGCCGTCCGGGCCGGCGACGAAAAATCCAAACTTATCTACGAAGCCATGGCCTACCAGGTTTCCAAGGAAATCTGCTCCCTCGCCGCCGTCACGGGCGGCAAGATCGACGCGATCGTCCTGACCGGCGGC